>JAFGBP010000078.1 GCA_016933095.1 Candidatus Woesearchaeota archaeon | reverse complement strand
GATCCTGAAATAGACTTTGCCATCCTTCGGGTCAGTGTAGGTGAGCTTGACGTAGAGCTTCCCGTTCGTGCAGACGTCTGTCGGGCGGTCCACTGATCCAGTCCTTGAGAAGTTGATCCTGTAGCTGCCTGTCTCGTCAGTGTAGGCAAAGTTGTCGGTGGCTCCGCACTTGTAGTTGACCTTCGCATACTTGATCGGGTGGCCGAAGTTGTCAGTAACCCTTCCGTAAATGGTCTCAATGGTCGGCTTGGCATAAGCGACCCTCGACCCCGCGAGGTTCCTCTGGCTGTACTGTGCTACCTTGCTGGCCAGGTACTGCTCTGCACATAAGTCAGGGCCAGCGCTCTTCTGGCACTGCCTTGAAGTTTTCAAGTATTGCAAGGCTTTTGACTCGTGCCTGGTCATGCCAGACGCGACGTAGGCCAAGGCATAGGTCTCTCCCAGCCCGCCGGTGTACATGACAGTGTAGCCGAACCTGTTGATGAAAGTGGCCCATTCAAGGTTTGAGCCTGCGGCTTTCAAGGCGTACTCCTCAGCCACGTCATCCTTGTAAGCGTTGAAGGCGCAGGTCGCGACAGCGAGGTAAGCGCTCGGAGGATCCCGGTCGTTCTTAAAGCACTTGTAAGCCCCCTCGTAATCCTCTGCGTTGCACAAGGCCACGCAGTCAGCAGTCAAGCCGGCATAGTCGTCGGCAGCGACAGTAGAGGCCAAGGCAAGAAGCCATAATCCTGCCAGCAATAAGATGATCGTTCTCCCCATGAAAAACACCCCCTTGACAAGAGACTGCCTGAAAGATCCAGGCACCCCTGCGATTATCGTGGTGAAAGGGATTTTATATAAATGTTTCCTCAAGGATGGTTTTGGGGTAACGGGAGGTAGAGGGGCGAGCGGATAATCTCTGTGCGAGACGTTGTATTTATGGCATTATGTGGATAAGAGGCCAGCAAACTATATATATCCGACTGCATTCCCCTCCCCGCAATATGAAGGTGGCCATGTTTTCGAGGTCAGGGATTGGCGTCGAGGGAGGGAACTCCATATATCTTGAACACTTGATACCAGGCCTTCTCAAGAATGGCTATGAGGTCGTTACTTATAACACTGACTTCTTGGCGCGTCGGGAAACCATGTTTCCGGATGTTGAGCACGTCGTCATGCCTGGAGAATGCGTGACGATAGAGGCTTATCTGCGCACTGCCGCGAACCACGTCACAGACGCCATTGAAAGGGATGATATTGACGTGCTTCACCTCCACTGCCCTTCTTCAGCACTTTTCATGGACTTGATAAAGCAGTCAGGCAAGAAAGCCATCGTAACCCATCATGGGTCTCAGTTGATAAGGCCGATCACTTCAGATGTGCTCGGAAGAGCCTTATACTCGGAATACCAGTTCTCGATGAGAAAAGCAGATGCCGTCATCCTCCATAGCCAGATTGTGTTTGACAGCCTGAAGGAGAAGGGATACTCGAACATCCATTACGTGAACATAGGGACTCAGATCAAGCCTCCTGCATCTGCGGATCAGATAAAGAGACTAGGCTTGGAGCCAGGGAAATACTTTCTTTTTGTCGGCAAGATGCGGAAGGAGAAAGGCGTTGACTTGGCAGTCGAGGCTTACAAGAAGCTGGATACTGATTGGCCTTTGGTATTGGCTGGGAGCGACTCTTACGAGCCAGATTATTATGAAGCTCTTATCAAGTCTGCGAGATCAGATCCGAGAATAAGATTCCTGGGAATCGTGCTGGGGGAGAAGAAGGCGTCCCTCTTCTCGCATGCATACGCCCTTGTCAATCCGTTGAGGATAAAAGGCTTGCCTTTGGTTGTGCTTGAAGCGATGAGCTACGGAAGATGCGTCCTTAGCAGCGACTCGTGCGCGCATCAGGAAGTCATGCGCAAGCATTCTCGCCTATTCAAATGCAATGACACTGAAAGACTGGCTTCTGGGATGCGAGAACTCCTGGACGATCCTGCGCTTGTGAAGAGGCTTGGAGAGGGTTCAAAGGCATACGTCCAGAAGCACCACAATATTGATGATGTCGCCGACCTCTGCGACCGGCTTTACAGGTCTTGACGGGGCAGAGCGAGGCGGACCCAGACTCTTGATATGATATCTGGAAAGTTCTCTTTTTTTCTTGTTTTTTTCCGGAGTTATCTGGGTGAGGAATATAAACCTGATGCTGACTCCTAGATGAATGTATCTTGAGATAATCGCAGCAATAATCCTCGGAATGCTCTCAGGGATAGTCACAGGCCTCACCCCCGGAATCCACGTGAACCTCGTCGCGACGACTCTGCTGGCCCTCTCGCCATTCCTTCTTCGGTACACTTCGCCTTTCTCGCTCGCAGCCTTCATCATGAGCCTTGCAGTCGTGCACTCGTTCCTCGACACCATCCCTTCGACTTATCTCGGCGCTCCTGAGAGCGAGAACGCCCTGAGCGTATTGCCGGCTCAGAAGATGCTCCTGAAAGGCGAGGGCTACATGGCAGTGAAGCTCACGATCCTGGGAACATACTCGGGCCTCATCCTTGCGCTTCTTCTCGTCCCATTGTTCATCTTCATAGCCAACTGGCTTTATCCTATCCTGAAGCCATACCTGCTCTACCTCCTTTTGATGATAGTCGCGTTCATGCTGTTTCGCGAGAAAGAAAAGATCTGGAGCACTCTCCTGTTCATGACTGCAGGCACCCTCGGCGTGATCGTGTTCTCTCTTCCAAACCTCGCCGAGCCATTATTCCCCTTGCTATCAGGAATGTTTGGCATCTCTGGACTATTGATAAGCTACTTCGAGAACACCAAGATACCTGTGCAGAAGTTCACAAAGGAGATTGACCTTACGATTAAGGAATTGGGAAAGGTCCTCATGGGAAGCAGCCTTGCAGTATTCCTCATCCAGTTCTTCCCGGGCATGGGACCGAGCCAGGGAGCAGTGATATCGAACCAGATAGTGAAGGACATCAAGGACAAGGCATACCTTGCATTGATCGGGGCCATGGGGACGATGAGCGTCATATTCTCGCTAGTCACCTTCTACGCGTTAGGCAAGGCAAAGGACGGCTCTATCGTAGTCATGGAGAAATTGTTCGAGATAGACACGCTGTCTTTCGTGCTCTTGCTGCTCGTCTTCTTCATCGCCGGATCAGTCTCTGTATTCTTGACCTTGTTCTTTGCAAAGCAGTTCTCGAAGCTCATCGTGAAAGTCAACTACAAGGCATTGGTCGTCTCCATCATCGCATTCATAGTATTGATGTGTGCTTTTCTTAATGGCTGGGTAGGTCTAGTGGTGCTTGCGACTGCTAGCGCAGTCGGGCTCATCGCTCCTCTCAAGAACATCCCGAGAAACCACGCCATGGGCTGCCTGCTAGTGCCGGTGCTTGTATACCTTATCATGGCAGTATGAGCTTTTCGCAGATTCTTCTGGCTAATATTCTGCAATAGAACTTAAGATCACATCTTATACTCTGGCTGGGAGGGCCGAGTCTCCTTCTGAAACATGACATTTGGATCATGCACGGCCTCCATGACTGCAAGGCCCTGAGAATCCAATGCCTGCACTCCTTTGGCGATGACAAGTTCAGAATTAAACTTAGGTTTATCCCCATAAATCAAGACTGCCTGCCCTTTGAAGAGATAATAATTGGCATCAGGAATAAAGACTTGCCTCAGATTTACCAATTCCGACACTTGACCCCTTGGCCAGATAGGTGCTTCACATAATTCCTTTAACACTACGTTTAAATCATATTTTGGCATGCGGGGCTCTAACCTAAGATGCTTACCCACATAACTGACGAACTTCTCCTTTAAACTGCTCTTTTTTGGAGTCGCAAGGCACTCAGAGACAATTCCCACCAATGAATAGACCCGGCTGCCATCTGCATGGAAGAGGGACTTGTTCGGATTTGATTCGGGGCTTATCCTCTGCATGGATGGTGGAACTAGACGTCGCTTTAAAAAAGATTCGATGGTGGTCCGGTACGAGTTTACCTGATGCTCTAAGCCGGTTCGGCAAGGATAATTATTTAAGGATGAGGATTTGCCTAAGCCTCATGAGAGTGCTCGTATTCGGGACGTTCGACAACTTCCACAAGGGACACGAGTTCTTCCTTGCAGAAGCCAAGAAGCTAGGAACAGAACTGCACGTAGTCATCGCGCGGGACGAGACAGTCGAGCGCATCAAGGGAAAGCCACCTAGGAACGACCACCACAAGAGGCGCGAGCGCGTTCAGGCATTCGAGCACGTGGACGTGGCAGTCCTTGGAAACAAGGGAGACGTCTACAAGATAATAGAAGATATAAGGCCTGACCTCATAGTCCTGGGCTACGACCAGAACCACTTCACCGAAAGGCTTGAGGAAGAGCTTAAGAAGCGAGGGATAGCTGCGAAGATCGTGCGCTTAGGATCATTCGAGCCCGAGAAATACAAGTCGAGCAAGATGTAGAAAAAAGAAATATTCACCAAACATTCTAAAAAACTTTTCTTATTCATCCAACGACAGGATACTCGTAGCTCGTGAAGCAGATTGCGACGAGCGCAGTCCCGAACTTCTTCTCAGGCACGATGCTCCTCGATATGAGCCTGGTCTCCTTCAGCTCGAAGCGTTCAGAGAACCCATTCACGTATAACTCGCTAAGGCTCATGCGAAGCTCGTCTCCAGCCTCTTCCTCAGTCTTGTCGCCATGGTACTCGCAGACCAGGCCGCCGTAGCGCTCGCCAGTCTCCTTGTCATAGAGCCAGGAATATATTATCGCGGCAGTCGCACGCTCTCCCTTGTTTGAATTAGACACTGCAGATATGGTATCCATGACGCTGCCATGCACGAGGCCGTCAGGCTTTGCGATCTCCTGCGCAATCCCAGGCATGATAGAAGAATAAGTCATGATGTTGCACATCTCTATGCCCGCATCCTTCAACGCCAGGTGATATGACCCTGCGTGGATCGTGATGTCGCTCTCGCCGACGCCGCTCGTCACAAAATACTCTCTTGGCACCTTGTTGCCGATGAGCAGCCTCGAACTCTCTCTTGAAGCCGACTTCCTGTCGCTGGCATCCTTCAACAAAATCTTATTCACAACTTTCTGGTTCATTTTAGTGCTTATACCACCTCCGAATACTCCGCTTTAAGGAAACTCCCTGCAATGCCAGGGAAAAGAACATGGACTGGAAGACGACATGACAAAGTCAAGAATGATTGGAAAATAAGAGAACCAAGAGATGAAAAGCTAAACCAGGCAGGCAAGCCTGCGATAAGAGCGCACGTATGACACTCTTGTGCGTAAGCCATGTAAACTGCAAGATCCATCTTTGTTTTTTCTTATGCCGAAGCTAATAAAAATCCTCCTCGATAACAAGCGCCTTTAAGGCGCAATGAAAAAATATGAGTTGGTTACAAGTCATTCTTGTTTTTAAATGTATTTGTTTTGGACCTTGTCGTCTTGTCAAGAGGCCGCGCTTCGTATTGATCCAGAAGAGTCCTGTTTGGCCGAGTCTAGAGCATTCGCGTGTAGGTCAGTCAGACTGCGCTAGGCGGCCTCTTTGGACTGTTCCTTCTCAAGAGCAAACTTTAAATACTATTGTCCCGTCTCTTAGTACCATGGAAGTTGACGAAAGGCTGGCACTGATAAAGGAAGTGGGTGTGGAGATACAAACAGAAGAAGACCTAAAGAATCTCCTTTCTAAGAAGAAGCAGTTCGTCGCATACGACGGCTTCGAGCCGAGTGGCAAGATCCACATCGCGCAGGCAATCCTCCGTACAATCAACGTCAACAAGATGATTAAGGCAGGCGCTAAGTTCAAGATGCTGGTTGCTGATTGGCATGCTTGGGCCAATAACAAGATGGGGGGAGACTTAGATAGGATCCAGACTGTGGGTAAGTACTTCATAGAGGTCTGGAAGGCGAGCGGCATGGACTTGAAGAACGTAGAGTTTGTATGGGTCTCTGACATGGTGAAGGATGATAATTACTGGAAGACCGTCATGCAGGTCGCGAGGAATTCCACTGTTAAGAGGATCCTTAGGTGCGGCCAGATAATGGGCAGGAGCGAAGACGAAGTCCTTCAGGCAAGCCAGATACTCTATCCTTGCATGCAGGCAGCTGACATATTCTACCTGAAAGCAGACGTGTGCCAGCTGGGGCTTGACCAGAGAAAGGTCAATATGCTTGCGCGCGAAGTCGGCCCGACCTTGGGATTCTGGAAGCCAGTCGTCGTAAGTCACCACATGCTGATGGGACTCTTGTCGCCTCTTAAGGATGCAAAGGACGCTACAGAGCGCGCGATAGCCATGAAGATGAGCAAGTCGAAGCCTGATAGTGCCGTCTTCATGACAGACACTGCAGAGGAGATTGCAAAGAAGCTCTCCAAGGCTTACTGCCCTGAGAAGGAGGTCGAGGAGAACCCGATCCTTGAATACTGCAAGTTCATAATCTTCGAGAGCTTTGACGAGATCACGATCAAGAGGCCTGAGAAGTTCGGGGGAAATTTGGTGATCAAGAGCTACGAAGAGCTGGAGAAGCTATACGCGGACGGAAAGATACACCCGCTTGACCTGAAGAAGGCGACTGCAGAGTACGTGGATAAGCTGGTAGCGCCTGTGAGGGAGCACTTTGCGAAGGATCCTGAGGCCAGGAGGCTGAAAGAGCAGGTCGAAAGCTTCACAGTCACGAGATGAGCGCATCTTTTTCTCTAAAAGATTAATTATATAAATAGAAATCTTGCATCTTCGCGGCATGGACTATGGAATAATCGGCAACTGCCACACCTGCGCTCTCGTCTCCAAGGATGCTAGCATAGACTGGTTTTGCTACCCTGAATTTTCTAACCCGAGCGTGTTCGCAAAGGTGCTGGATGAGAAGATCGGAGGCTCGTTCTCTATACAGCCGGTAGGTGAGTACACGACAGAGCAGTCCTATGTCAAGAACACCAACATTCTCGAGACGACTTTCAAGGCTAAGCAATGGTGTTTCAAGGTGATTGACTTCATGCCGAGATACAAGAAGCTCCTTGGAAAGGGCAGCAAGATCATTAAGGGTAATCAGATCGTTAGGATAATAGAGCGCGTCAAGGGCAAGCCTGAGATAATGGTCACATTCGACCCCAAGCCAGGATATGCGACAAAGGAAGTTGATTTTGTCTCCGAGGGCAAGATCCTACTGACAAAGTCTGAAGGGCTGACATTGGAGCTTGCGACCAGCTTAAGCAACGATATCCTTCTGAAGAGAGAGCCTTTCAGGCTTGAGAGATCGATCTATTTTGCTTTCGGCACGATAGAGAATCCTGACTCTTTCAGCATGGCCAGAGTTAGGAAGCTTCTCACGGCTACGAGGAAGTACTGGCAGGCATGGGTCTCATCGCTCATCTTGCCAGAGCAGCACCGGGATATGATAATACGTTCTGCCCTTGCCCTCAAGCTCTTGACTTACAGCAAGACAGGGGCGATAATCGCTGCTGCAACGACTTCGATACCTGAAGAGGTGGGGAGCCCGAGGTGCTGGGACTACAGGTACTGCTGGGTGAGGGACGCGGCTTACACTGTCGATGCCTTGTCGAAGATCGGCAGGCTTCACGAGGCAAAGAAGTTCATGGACTTCATGCTCGAGCGCGTCCTCAATGATGATCACTTGCAGATAATGTATGGAATCCACGGCGAGACAAAGCTCAGGGAGTATGAGCTTGATCATTTATCAGGATACAAAGGGTCAAGGCCTGTTCGCATCGGGAACGCAGCCTACAACCAGGACCAGCACGACGTCTATGGGGAATTGATAGACGTAATATATTTGTACTACGTCTATTATGAGTTCGAGAACAAGATGCCTAAGAGATACTGGCGCTTCCTAACATGGCTCGTCAATCAGATCAGGTTCCACTGGGACAAGAAAGACTCAGGCATATGGGAATTTAGGGGAAGCATGCTCCACTTCACCTACTCGAAGCTGATGTGCTGGGTCGGAGTCGACAGGGCGATCAAGCTCGCACAGAAATACGGCAAAGACGACCTCGTGGCAAAGTGGATCGGGCTTCGCGACGAGATATATGCTGATTTCCTGAAGAACGGCTACAACGAAGAAGTCGGCGCCTTTACCATGTACTACGGAGGAAAAGAACTGGACGCGTCCATGCTCCACATGACATACCATGACATGATAGACCCGAAAGACCCAAGGGTCATAAGCACGGTGAAAGGAATATACGAAGACTTGAGGCAAGGACACCTTGTCCAGCGCTACAAGATGAAGGATGACTTCGGCAAGTCGACCAGCGCTTTCACAATATGCTCGTTCTGGATGATAGACAGCCTTATAGCGATAGGTGAGATCGACAAGGCCAAGGAGATTTTTGAGAAGCTGATAAAGTCCGCCAATCACCTCGGGCTCTTCAGTGAAGATATAGACGTCGAGACCGGAGAGCTGAGAGGAAACTTCCCGCAGGCATACACCCACATCGCACTCATCAACACATCCATCCTGTTGAGCGAGTGGTCGACCAAGAGGAAGAAGATCGACTGGGCGACTACTGGAAGGAGCAAGTGGTTCTAGAGGTTTTTGAATAAGAGGGTGTCTTCTGCTATTATGCAATACTCTCCATGTCGGAACGCTCCTGGATTGATGAAGAAAGGCCCTTTTCCTTTTATTGAATACTCTCTTCCAAGGACGATGCCCTCGTCGGCATAATCATAATCCCCCCTCTTATACATCTGCCTGTGCGTGTGGCCGAACAGGTTGATGTCTGCGTGAGCTTCATAACAAACCTTGTGGGAAAGAAAGTACCTTCCTTCAGAATAGTGCCTGCCCGTAAATGCCCGCTTCCTGTAACTGTTCTGTACCTGAAGCTCGAATGGACCATAGGAATCCTCTCCACCATCGACGTGGATGAGGCGGAGGCTCTTATGTTCTCTGAGCAGCTTCATCAGGATGTGGTGGTCTCTCTTGTCGGATTCTTCGCCGCCTTTATCGACCAGATCGCCTAAGTGGATGAGGGTCCTTGGATTCTCCTTGTCAACAAGCTCCACCAGCGGGCCAAGCGAGCCGTGACTGTCTGAGACGACGAGAATCTTTGGAATGATGAGTGTCATGCCTGGGAGAAATGTACTGGTAGATATAAACTTGACTGCTGGTAATTAGGAAATCTTTTTTATCGCTTCCTTTACAGAGACGAGCTCTTCCTCCCCAGAATTCATGTCCTTAAGCTTGACCTTCTTCTCTGCAAGCTCGTTCGGCCCTGCGATTATGGCAAAAGGGATCTTCAGCGCGTTGACGTAGTCGAGGTTCCTGCTAATGCCCTTTCCTGAGAAGTCCATGTCCGTAGAGATTCCCCCATCCCTTAGTTCCTTGCAGATTGCAAAGCACTCCTTCGTCGTCTTGATAGGGATGACGTACACGCGAGCCACTGTCTTCAGGGCATGCTTCTTCGCGAGCCTCATCACGTCACTGATGACGTCGAGGCCGAAGCTTATGCCGATGCAGGGATACTCTCTGTTGTTCCCAAGGAGTCCCTGGATCATCTTGTCATAACGGCCGCCGCCGCAGATGGATGAGGTGATCTCTCCTTTCCGCATGAAGCCCTCGAATATCGTTCCGGTATAATAGCCAAGCCCGCGCGCGAGCGAGACGCTGAATACGACCTTCTCTTCAGTATCTTGGGCAAGATATGAGAACAGCTCCTCTAATTCCGTCAAGCCTTCTTTTCCGATGTCACTCGTTATCATTGCCTTGAGCTGCGAGAGCTTCTCAGCGTTCGAGCCCTTGACGTCAAAAGCATCCAGGAGTTTGTCTATCTTCTCATCCTCGATCTTCTTCTCCTCAAGCTCCTTCTTGACACCGTTCCTTCCGATCTTGGCGAGCTTGTCAACGGATATGATAACTGAATCAGCAAGGCCGGGCTTTATGCCGGCGAACTCGATGATTCCCTTCAAGAGCTTTCGGTTGTTCACTTCAAGATACGCGTCGAGTTCAAGTGCCTTGAAGCCATCAAGCGCCAGGTTTAGGATCTCAGCGTCGACTGCCATGTCCTTGCAGCCCACGACGTCGACGTCGCACTGCCAGAACTGCCTGTAGCGGCCGAGCTTTATGGGTCCGTCCCTGAAGACAGGACCGACCTCGTATCTCTTGAAAGGCATCTTCATGACGGGGTTCATGCCTATGAACCTGGCGAACGAGAGGGTCTGCTCGAATTTCAGGCCGAGCTTTCGCTCTCCCTGGTCTGTAAGCTTGAATATCTCCTTTAGTGCGTCGCTGTCTTCGCCAGCGCCGGCCTTGGCCGCCAAGAGCTCGTAGCGCTCGATTATCGGGGTCTCCAAAGGCGAGTAGCCGTAGAGCTCAAAGACCTTAGTCAGCCGACTGACTACCTCGTTCCTCAGGATCTTGTCCTCCGGGCCAAAATCCCGTGTGCCTTTAGAGTTTTCGAGCTTCATGGACTATCATCTCCCATTGACTGCTTATATAATTTTTGGAAAGAAATGCGTTGCTTGAGGGCGGTGCGAAGGACTGACGTCCTTGCACTCCCTCTCGCTTCGCTCGAGGGCGGCAACAAAAACAAAGTTTCTGAGCCTCCCTGATTTCTGCGAAATCAGGGCGGTACCTGGGATTTGAACCCAGACTGATGGAGTTTTGCAGTTGAAAACTTCCACAATCCATCGTGCTAGCCAGATTACACCAATACCGCCATGAACCTGTTATCTTCTCAAGAAATGTCCTTGTTTTATAAATATAACTATTTAGAACTCGTCTGCTAACAATGAAGGCAATCAACTCTTTGCATGGTCTTGTATGGTCGTCTGTTGTTTATAAACTTTGCGAGTGAGCGGGCGGAAATTCCCAACTCGCCATATTTGTTACCATCATATGATGATAACTAATCGAAAACTTTATAAGACGAAGGTTGAATATCCAGGAAAAATGTCCAAGAGAAGAAGGTTTGTATCCGGTATCATCTTGGCAGGGATAACTCTGCTGGCGTCCACATTCTCCTCTCGCTTCATCTCAAGCGACATCCCGACAAAGGAAGAAGTCAGGAAAGTATCCATCACTCTGAACAAAGGCGTGCACGAATACCTACGGCACGGCATAGAAGACAGGATTTCGGCCCAGAACAATCAGTTATCAAGCTTGGGGATAAGGCACCCTTACACTTCAGTAAAAGCCAAGGTTCTAGACCGGGACGGATTTTTCAGATTATGCACTGACTGCCCATTTTACACCTCGGCTATGGTGGATTCGCATGATGAATCGATCGTGTTCCTTATGAATGCTGTTTTCAACCCGAAAGACGAGGAGCTATACAAAAAAATTGAATACTCAATCTATACGACCTCGCGTGAGAACATGCAGCACGTCACCGACCACGAATTAGGTCACATGTACCTGCACCCGCTGATGCGAACCTTGAACGTGCCCTCATTTGGCGAGGTCATGGAGAACCGGGAGGAATACTGGTCCAGGAGATTCCTGGAAGAAGGGATTGCAGAGTACTTTGGAAGAAGGATGAATGGGCTTCCCGACGATTTCAACGGCAAATACTGGCCTTCCAACGCGAGCAGCTGGCAAGCGATGTCACTCGGATGCCCTGAACAACTGTATTACAACGGCGCTTTCCACGGAGTAAAGCCCTTGATCGATGAATGGGGCGTTGCGGCTATTGCGGAGATGCTGAAATCGCCTCCAATCATGGAAGAGCTGTATGCCCTTGAATCAGGAGCCTACACTAAGAGGATACGATCCAGGATGGTAGGCTCGGGTCCAAACCAGAACCGTCCGGGCACTCCATCATCTGCGCCCAGGAACTACCTGCAGACGATATTTCTATCTCCAACTAAACCTTTATAAACATGCCTAGCTTCATGTTTTTCATGGATGTCATTTGGTGGATTCTGATAATATCTTTGGCCGGTCCTATCATAGGTTCGGCGATAGGAGTCCTGACGCCGTCAAGCAAGATCTTCATGTACAACATGCTCTCGTTCGCGGCAGGTGTGATGCTAACCATATCCTTCTTAGAGCTCATCCCGCACAGCATAGAGGTATCATCAATCGCTTTGGCCGTGATCGGCATAATCATAGGCACTCTGGTCATGTATATGATCGACCGCTTGCTGCCGCACATCCACCCAGAGCTCTGCTCCCAAGAGCAGGGATGCCATCTGAAGAAGACAGCAGTTTACCTGATCATAGGGATATTCATCCATAACTTCCCTGAAGGAATGGCTATTGCTGCAGGCATGGTTGAGGGGACGAAACTGAGCCTGATGATAGCCATCGCGATTGCAATCCACGACATTCCAGAAGGCATATGCACATCTGCTCCATACTACCAATGCACCAAGAAGAGGCTGAAGTCCTTCCTGATATCTGCGTCCACAGCCGTCCCGACAATCCTTGGCTTCCTTATAGCCAGGTATTTCTTCCAATACTTAACTCCCGGACTCCTCGGTGTAATCATAGCAGCCACCGCCGGAATCATGATCTACATCTCAGCAGACGAGCTGATACCTGCCTCGTGCTCGATGAACACCAACCACAGCACAATCTTCTCATTCGTAATCGGGATACTGTTCGTGATACTGCTTGGCCTTATCTAGGTTCAAGACTTCGCGCTTCCTCTCCTTTTCCGAATGCTCTATTATCCGGATGATGGACTGGATCCTGTTGACGCGCTCGCTAAGTTCCCTCATCTCCAAAGAGCTAGGAGGGCAGCACACGCTTCCTATGGGAGTCTCGAACATGAAGGCGGCTTCGTAGATGGCCGTTTGG
>JAFGBP010000077.1 GCA_016933095.1 Candidatus Woesearchaeota archaeon | reverse complement strand
TTTCAGGTTCTTGTCTCCACTAATCACTCTTTATATTTAAGTCGGAACCCGGGAGAAAAAAGGGTTGCTTTTCAGGAATACACTCACGTCCCCATTCAGGGTTGGAGCAGGGATCTCGAACAGAAATCTTACCGTTTTATTGACGCCGCCGAGATTCTTGTGAGGGAGCAACGCGAACGGGATTTTCCCATGCCTTCTTTTAACGTCATAAGCCAGAACTATTTGCAGAGGGACTTGTCAGATTGGGTTATCTTTTCCATTAATCCAGATGTGTGCACTTACAGGTCTAATTTTACCGGATCTTTCAACATTTCCAGCGCCTGTTTTAGATCTGATAATATCCGTTATGAGATAAAGCGCCAGAAACTTGAAGGCATCTTGAGAGAGGATCCTGGGTTCAGGGAAGAGTGGGGGTCGTTGACTGGCGGCGCGTCTGACTCTTATGACAAGTTCGAGGCGGACGTATGCTCTTTGGCGACCCAGATGGATGAGTGTGGTGAGATTCCCTCGCTTGTCTACAATCCTCTCTTCAAGGAGGGGTCTGATCTGCGTTCCAAGGTCGCGTTGCTTCAAGAGCATGGACTTATTCCAAAGGAGTTTCTCGATCATGTTAAGCTGTCAGGATCGGCTTTGGCGACCCGCGCAAACATTTTTCTCCTACCAGCTTACTTAAAACAGAAGGACGCATTTTTGAAGAGGTATCCCGGCACGATGTTTGAGTCTAATATGAGGCTCGCCGCGGCCCAGGTGTATCGGGCTCACGGAATGAATGCTGAGGCGGAGGCGGAGATCAAGGATGGGCTTAGGGCTGATCTGAGAGACCGGAAGACTTATCAGATGCTCCTTGCAGAGCTTCAGATTCTTTACAGGCAGACTGGGCGTGGCGAGGCTGCTGCTCTTGTTGGCAAGGCCGTGCTTGACACTTACAGGATGTATTGGGTTGGGGACATAAGGCTTTTGTCTGAGGGCGTGAATCCTTTCCTTAAAGAGAAAGGCATACTCTAACACGGTTATTGATGGTCGCTTCTTGTTCTTGTACTACATGACCTGTTGTGTGAGGTCTACTTTCGAGTGGTTATGGTGCAAAAAGATTTAAATAAGCAGATAGACTCGCTTAAGAATATGGGGGGCCGCCAAGATGATTTCAGCTTCAAAAAAGAAGCCAATGGTCTCTTCAGACTACTTCCTGGAGCATTACTTCTCTCAGGAGCGCTTGCAATCTCCCCACCAACCATTGTAAGCCTCACAGACGTCTACTACCAAAAAACATCAAGCCAACGCCAAGCATTCAAGAAGAAATTCGGCTTTCCAATCACAGGACTCTCATCAGAAGTAGAAGGACGCGCCTACAAGATGACAGAACTGGCAGACGTGATGATGAAAGAGAACCGAGAAAAAGAATTCATCATTTCCAAGATAGAACTTGAACCAGACAACTACTTATTCAAAAGCCCTCTGGGAGTCTACCACATGATTCTCGTGGGCAACACGAGAGGATATAAGATCCCTGAAGAATCTCCGCTTTTCTCAGACGTGATAGGACTCACCATAGACCCGCCCCTGGCGTTTAAGGAAGCCGCCCATCACGAGATAAAACATGACAAGCTAGAAATGATCCTGGCAAAACAGCCAGAACTAGACTTCAAGAGGCGATGGGAAGCCATCCTCTTTGAAGACGGCAAGCCCTACATGACGATGGAGGAGAAGGAAGCCTTTAGCTCCAAAACGCGAGGGGGCTTCCGAAGAGACGCAGTGGCCATCTCAGGAGATGATACTATGCTGAAACGGCTGATAGAATACTCCCAATACTCCTTTATCGAGAACGTCGCTTGCTTCACAGGCATTGCAGAAACAGCATACTTCAATCCAGGAACTGTGAGAAGAGCAATGGAACTAGAACCCAAGCTTGCAAGATTATACGCGCTCGCCGAAGAAGCCCACATGATCCCACGAGGCACACTTGCATTCCTCGAACTATCGAAACTAGAAGACGATATCGGAAAGAAAGGCACGGCACAAGATCGACTGCTGTTCCCGGAAAGAAAATACCTTGTAGAAAGCCTTAAATTCCTGCAAAACGACAGGAACACGCCATTCGAAGGCCGCATAAGATTCCACCGCGGAGTTTGCTTAAGGAATTACGGATACGTAACCCGAGACATGAAATGGTTTTACTATGCGGAGTGTGAATTTAAACAAGGACTTCGAACTACCCACAAAGACATCGACAGCTATCGGGCAACTCTCCATGAACTAGGACGGATGTATGATCAGACTGGAGTAGCCGAGCATGCCGCCAAGATCTTCAAAGCAGAAGAAGAATTTGAAAGAAGATACGAACAAGGTGACATACAGCTCCCGGAAAGAGGAGTGAACGACATTCTAAGACAAAGCAACATCCTATAAAAGCCAAAAACCATTTAAATAAGACGGAATTCTGGAGAAGATAGCTTTACAGCCCGGTAGTGTAGTGGCCAATCATCTCAGGTTCTGGACATCGAAAGATGAGAAAACCCTGAGGACCCAGGTTCGAATCCTGGCCGGGCTAATTTTTCTTTTTGCGCTTTTTTGCCTTACGAAAGCATAGCATTATAAAGAGGCTTGCCGTCCAGAACCAATCCGACAAGTGACGACATGGTCAACGATACCGAGGCGAGGAAGCTGGCTGACGAAGCCAGGGATTCCATCAGCGAGTATTGCTTTTCAGAGTGCAAAGCCTATTGTTGCAGGAAAGGGTTCCTTCTCTTGTCTGATGAAGAGGCGCACCTGATCTCCAACAGCAGGAGAGCAGAGCTTGAAGCCAAGAAGGTGATCGACAAGTGGGAAGACGGAGGATTCGTGCTTCGCATGGGATTCGAAGGACAGAGCTGCCCAAGCCTGCTCGACAATAAGTGCGCGATCCACAAGCACCCGCAAAGGCCAAAGGGCTGCAAGGAATTCCCCTTATTCTTTTGGAGCAACGACACGGTGTTCGTATCAAAGACCTGCCCTGCTGTCAGAGAGAACATGCTCTACCCTTACCTTGCAAGGCTCAAGAAGATGGGCTATAAGATCGTTTACGGCGCTCCTAAGTACTAGAACATCTGCTCTTCTCCTGAATCCCACTTCTTGAAGGATATCTTCATCGCCCATGCAGAGGCTGCCAGTATCAGTATCCCGATAAGTGATAAGTATAGGAATCCGAAGAACGAAGCGATTATCCACACAAGCATGACTGGTATTATTGTGACGAAGTATTTGGTGAGCACTTTTATGTCCATGAACCTCACGGACGGCGAGAGGCCGGTGTAGAGCATTGTTATGGATAAGGAATATGACGAGGCGACGACGAACACGATAAGCGCTGCTCCTAGGAGTAGCATCTCATCCTTTGCATAGGCCGTTCCTATTATCAGCGCTACCGAGAGCAGGTTTATTATCGCGTACCCTGCGATCTTGCTCTTCAGCAGGTCAGACACGCTTAGCGGCAGGTGGGAGTATTGGCTGTACTTGTCGTACTCTGTGAGCCAGCTGTAGATCGTCGATGAGAATATCCCTAGTAGTATGGAGAACAATATGATGAACGAGTTATCCTGCAATGCTGCTGACACAAAATCCACAAACACCCAGGCAAACGCCATCGGGAGCAGGAATGAGAATATGACCTTTCCAAAGCCCCCCTGGCTTCGTTTCAGGTCCACGAAGTCCTTTGCCACGAGGACCTTCAGCCTCTTCAGCATGAACAGTGCCTTCTCAAAGGCTTTCAGCTTGTTCTTGTACTCGCGCTGCGGGTTGGGGAACTCGAAGCTTGCGAATATTGTCGCTGAAGCAGTGAACAGCACGATGAATGAGAGCGAGACCCACACCGCGTTCAGGTTTCCTGAGAGGAAGTACAGCAGTGGGGGGAACAAGTAGGCGGCGTCTTGGTTGACGATTGCAGCGGCTGCTATGAGACCGAGCATGAATATGAATGGGAACCTTCCTATGCGGACGTAGAATACAGACAGCAGATACACTGCCGACGTCCCGAGCAGGAATGCCAGGGTAAGGCTGACAAGCAGGATCGGCGCGGATGCAACGCTTGACCCGGTAACAGGCGTGGCAAGCACGAATCCCAGGACAATTGGGACAATCCACATGATGAAATAATAGATTATGTCCTTGGCCACGATCCCAGAGAATATCTCACGCTCTCCTACAGGGAGTGACTTTGAAGAGTAAGCGACCAGGCTTGCCTGGCCAAAGCGCCTGTTCATAGACTCACGTCCTATCATGCCAAAAGCCCCGATGTTGGCGCCGAAAAAGAAGAACAGGTAATGCACGAACAGGATCATGGAAGACCTCGAGAACATGACGTCTAATATGAGCGAGGACAAGCATGCAAGGAAAGAGCCGGCGACTACTATCAGGGGAAAGAGGGCGAACCTCACGTTCCCGAATATGGTTGAGTGTATCCTCCACTCCTCCAACACCATTGCCCTGAACAGCTCTATGAAACGCCTCATTTTCTAACAGCCTTCAAAAACATCCTCTCCATGTTCCTCGCAGGCTTGCCTGTATAAACGACCCGGCCCTTGTTAAGCACGCAAAGCCTTGTGCAGAGCTCCTTAGCAATGTCCAGGCTATGCGTAGATAGGAAGATAGAGCGCCCGCCCTTCACGTACTTCTTCAAGAACTCCTTCATCCGCTTCTGTATTATAGGGTCAAGGTTGACGAGCGGCTCGTCAATGAACGCGATCTTCGGTCCGTGAAGGAAAGCCTGGGCGAACATGAGCTTCTGCCTAGTCCCCCTCGACAAGTCCTTGCACAAGACCTTTCTCTGGTCAGAGAAGTCCAGGAACTCCACCCAGTGGTCGATGGCCTTTGCAGGATCCTTAAGCTTCCTTATCCTCGCCACGAAGTACAAGTATTCCTCTGCCGTAAGAAAGCTAGGCGGAGTTTCCTGCTCAGGTATCACTCCTATAAGCTCCCTTGCCTTCACAGGATGCTTCAAGACATCCAATTCAGCGATGGATACTGACCCTGCATCAGGCTTCAGCTGGCCAGTCAAGCACTTTATTATCGTAGTCTTGCCAGAGCCGTTAGGGCCCAAGACCCCGAACAATTCCTTAGGCTTGACCTCAAGAGAGACTCCGTCGACAGCCTTGACGCTGCCAAAGCTCTTCTTCAAGCCATCAGTCTTTACAAAGAACATCATTCTCACCCTTGCATTGTATGTTGACAGAGGCATATAAAAATCTTTCTTTTAAGTGTCAATTATCTTCTTGCTGCTGCTAATTCGGGTTGTTTCTCCATTTGCTTTCAGGCGCGTGCTGGTCTTTTGGTTCTTGGATTGTGCACGCGCAACAATTGTTATATTGTAACTACTATTTAGTTATTACAAAATCGAAAGATTTTTAAAGGGTCGCCAACTCAGCCCCTGCATGGAAGGACAATATGAAGAACTCAACAGGGTGATAAGAGAACTGAACACACATAAACAGCGGTTCAGGAACGTCCACTCACTCGCCGGCTTAATCGATGCGACGCTCGCAGATGACTTCCTGCAGAAAGCACGCCAGACAAAGAAAGAAATAGCTGGCCTTCAGGAGAACTGGCAGATAACAGACGGAGACAAGAGAAAAGACACCCAAGTAAGCTACTGCTTCCTGCCATATCTCGCACTCGATGCAGACTCCTTTGAAGCAGTCATCACAATCACAAAAGAAAAACCAATACCCTTCACAGCAAGGCAGCTCTTTGAGCTCCACCTAAGAAGGGAAGGGATGGCTGCGCACGAGCTAGAAGACGTCGTAGACGCATACCACTCAGCAGTCGAGCAATTCTTCAGCCTCCAGAACAAGTGCGTCGACCTAGGAGACCCTGGGATGAACGTATCTGAAGTGCCTGAATTCGAGAGAGCATCGCAGCGAGTTCTATACGAGCTTGACCAGATCGCTTCAGCAGTATTCGGAAGGAGACTGCACACGCCAGCTAACATAGACACAAAAGAGAGTTCGCCGCACCAATCGCTTGGAAGGATAAATGTTGGATACACCCACACCATGCCAGAGCTGGTAAGGATACTAGGACATGAAGGACCATTCGGCCACAATACTCACACAAGAATGTCAGAAGACTCAAACTACACTCTGGCTGTGAGCCACGACACTGAAGGACTGGCAGTCCTTGGAGAGCAGATAGCCCTGAAATTATACTACCGCCAAGAAAACGGATCAGGCCCGTTAGCACCCCTAATCGAGCTGATGAAAGCAAAGAGAGACTTGAATGATGCGCTCCACGCAGCCTACCAGAAACTGGCATTCTACGACGGAGTCAGCCAGAACGAGATTGTGAGACAGCTCACAAGCCGATACGTGCAAGAGCTCCCGCTTAGGGCCCACACAAAAGACCTGGAGCAGAACAGGGACGCCATGTTCCAATTCGGCACAATCCCCTACTACATCGGAGCCAAGATCGTGCGAAGGACCTATGAATCAGCAAAGGAAGCGCTAGAAGCGCTGAAAGCCACTCCTGAAGAGAACCAAGAACACAAATACGCTCTTCTTAGAACCATGTTCTCAGGAAGAAGGCCGGCTTGCATCATCGCAAGGGATGTAGACCTTTTCTTACAGGACCTCAAGGCCAGACAGTAAGCGAACCACCTCAACACAGCTGCGGCTTCCGTTCTAAATTAGAAAGCTTTTTAAATACGCTATTTTTCCAAGAGAGCTATGGCAAAGCTGAGAAAAGGAGTGTCCTACAGGAAGATAGAGAGGCCTTACACGAGGAAGTCCAAGTACAGGAAGAAGAACTTCGTCAGGGCATCGCCTCACAACCTCATCGCGAGGTATGAGAGCGGCGAGATGAAGAAGACTTTCGATGTAAAGCTCCTAGTGGTTGCGCAGCAGCCAGTTCAGATAAGGCACAATGCTTTGGAAGCTGCAAGGAAGTCAAGCAACAGGGTCCTTGAAGCAAAGACCGGAAAGGTAGGATACAAGCTTAAGCTCAGATTGTTCCCGCACCACGTGCTGAGGGAGAACCCGCTCGCGTCAGGAGCAGGAGCAGACCGTATGAGCACAGGTATGGCACACTCATTCGGAAAGCCTATAGGCCTTGCAGCCCAGGTTTACCCTGGAAAGCCGATCTTTGAGATCGGCGTAGACAAGCCAAACCTCCTCGTAGCCAAGGAAGCTGCAAAGAGGATAATGGCAAAGGTCCCTTGCAAGTGCGCCATAACAATTGAGACCAAGTAATTCTTTTCACGCTCTTAAAAAAAAGAGAAGGCGAGAATCATGCACTTAGAAGACGCTTTGGAACTGATCGACAGGGCCGATACCGAAGAAGCGTGGAGAGAGGATGAAAGATTCTTCTACGCCAACCTGGAAACCAAGACAGGAAGATACGTCCGATTGCTGCTCAGGCCAGCCGACGCCCAGCCGGAAAAAGACCTCTACACCCTGGAAGTCAGCACTTCAGGAGGCCTGATAGAGAACCCTAGGAAGATAGCGGAATACACAGACGAGAAGCTCACGCCGATATACGCGAGGATTGTCAAGCAGGCCGATGCGCGCTATGAGAGAAGAAATGATCGCTTGCGGAGATTCTTCAAGTCAGGCTTTTGACGATATCTCTTTCTTGAGGATTGCAGGGTCAGTGAATGCGTCGTAGTTCAATACGAGCCTCTCAGACTTCTCCTTGTCAGCGATGTCAGTCTTCGAGACGTAGAAGATTATAGGCTTCCTGTACTTCTTGACGATCTCCAAGAGCTGCTCCTGCATGCTGATGGAATAAGTGTCAGTCGGATCAAACACGAACACGACAAGGTCAGCCTGGTATTTTATTGCGAGGTATGCCTGCTTCTCGATGTTGTTCATCCTGTCAGGCCTGGCAAGGGTTCCTGGCGTGTCGATGACCTGGACCTGGACGTCGTCCTCCTTGATGTAGCCGAGATTCAAAGTCTTGGTGGTGAAAGCATAATCCTTGATCTTGGGTTTCGACGTCGTAATCTTCCCAAGAAGAGTGCTCTTTCCCACGTTAGGGAAGCCTGCGATGCAGACCGTGAACATGCTCTTGATGACAGGGAAACCCTTCAATATCTTCCTTGACTCCTCAAGGTAAGAAAGATTCTTATCGACCTGCTTCAGGACACTGGCGAGCCTGCCGAGATACTCCCTTCTCAAGCGAGGAAGCTGCTCCTGAGTATTGGCGGCCAAAGACTTCTTCTTGTACTTGATGACAAGAGACCTTGCCTGCTTGTCAGCCCAGTTCACAGCGCCAAGAGACTGCTTGAGCTTGTCATAGTCAAGGCTTGCCTTCAGGAGCTCTGAGTAGAACTCAGTCAGGTTATCTAAGGCAGGGAAATCCCTGATAACCCTGAAAAGAGAGGCGTGGACGTTCTGGTTCACGACGTCGAAGCGCACAAGCTCCTTCTTCTTAGCCTTGGAAAGCTCATCACCCCTCTGCTTCTTGAAGACGACCTTAGATATCCTCTTGAGAGCTATATCCAGTATCTTCTGCGCGGATTCGACCTTGTTGATGGAATCAAAGCCCATGACATCAAAGGTGACTAAGGCGCTTTAAATAACTTGTCTCTCAGAAGAACAGCTTGAGGATGGCGCCGACGACCATGTTTACGCCGATGGCACCCATGAAGAAACCCCAAACCCTCAAAGTGATGTGCATGTTCTTGTCGAAAGCCGTCTTGAAGTGAGTCTTGGAGATTCCATCCTTAAAGAACTTGAAACTCAGTATTAAAAGGTAATCCACGCCCATGACGCACGCGATGGAGAGCACGCCGATCACCCTGTCGAACTGGTAGCTGAAGATGATTGCGAGGGAGATCGTGCCTGCGCCGACCATGAACGGCAACGCGATCTCGGATGCCAAATCGTCAAGGTTCTCCTTCATGTGAATGAGGCCCTCTTGACCCTTCACGATGAGATAGAATGCGTAGGCGAAGATTATGATGCCTCCGAATATCCTGAAAGACTCGAAGTGTATCTGGAAGACGTTGTTTATCAGGAACTCTCCTGTGAAAAAGAAAAGCATGAGGATTACGAAAGAAATGGAGGATGCTTTCCTGAGTACCTTCACGAAGTTCATATGCGAAAGGTCATCCATGACAGGCGTTAGGTAGATGAACATGCCAACAGGGTTGAGCATGACCAGGAAAGCAAGCATGGAAGTTAATAAGAGCTCCATGATAGTATCTCTTGGAATAGGGTTTTAAAAAGGTTTTTATGTTTAGCGGGTGCGTCCAGAAAGGCCGCCTAGCGCAGTATGACAATTAAACAGGCGAAGGCTCTAGACTCGGCCAAATAGGACTCTTCTGAATCAGTACGGAGCGCGGCCAGGAGATTCTGGACGCACCCAAACAAGGACAAAACCTTTATAAAGGGCTTGCCTCTCCAGAGAGCAATAAGCAGCTGAGCGCTCACAATAAGTGGGAGGGGCTCGGGAGGGATGCAAAAATGGAGATTAAGGTAAACATCGGAGACCCTAAGGCAAAGAAGACAGCCAAGCTGGTTCTCGCAAACGAACAAGTGAAGCCACTACTTCACAAGAAAGTAGGAGACTTCATCAAAGGAGACGAGATAGGATACGACGGATACGAGTTCGAGATAACCGGCGGATCAGACTACTGCGGATTCCCCATGAGGAAAGACGTGGACGGAACTATGAGGAAGAAGATCCTGATAGTGTCAGGCACGGGCCTTCGCAAGAACAGGCCGGGACGAAAAGTCAGGAAGAACGTGGCAGGCAACACAGTCTACGAGAACACAGCCCAAGTTAACCTGAAAGTCATAAAGCACGGGAAGAAACCGCTGTTCGAAGAGCCTAAAGCAGAAGCTGCTGAAGGCGAAGCGAAGGCTGAAGAGAAGAAGGAATAAGACTTCTTCTACTTCTTCTGCAAATTCTTTTAATTCATCTTTTCTTTCGATGTTTTTCTCAAGGATGGGATGAATCTTTCAACGATGAGCTGAACCAGATGTGGTTCAAATACATCCCTGATGAGATACCTGCAAAAGACTTTGAGGAGTGGAGAGATAAGAGAAGTTCCCTGATAAAATCAGCCAGGAACTGCAACCTGACCTGGTTTAAGAGAGGGTTACTTGTTCCGCTGCAGTTCTCCTCACTGAGGGAGTCTGCATACATCATGGGTCATCTGTTCGGCAGGGATGCTTTTAAATACATCCTCGACTCCAAGAAGACTGATTGGCTCATGTCGTTAGGCATTACGTATAACACCAAAGAGGAGATTGGAAAGATAATAAGGTCGATGGAATATGAGAGAGATTGAGGTATTGGTGGAATTATCCTCAAGCAAGGAGGATGCCCTCCGGGCTCTGAAGAGTTTCAGGGAGGAAGGGAACCGAGAGGTTGTGGATACTTATTACTTCCATCCTTCATCAGATGACCTGAAGCCTGTCCGGGGATCCCTCAGGAACTGTCTTCGTATAAGGGAGAAGTCAGGAACGTGCCTTCTTGCCTACAAGAATGATCACTTTGACGGCGAAGGAAAGTGGGTCTACTCTGATGAATACGAGGTGGTGGTGAGTGAGGGAAATACTATGAAGACCATCTTGAGATTGCTGGGATTTAGAGAGCTCCTGACAATCCGCAACAGGAAGCATAAGTTCATGCACGACCAGTATGAGATCGTGCTGGAGGAAGTCACTGACCTCGGGCTTTTCCTTGAGGTGGAGCGCTTGGATGTGCCTGATTCAGAGGATGCCTCTGATGTGAAGTCGAAGATAAGAGCGTTCATAGCGTCTCTGGGTCTTGAAGCTGCCGAGCTCGACATGGGAAAGCCGGAACTGATGCTCAAGAGGATGGGTTCGCGCTCCTGATTGCGAAAGCCATCCTTCTACTTTCGAATATTTTCCGATTTTCTAATGGTTAACTTTAAAAGCGTAAACTTACGACTTCTCATTATCATGAAAAAAGTCTATCTGATAACCCGCAACAAGGGAAAGCTTGACGCTGCCAGGCACGCCTTTGCAGAGCACGGCATAAAGGTCCTGCAGATAAAGAAGGATTATCCTGAGATCCAGTCTGACAAGAACATTGATGTTGCCAGGTACGCTGCCAAGATGGCGGCAAAGGAGCACGACGCTCCTGTCATCAGGGAGGATCATGGATTCTATATCAACGCGCTCAGCGGATTTCCAGGACCTTACGGCAACTATTTCGAGCGCACTATCTCTTCGGAGAATATCCTCGAGATGATGAAGGGCGCGAAGGATCGGCGTGCTTACTTCGTCCTTGCAGCAGCACTGGCTTTCCCTGACGGTAAGGTCAAGGAGTTCGTGCACGAGGTCCATGTTGAGATATCAGACAAGGTGCAGGGAGGCAAGGGCAATTGGGATGACATCATAATGCTTCCCGGAGCCAAGAAGACGTTCTCCCAGACACCTGATGATGAATGGACCTTGTACTGGACCAAGAACTTCGAGGAGATAGCAAGATACCTGGAGGGGAAGAAGATATGGCGCTGACAGCTGAAGAGCAGAGGATAGTGC
>JAFGBP010000076.1 GCA_016933095.1 Candidatus Woesearchaeota archaeon | reverse complement strand
GTCCTTTAGCCGAGTCTAGTCTGACCGTATGGCATTTCGTATGCGCAGCCAGGGGCTACTTTTTGAACAGAGCCGTTTTATTGGGGTTACGTCCAGAATCTCCTGGCCACGCTCCGTATAACCGGTTACGCTCGGTTAGCCATCAAAAATCATTTCATGATTTTTGGGGCTTCAAAACTCGACCTTCACATCCTTCCTGTCCGCCTCATCAACCTTGAACATAGGCTCTTCCTTGTATCCTAGCATGTTCGCGAATATCATGTCTGGAAAGCTCTGGATCTTTATGTTGTAGTTGTTCACTGACTCGTTGTAGAACTCTCGCCTGTCGGCCAGCTCGTTCTCAAGGCCAGATATCCTTGTCTGTAGGTGCACGAAGTTCTCGTTAGCCTTCAGGTTCGGGTAGTTCTCTGCGACGGCGAAGAGTGACTTGAGCACTCCGGATATCGTTCCGTCCGCCTGAGCCTTTGCGCTCATGGTCTTTGCGCTCAAGAACGCAGTCCTTGCCTTTGTCAGATCAGTCAAGAGTCCTTTCTCGTGCTTCATGTAGCCCTTAACAGAAGCTATTAGCTTCGGGAGCTCGTCGCTTCGCTGCTTCAGGAGCACATCTATGTTGGCCCAGCTCTTCTTGATGTCGTTCTTAAGCCTTACAAGCGCGTTGTAGATTCCGACGAACACGCCTGCAAATATTATCACGACGAGCAGTATTGCCCCGCCGATTATTATCCCTATTCCGATTCCCATCATTCACACCTCATGTTTTTCTCATATTGTCCAAAGCATCCTTGTTTTACACAGGATATCACAAGACATTAATCTATAGTATTCCAAGGTATGCAAACATTATTGCTAAGCATAACAGCATGATCGCCGATCCTCCGAAGAGCCCACCCCATGTTTTCCAGAAGTACTTTTTTAATATTTCCTTTTCAGGCTTGTCCGATATATAGTAGAACCCGCCTTTCTCCTTCTGTATCATAATATCCTTCTCGTTCCTGTCACTTGTGCCGTCCTCGACGTACGGGTTGTCGCCTGCAAATCCCATGACGTAGACCTTTGTCTTCTCAAAGATGATATATTCCCTAAACCTCATGTTCTTGCCGAAGCCGAATATACTGGTATAAGGCAGGCCCTGCTCCTGAAGAAAGTTCTTTGCCGAGTCAGTCACTTTCTTTGAATCATAGCATCGGGGGATGTCCACCTCTGCGCCGGCGCTGTCTACGAGCACTTCTCCAGTGTCGTCTTTCAGGAAGAAGAGTCTCCCTATACACCCAGTCCTGATCGTGGCCCAGTGACCGCTCTTGCCGTTGCTCCGGTACTCTTCCACAGTCCACTTGCAATAGACGCACTTCTTGCCTGAGAAGGGGGCGATCACCAGGAATTTCTTATCTACCCTGGCCTCTCCGTAGACTTCGACCCGACCCATGGCAATGCTCCTCACCTTGCTCGTGGGAGTGTTCTCTATCATGCGCTTCTGCTGGAACCAAGCGAATCCTTTGTAGAATAAGTACGCCCCAAATCCGAACCCAGCCATTGCATAGAAGAATCCCCTGAAGTCGTCTGCCATCTTAAAGGCTTCAATCAAAACATGGATTAATAAATTTATCGAGAAAAATCAAGCGAAAAAATATCAGACTTCTTTCGCATCCGCGGCAGGCTTTGCCTTTGCTCTCTTCACTTTATTCGCCCTCACCCCTGCCTGCATCTGCCTCTCCATCATCGCCCACCTCCTCTTGGCGTACTGCAGCGGGTTCTTTATCTTGGCGCATAGCTCGTCTGGCTTGCATACGCGTATGCCCTTGTAATAATTAGGGTTATTGCACGACGGCGGCGGCATTGGCTTCTTGTTCGCCATCCTAACGTATCTCATCTGGCCTGTTATCATCTGCTCCCGCATGGGTTCGGGGTTCTGCTTGTTCCACTCGACGAGGCGCGCTTCTATCTGGTCTGGACTCCAGCCGCAGCTCTGCAGGAAGTTGACAAGGGCAAACATCATCCTCTTCTTGCCGTCCTCGAGTCCTTGGAAGACGAGCTTTATGCACGGAGGGAAGGCGTCTTCTGGTATCGCGGTCTCCGGAATCTCATATTCCTTCTTCTCCTGGGAGATCCTCTCTTTCTGCATCGCTCCGTGACCCATTTCTGTAGGCTTTGGATCGAAGTCGAATGCGTTGCGGAGCAGCTTCTCGGCATCAGCCGTCAGGACGTTTCGGTCCAGGAAAGGATGCACTACCTTGACAGTCATCGGATTCGCGTATTCCTTCTCAAACTCGAGAACCTTGTTGATGTCAAGAGGAATTGAGGAAAGGCCTGACTTCTCATGAAGGGAGTAAGGCATGCGATACATATGCCTGCTGCTTATGAGGATGGTGTCGATCTCCAGGAAAGGGTCGACGTTCAGCTTGGGTATGCTGTCGCCGAACTCATTCTTCTCATAGCGAGTAATCTCTTCGGGCTTCATTCCTGTCTTGGCGATTATATTCCTTATGCTCCCGCCTTCGAGCTTCAGGATGTCATCTGACAGGGAACTCCGGATCATCTCTGTTATGTAAGCGGCGATCCTCCTCGGAGCATCAGGAAACATGGAAGCAATCCCTTTATCTCCGACCCTCGATGGAAAGGCTTCGAATGGCACTGCTATGTGGAATCCCTTGTTGCCTGAGAACTTGGCAGTTATTGACTTGACACCGTTCGCCTTCAAAGCGTTTATCGTATGAAAAGCTGCGAGCCGACTGTATTCGAAGAACTTGCAGTCGATGTCCAGGACCAAGTCCCAGCCTTTCCTCAGCTTCTCGAGCTCTTCCTTCTTGAGGCCCGTGCTGATCTGCAACGGGTTGATCCATAGCTCTTCAGAACAGTGGAGGCTTGTCATCTTCTGCTTCGCCAGTTCAAGGACGTCAGCCGGATAAGTCAACGTGTCCGGCCTCTTACCGAAGTGGTCAGTGAACCTGAACGCGATCTCCTTGTCCTTGGAGTGGTGCACAAGAGCCTCTTGGATATCAGGCCTCTTATAATACATCAGCGTTGTGCCCAGCGTCAAACCCATGATAAGAGGTGGTTTTTAGGCTTATTTAAAGATTGTTGAATAAAAGGCCGCCTAGCGAAGTCTTTGGAATCATGTTCCGGCAAGGGCAAGCTCGGTTTTCTTATAGGGTGCGTTAGGGTGTATGTGCGCGCGGGATGCAGCCTGCAGGGGCGCGTTGAAAAAGTGCACACCAGCGCTCCTGAAAGAAACTTACGCGGATACTCTAGACTCGGCAAATGATTTTTGCTAACACGC
>JAFGBP010000075.1 GCA_016933095.1 Candidatus Woesearchaeota archaeon | reverse complement strand
GCGTGTTAGCAAAAATCATTTGCCGAGTCTAGAGTATCCGCGTAAGTTTCTTTCAGGAGCGCTGGTGTGCACTTTTTCAACGCGCCCGTTTTTAAGGATTATGGTTAGAAGGGCTCTGTTCAAAGAGTAGCCCCGGGCTGCGCCTCGTGACTCGTTGACTCATGCGCGGTTAAGATAGACCTGGCTAGAGGACGTTATTGATGAGCGGTCGCAGCGGACTACGGGAGATTTTGAACGAAGCTTGTTAGAAGCCCTCTAGTTTCTCCCGTATCTCTTTTGTCAGGAGGCTTATGTGAAGCTTGAATGAGAGTTCCATTGTTTTCCATTCGTCATGCGTCATCATCTGGCCGGTGTAGTTCATGGCGTTCCTCTTGAGCCTGATCGTCTCTAGGAAGTTCCAGTCAAGTTCCAGCTCTGCGTGGTTCTGGCAGATGTGTGCATTGTTGCATTGGTGGTTGTCTGCTCCTATGCCGTCAAACCGGACGTAGGCTTCTATCAGGCTTCTTAGGGATTCGTAGTGCTCCCGGAATACGAATGTCCAGTCTTCGCTTTCCTTGGGTATGGCAGGTATGCTTCTCGTGATGAATGAGAGGCCTTTCTCTGCCATTGATAAGAGGGATCTTATCAGTTCTACGTCAACGGTCTTTTCTTTGAGCAGTCCTTTTGTCTGGCAGGACTTGTATGTGGTTTGAAGGTCGTCTATTGTTGTTTTCATTTACGCCACGACGTCTTGCATCTGGCCTTTTACCAGGTAGCCGTTCGCCACGTTTTTTAGCAGGCCCGTCTTTATCTCTTTCAGTTCCTGCCTGTTCTCAAAGACGTGGAGTTCTATGTCGTGTCGCAGCCGTGTTTCATAAGCCTTCTTGTTTATTTTCGGAGTTTTTCCGAGAATGAATATGTCGATGTCTGATCCCTTGTACCAGTCTCCTTTTATCATGCTTCCGAATAGTATGATGGTCTTGGCTTCTTTCATGGATAGGAGTTCTGCTAGGAGGCCTGTTTCGTGGATCTTGGAAAGGGCATAAAGCCTCTTCCTGGCCTGATATATTGGATTGTTCTGTCCGATGGTGAAGTGCGGGAAGCTTCCTTTTTTCTTTTCGCGCCTTATGAGACCTTCTTCCTGATATCTCTTCAGCCATTTGTTGGCTACAGCGCGAGTGACTCCTGATTCCTTGACTATCTCTTCAAAGTGCCATTCTCTTAATGGGCTGTTTTCCAGTAGAAGCCTTAAGATGTTCTCTTCTTTGCTTTTGCTAGGCATATAATAGTATGTCTAAGACAGACTATTTAAAGGTTTTGGAGACTTAAACCCTTATCCTCTCACCATTCCTCAGAATCTTCACCTGCTTTCGAGAATAGCCCATCTCTTCTGCGAGCTCCTGAACGAGTTCCAGCTTCGGCCTCTCAGCATGCGTCGGGATGAGGATCTTGGGGTGGATCATCCTAATCATCTCACGGTGGTCCTCGCGGTACGCGTGGCCTGAGACGTGGACGTCAGTGAATATCCTGATCTTCCTTCTCTTGAGCTCCTTGTCCAGCTTCTCCCTGTTGTGGATGTTCTCCGGCACGGGGATGACGCTGCATGAGAACACGACGTTATCCTGCTCCCTGAACGGGAAGAGCTTGTCGAACACCATCCTCGGGAGTATCGAGCCTGGCTCTGCCTGGTGGCCTGTCACTACAAACATGCACTTCTCAGGGTGCTTGACTCTTCGCAGGTACTTCTTTACCTGGCCGCCGTACTTCACCATCTCGACCTGGCCTGTGAAGTCGATGACTCCAGCCCTCTTTGCCGCCGAGACGTACTTGTCGAACGACCTTCCCATGAAGATTATCTTCCTCTTCATCATCTTGCCGATCTCGACTATCGTCTTCAAGCGCGCCATGTGGCTTGCAAAGGTGGTCACAATTATCGCGTTGCCTTTGGAATGCACTCCCAAAAGCACGTCTTTGAGCATCTCCTTTGCAATGCTCTCGCTTGGCGTCTTCATCTGCATGTGCGAGTACAAGGAGTCCATTATGAGGGCCTTCACCCCTTCCTTACCTATCTTCTCGAGCCGCTTGTAGTTCGGCTTCTCTCCGAGCACAGGAGCGTTGTCGAGCTTGAAGTCTACTGCGTACACTACCTTTCCGTAAGGCGTATGCACCACCATCGTGGCGGCCTGCGGTATCGAGTGCGTCATATGGACAAACTCGACCATGATCTTCTTGCCCACCTGGACCTTTGCGTTGGGCGCGTGACCCTTAATCTTGTTCTTGAGCTTTATGCCTTCGCTCGCCAGGATCTCCTTGAGTATCTCCATGGTGTACCTCGTCCCATGGATCTCTGCATTCGGGAATTTTCCGGCGAGGAACGGCACCGCCCCCACGTGATCGAGGTGGCCGTGGCCTATGCATATCGCCTTAACTTTGTTGAGGAGCTTCTTGGCGCGGTAGATGTTCGGAACCGCCCTTGCGGCTATGAGTGCGTTCGCCGTGGCGTCTATGTGCTCTCCCAAGTCATCTCTTTCGTCGTCGTTGGTGTAGTTTATGTAGTTGTCCATGTGCAGGCCCATGTCAAGGATTACTGCCTCGTCATCTACCAGCACCATCGTGCTGTTTCTGCCCACTTCAGAGTATCCTCCTAGTGGAATAATTTCTAAACTCATTTTAGTTTACCTCTATATTTATTGATCATAACCTTATCGTCTGCCTTGCATGATTGCTTTAATGGCAGGTCTGATGACAGCTTTGCTCTCATCTTGTAAGGTTATAAACTTATTCTTTTTTATTTTTGTTTTGTGAGAAAGAAAAATCAGTTTTTTACTCAAAAATTTGGGTTGAAAAAGTTTTTCTTGTCTCTGTTTAACCCTTTGAAAAGGGTGTTCGTTTAAAAATTTAACGCTTTTCTGGCAAAAAAGACAATCAAAACAGCGTCAACCCGGCGCATAATACGACCATGAAGCCGACCAGCGCCGGCCCTGAACAAGCCCCCTTCCAAGAAACCGCCCTATGTTCTCACGCATCGCAACTGCCTGGCCACTCGCTAAGTTTTTATATCCCGGGCCTCTTCCACCAGCCATGGTAGTGCATCCAGGAGCGATGTTCAGGTTCGTTGGACCAGAGAAAGGCGATGAAACAAAGCGAGAAGAGAAGGGGCCAAAAATGAAGCCAAAGTTACAGGCAGCCGTAGATAGCCTACGCTCAGACAAGCCACTCGAGGAGCTTGTCGCGGTGAAGAGTGACGGCACTGAAGTATCGCTCCAGGAATTCTTTCTTACCATGGCAGAAGACTACCGAAAGAGCTCTGTCAGGTCCAAGAACTATGACTTGGGCTGGCACCTGAGGCTTCGTGAGATTGCCATGAATCCTCTAAACAACTTGTTCACATATGAGGCAACCGGTCCACTCCAAGATAAGGATGCCCTCAAAGAGAGGCTGGAGGATTATGCCTTCGGCAGCCAGAAAGAGTGGTGTGATTTCTCTTATAACGGATCCCTTATCTATAGCGCAGTGGCAGAGTATGAACAGGCAACTAAGCCGCAGCAAAGAGAGAACGCACTATTCCTATTTAGGGGAGCTTCGATCGTCAGTTCGGCACTGAAATCCCTTGGCAACCATGAAAGATTCCAGTCATACCCGCAGACCGCGGAGATGAGAAGGATGGGAGAGCGTATTTCCAACGTTAGAGAGCGAATCACGCATCTCGCCCACAATAAGCCGGTAATTGGATTGTTCGAAAGGCTTGGAAGTTTCTTTGAGGTCATAAGCGACCAGAAGCTGCTCGAGATAGAGAACAAGGAAAGAGATCTCCAGAAATGGCATATAGAGAGGGAATCCCTCTATTACGAGATTCAAATCACCCTTCCGAGGGCCAAGTTTCTCGTCGACCAGTTGGGAAAGGCTTACAGGGCGCAGTATCTTAGAAACCCGACCCATCAGATGGCATTATTCTAATCCTTAGGCCTTATACGACTCCTAAGACTACCAAAAGCCCCAACACCAGCATGACTAAGCCTGCTGCCAAATGCAGTATTCTTATGTTCTTGTCTTTCCACTCGTTCGCTTTCTCTGTCGAAGAGAACCCAGTATATATCAAGGCCGTTATTACAAGCAACGGAAGAACAAAGAACAGGTTGTAAAGCAGCAGTATGGGTATGGACGCCATCATGGTTGTCTTCTCTGCCAGCAGTCCGAGGATGAAGATGTACGGCCCTCCTGTGCATGGCAGCTCGAATAGGCAGACTGCAAATCCCATGATGAAGGCTCCTAACGGAGAGGTCACGGCGCCGAGCATCCTTTTGAGAGTAGGCCTCCAGGCCCTTGGGATCTCCATCACAAAGCCTCCTCCACCGTACCAGAAGTAATCCTTGATGTTGGCAAGCCCTATGATGATAGCCAAGAAGCCTATCGCCTTATAGAACCAGTAAGAAAGCCCTGAAATCTGCAGGGCAGAGAACAATCCCAGCCCGAAGAGGAAGTAAGCGATGTATATCGAGAGCGTGAATGCGAGTCCGGCGTACAATGCGCGCCTCTTGTCTCCCGCCGCGACGAGGGCGCTCATGAGTATGAGCAGCACTGCAATGGCGCAGGGATTGATCGAGTCCACGAGGGCAGCACTTATAACTGTTATTATGGAAAGCGTTCCAAGCCTCTCGGTCGGGGACTTGTCGCCCGTCTCTCCTGTCGAGGCTTTCTCCTCCATCTTCAATGGGCAGGGAGCGCCTTCGTACTGCGCCATGAGCCCTTCCAGATTCTGAAGTATAGGAGCGTCTCCAACGAGGTAATGGTCTGCTATGAACACTACGGGCACTCCGCGGTCTTGATCAGGTATATTGTAGGATTCAAAGAACTCGTTCAAGAGGACAAGATTCTCCCGGTCTCCGTACACCTCGAAAGTGTGCACGTCCAATTCATTATGCTGCGCCGCGAGCTGCTCGATGAACGGAGCCACCTTTGCGCAGTGTTGGCACCCTTGACCGTAGAAGAAATATATGCAGGTATCGTTCTGGGCAGTTGCAAGCGAAACAACCTGCAACAACACCATGAGTAACACCAAAAACCATGATAACCTCTTGTTCATAAACGCACCTCCTTCTTAAGGTTCTCAACAATTGATTCAAATAAATTGGCGTATTCGCCCTCCATAGTGATTATCGGGCGCATCTTCACCATTGCACTCACGAAATCCTTGTCATAAGGTATTTTTCCGATTATTTTTATTTTTTTTGAATCCGCATATGAATGGATCTCCCTGCAGAAGCCCGCATCGAGGTCATGCTTGTTTATCACGATGCCGCACTTGATCCTGAAATGCTCTGCTAAGAAGACCACCCTCTTAAGGTCATGCAATGCAGAAGGCGTGGGCTCTGTGACTGCAACTATATAATCTGTCCCAGAAAGAGAGGCGATTACAGGGCATCCGATGCCTGCAGGCGTGTCTATGACCATAACCTCGCCACCAAGCTTAGAGAAGTGCTCGTCAGCCTTTGAGCGCAAGTCACTCACGATCTCTCCTGAAGCCAGCTCTCCCAAGACCAGCTCGCCTGATATCAGATGGATGCCGTGATTCTTTCCTATTGAGATAATCCCTATCTTCTTCTTTGATGACGATATCGCACCCGAAGGGCAGGCGTTGATGCAAGCCCCGCAGCCGATGCACATGTTCTTCACAAAAGCAGGATTCTTTCCTGGCACAAAGATGATGGCGTCTTTCTTGCAGGCCTGGGCGCACAAGCCGCACTTGGTGCACTTGGACAAGTCCCATTTAGGAATGAGTTGAAAGACTTCGCTGCTCTTCTTGAGCTGAGCATCGATTATTAGGTGGTCATTCGGGCACTCGACATCGGCATCCACAAGCAGGACCTTTCCTTTTCGCTGCTTTGCAAGGGTAATCGCCAAGGAGGTCGATACCATTGACTTGCCTGCCCCTCCTTTTCCTCCGCTCACGGCTATTCGCAATACCATCATAACCTCCCTCCAATTCCATCCGGTGGCTTTATCAGTGCTTGTGATCCTCGCAGCCGTCCGCCAGTGTGGCTGCCTTTGCCTTCTTATCCTTCCACTCCTTGAATAAGTCTTCGGCTTTTGAGCCGCAAGCCATGAATACCCGTATCCCGAACTGCTCGCACATCCTTATGGCGTTAGGCCCGAGGTTCGGGCACAGCAGAACATCAACTTTGTGCTTCTTGAGAAGCTCCGGGGGCAATCCCGTGCCGCCCATGTGCTGGCTTGTATTCTCTATTACCTCAACCACTTCACCACTCTCATCCAATATCGTGAAAGTCCTGCATCGTCCGAAGTGCTCAGCCACAGCCTCGTCTTTTCCTCTCGTCCCATTAGTCGGTACTGCAATCCTCATCTGTCTTCCTCCTTTGAATCCCCTTCATTCTCCTTGATAAAAGCTTCCAGCGCCTCGCTGGCCTTTCCTGCACCCTTGTAAATCCTGATCCCAAACTGGTCAAGCACTTCCTGGGCGTGAGGCCCTACTTCGCCTGTAATCACGCAGTCCACCTTCTTCTCAGCAAGCTGTTTTGCCGCGAATGGGCCTGCGCCTCCGGCACGGCTAGCAGCCTCGTTGGGCATTGCCTCAACAAGCTCAGCCTGGCCTGCTGACGTCTCTACAATGAGGAACTGAGCGCATCTTCCGAACCTTTCATCTATCTCGCTGTCAAGTGTCTTTCCTTTCGAGCTTATTGCAATCTTCATCTTTTCCTCCACATCCCTTGAATCCTCTCATCATGGCGCCTTGCGGTGTAGTTCCCTCCCTTTATCCTTATGGCTTTGCCATTCACCAAAGCATCTGATGCCTTCTTCCTGGCAGAAGCCAAAAGCCTGTGAAAAGTCGGCTGGGATATGCCCATCCTCTTGGCGCCTTCCTCTTGCTCCAAGCCATCGAGATCCTTCAGGCGCATGGCTTCGTACTCTTCCACGCTAAGGACAACCTCTTCCAGCTCGATGAGGCGCATGCCGGCTGGCTTGAAGAAAGTCACTCCTGGCTCTGCCATAACTCTCCTGCATAACCTTGGCCTGGGCATCTAGACCCATCTCCTCACTTTTGCTTTATAATCAAGGTATTCTTTTCCAAAATTCTTTTTCATGTTGTTTTCCTCGGTCGGAATAAAAAGTGTTTCCATGAGTATGATGAAAGCTGCTGGAAAGATGAATGGCGCCAGTGAGCCGAGAAGAAGCGCCGTGCCTAGCAATATGGATAACATACCCAGGTACATTGGATGCCTGCTTAGCCTGAAAGGTCCTGATGATATGAAGATTGAGGGGTTTTGGTGAGGTTTGACAGTGGTCTGTTTCTGCTTCATGAGCGAGTCTGCCCACAGGTTGATTATGATTCCGAAAGCAATCAGAATCCAGCCCGGATAATTGTATGGACGAATTGATATCTTCATTATCGGAAAGAAGAAGTGAACCATGAAAGCAAGGGCCAGCAGCACCATGAAGTAAGTTGGCGGCATGATCTTTCTCATCTTATTTAGGTTAGTCAGGTGATCTTTTCGGACTTTATTCTTGCGCATCATCATCGCCCTTCCTTCTGGATGTCGTGGATTTGAATTCTAATAAAATTATTATTTAAATATTGCGAAGAGAAAAAAAAGTGTGAAAAGGCTAATTCATTTCCTTGAGCCTTTTCTCTATTTCCTGCTTCTCAGATTCGACTTCTTGAAGCTCGGCTTCAAGGACTTTCTTCTGCTCTTCCTTTGTAAGGTTAAGAGTCCTTTCGGTTTCATTCCATCGTCCTCTTCCGAGTCCGCGGCCAAAACCTCTGCCGAATCCTCTTCGCATCCCGCCGCCGCAGGGCCCTAGCCCTCGGCCGGTCATCCTTCCGAACCCTCGAGGCCCGGTTCCGTCCATATTTGGCATTTTCGATTCCTCCTTCTATTTATATCTGTTAAATGTGATTTGTCCAAGCTTTCTTCTGTTGCGCGAGGATCTATTCGTGGGGGCTTATTCCTTGTTGTCTTTCGAGTAGTCGGGTTCAGGCTGTGGCGGTTCCTGTCTTCGTCTGAAGTAGCCTAGTCCCAAGCCTCTGAATCCTCTGCCGCGACCTCTTCCAAGACCCCTGCCCTGGCCTCCTTGGTCTCTTCCTGGACCTTGGCCTCCGCCGTAGCAGTATCCGCGGCCTCCTCCTTGGGGCACACCGTCTCCGCACGGCCCGACGCCTCGTCCTCTGGCTTCTAATCTCGCTGTCTTCTCGAGGTCTCCTTCCTTCTTGTCATCTGACCCTTCTTTTTGCTGGGTCTGATAGAATAGGCCTCGCGGTCCTCTTCCGTCCATGTCTGGCATTGCTATTACCTCCTTTTTGAACTCATTATGAATAAGAATTCATAACTCATATTTAAATGTTACGGAAAAACAGCGCAAAAGAAGACTGATTAATCAAGGCCCATACAAACAAAATCATCACGGCCTCCAACACTCAGCATAAGCGACATGCGGAAAACAAAAAAAGAGCAAAACCATAAGGAAAGCAACATGAAAGACAACATGAGAGACGGATGGATACTCTCTTCAAACCTATGTCGGTGAGATCTGCAATATCTGCACTCGTCTAATTTTTCAAAGGTTCCATCCCCACAGATCTTAAGTAACCGTTCAAGACATCCAAACCTGCCTGAGTCCTTTTCAGGGTATAAGAAGGCGTGATGCCGTATTTCTCCCTCGCCTCTGCCGGGGTCAGTTTTGGGCGTTTCCAGCCGAACATGAGCTTCACAGTATTCTTTAGCGTGATAGGAAGATCATAATGCGTCAGCGCATAGTCTGACAGCTCGTTCTTCCCCCACTCTGCCCAGCCAAGCCGCACTAGCGCGCGCGTGTAATCCTTCTCGAAACGATGAAAGAGATCATCCCACACCCAAACGTCCTCCTTCAAGGCATAGCTTTCCTTATAGCATGTTCCGAAATTTGAATAACGCGCATTCAACTCGCGGACTGAACTGCAGAGATCGTCAAACAGCTCCCTCTCAGAAGGGGTTTTGCCAGAACCAGGTTCGGCATCAAACACGCGATCCAGCAGGTCCCTGTTCTCATCTAATACAGAGACCAGGTACCTGGCCTTGTTCCTTTCCAACTCTGCTTTGGCATCAATGTTTGACAACAACCCTTCAAGAAGCGACTCTGACATGTTAGCTAACCCCCGATGATAAGTACATGGTTACGGATATTCAAAGCAAGTATATAAATTTTATTAAAAAAGTATTTCAAGGAGATAATCCGGATTCCATGAATTCCTCGATCTCCTTCTTCTTCCGGATGTTCAATGAGATGTGGGTCTCGCCGGTCTTCTTGTACCTGATTATGAATTCTTTTCTGATCAGTTCTTCATATGCGTCTTTCACTTGCTTTGTTCCGCGTAGGTGCCCTGGAAAACATTTGAAGATGTTCTTCTCTTCGGTGTGGGACTCGTTCCATTTGGGAGGAACAAATTTGGCCAGCTTATCGATTATCCTCTTCTGAATCAAGGTCTCATCCATGAAAGATCGGGTCTGGAGCCGGTTCATATACCCACTCGTAGTTTTGCCGTGATCTTTCCGATGAAGCAAGTATCATTCTGATACATGAATGTATCAATACGAAACATTTAAATACTGCCTTGCCACCACCAATCATATGGAAGAAGAAACCGTGATGACAAGCATCTTCGGCAACAGTCCGCAAGTGAAACTGATCGACCTCTTACTGATAGGAAGAGGACTAGAATACAGCATAAGCGACATGGCCGAACACGCTGGAATAGGAAGGTCATCTGTCTACAGGATGCTCGACAAGCTAATCAAGAAAAAAATCATCGTGCAAACAAGAAAGATCGGAAGGATAAGGCTCTACGACATAAATGAACAGAACGAGAAAGTGAAGAAGCTTATAAAATTTGTAGACTCAATAGCGAAGCACAACACCGACCAGGAGATCAAGCGGCAGGCAATGAAAATCAAGCAAGTGCACTGACCAACTCAACTTCTTTGAAAGCGTTCAGACAAAAAAACTTATGCGGACGGCAGGATTCGAACCTGCGTAGACACTAAGCCGACAGATGGTTTAAGGCAAGTAACCTTGTTTCTTCCACAAATCGTATTTTCTGTAGTGTCTTGGATTGTTTGAACCGATTAACTCAAACCATTTAGAAACACACCCTTTCTTTCTTACTCTTAGAAAATAAGAGTCAGACACATTTCTTCCTGAGAGAGTTCCTTTCTTATTTCGTTGGGTTAAATCGGAAGGGATTCCTAGTTCTGAGAGAATTGAAGTGATCTGAAGCAAGAGATGCTTAGAACAGGAGGTAATCCCGACTACAGGACTGTACTTGTGTGTACGTTTCCATTCTGTTGAGGTTTTTGCATAGGACTTGTCGCAGTAGAAAGTTCCGTCAGAATCATAAATCCCTCTAACGACTGAGACTTTCAGATTCATATTAGAGGAATTCATAATAACAGCAGGAATCTTTGCCACGAGAGACTTCTTGCCTTTCTGGAATCCTAAGCCAATTAGCTGGCCAATCAATCCTTTCTTGTGGATTGCAACCCCCATAACATGCCAAGATAAGAATACCTTAGGGCTTACTTCAACAAGGTTAGAAGAAATTAGATGGGAAAGAAAACCATAATATTCTTTGTCCTTGATTATATTGCCAGCGATATACAAACTCCGTTCATTGCTTTGAATCCAGCCATCTCCAATGAAAGCGCCTAATATCTCTGCTAGTTCTGGAGTCAATTTTGCTTTCATCTCAAACCTCCTGATGAAACAAAATTGACGGAGAACAGGAGTATATAAGCGCAGCGCAGAGATGTCCAGTGGGTCCTGTGAGAATTTTCGGAAAAGAAAAATGTGGGTGGCAGGATTCGAACCTGCGTAGGCACTAAGCCAACAGATGGCTCACGAGTTGTTCATCAGCTTCTTTTGGAAGCTTCACCACTCAAATGTCTTGAGTATAGGCCCCAAGCACTTATTAGTGTCTTTGGACTGCCCCGTTTGGCCACTCCGGCACACCCACAGGACGTTTTCTCGATAGAACTAAGCCTTATTTATAAGCTTTTTTAGAATTCACATCTCTTTTAGCTTCTTGTGGATCTTGTCAAGGGTGTCCCCGATCTCACGGCTCATCTTCTTTTTCTTGTCGCTTGCGTCGGGGTCTTCTTTCTGCTTGGGCGCCATTGCAGGCTTTTGAGTTGTTGACTGGGATTTGGGCTTTGCAGATAAGACTGGTTTTGAATGGTACGACCTGGGAGGCTCTCTTTTTAGGAGCGGCTTCTTCTCAAGCGAGGTCTTTGACCTTGTTGTGCCAGTGACCCTGTCACTTCGCAACTCTTCCCTGCGCGTCTTCTTCACCTTGATCCCTGACCTAAGAGAGTGTATCTTCTCATCGATGTCTGCTATGGAGTCGTTCAGGCGGTCTAGCTCTGTCCTTGTCTTCTCGACGATAGGCTCTGGCTCACGCACAGGCTCCGGTGCCGGCACAGGTCTATGCTCGGCGACAGGTTCTGGAGCTGGCTCTCTCTCAAGTATGACTTGCTCTACGCGCCTTAGCTTTGCTTGCTTGGATATCTTGGCAGTGACTATGTTGAGGTGCGGGTATTGCTTTGCCGCCTCTTTCTTAGTATACTTTGGTAGCATCTCCTCGACCTTTTGCATGAGCTGCTTTATCTCGCGCATCTCTCGCTGCAGCTCGCGCAGGTACTCTAGCTTCTGCGTCCTTATCTCCTTCAGGCCGTGCAGGCCCTTAAGCATATTAAGGGTTGTCTTGGACGCTTCCAATAAGTCGCGCCTGAAGCCTATAGGGTGCTGTATCTTCATGAAGAACTCGCGGTCCGGCAGGAAGACAGGCCTCTTCCTGACCCTCGGCTCCTGGCCGCGGGATTTCTTCTTCGCACCCCCACTCTTCTTCTTATGCGCCATCTTCATTCATTCCCATCATGCTCATTCATGCAGCTCATCCTTAATGACATCAAGCTTGTGGTTAATCTCCTCGAGGCTACCGTGCCATGACGCCAATTCCTCGTCCTCTCGCTGTTTGAGCTCTTCGATGTCGGCTAGCAGGTCCCGCGCGCCGTCCATCTTCTTCTCTATGACACCAATGATCTCCAGGATCTCCTTGTACTTGTCAATCTTGACGAATACAGGATTTGATTCATTTATCAATTCGATTCACCTCGTGATTGGTCTTGCTTGATCTTTTTTTCTTGATCTCTCTTCCTTGCTATTTATGCTCCTTTACTATGCTCTCGTTGTCTTTGATCCTCAAATCTAATTAAAATCCTAATCCTCAAATATCTTGTCATCAATTATCAAAAGCTTGTCTTGAATAGCATTAAGCTCCTCCGCCATTATCGTGTAGCGCGCCAACTCAGACTTGTACCCTTCGTCCAGCATCTTCTCCTCAGTCTTCTTGGCAATCAGCTTTGCGCCTGAGAGCTCATCCCTTATCTTGAAGAAGTCTCTCATGTCAATGAAGCGCTCGCTCGGCAAGTCGGCATAGTTAGGAGCTTCAGGCTCTGGCACGAACTGCTTTGACTGCGATGCTCCCATGTAAGGATGCTCTTCTTCCTCTTCTTTCTCTTCTTTCTCCTCCTCTTTCTCTTCAGGTTGTGGCTCGCTTCCGTCAGCATTAGGGTCTGTCGTCCAAGAAGATGAATGCGGGATCCTGACAGGAGGCTTCGGCTCAGGCTCCGGAGGGCTCTCCAAGTCCCTTATCTCTTCCTCTTCAAAATCAGGAAGCTCGAACTCAGCCTCTTCCTCAGGAGTCATTGTCGCGTCTTCTGTCGCTGCGGGCGGCAAGTCCTTCTCCAAAGGTGGAGGGGGCACGCCTGGCTGCACAGGCCTTGGCTGCACCTGACTGAATCCTGGCAGGGGCGGCGGCTCTTTCATTACCCTCATACTCGGGGGCGGGACTGGCGGCGGAACTCCCGCGGCGCCTCGTATCGGCATGCCGTTCTCATCAAGCTCAGGAGGTGGTCCTGGCGGTGCTTGCAGAAGCGTATTGAAATCCGGCACTTGCTGGGATGAAGCCTGGGCTTGGGCATTGCGAGACTGCGTAGAACGAAGATTAGACTGCTCTGTCTCGTCGGTTTTTCCAAATAACCCCATTCTCCACCTCTTTCAAGGGAATATTTGCTTGATAGTATATAAAGCTTACTTTTTTTAAAGTAACCAGAGAAACGAGTTCCGTGACGCTAAAATCGCAGATTCGAAGCGGTTCAAAAACGAAGTTTTAGTTGCTTACTGTCAAAGCTATATAAATGTAAATAATGACTCTTCAAAGTGTTCAAGAAATCACTTCTTTATCTCTACTTTCAGCTCGTCTCCTTTCTTCAGCTCGATCTCTTTTGCGCTGGTCGCTGCTTTCAAATCGCCCAGGAATCCGCTTATGTCTTCTTTTGAGGTGATCGTGACTTTGGAAAGCTCTGCTTTCATGGACAATTGCTCCTGCGATTTGTACTTCCTCACTTCTGCGAGCACTGCGACTGCGCAGTCGCCGCTCTTCTCGATCTCGGGCTTTATCAGGCCTTCGTCAAAGGTCGGCCAGTCACTGTTGTGGATGCTGTCCTTCTCCTCTTCTCCTGCAAACTTCCAGCTGTAGATCTCTTCTGTTATGAACGGCATGATAGGAGCGTAGAGCTTCAGCACTGCGCCCAGTGCTTCCCGTAGGGCGAACTGTCCTGACTTCCGGGCAGTGAGCCCTCTTGCCTCTGGATTGTAGAATCTGTCCTTGACGAGTTCAAGATAGTTGTCGCAGAGTGTCAGCCAAAAGAAGTTGTCTGTCATGTGCCTGCTCCTAGAGTACTCATACTTGTCAAAATAAGCAGTGGCATCCCTGATGAGCGTGTTGAGCTTTGACAACAGCCACTCGTCGAACGCTTCCATCTTTCCCACAAAGGCTTGCTCTTTAGGGTCTTGGTCTTCAAGGTGCATGAGCGCGAACTTTGACGCGTTGAACAGCTTCGTCACGAGCTTCTGGCCTGTCACGAGGTCTTTCTCCTGGAACGGCAGGTCTTCTCCGAGCGTCGCTGTAGCTGCCCAGAACCTGAACGCGTCTGCACTGTACTTTTTAATCATGTCCTGCGCAACTACGAAGTTGCCCTTGCTCTTGCTCATCTTCTGGCCGAGAGGATCCTGGCCGTGGCCTGATATCATTATGTCCTTCCAAGGGATGTCCTCTCTCTCGAAGTATGATTTTACGATCGTGTAGAACGCCCAGGTCCTTATGATGTCGTGCGCCTGAGGTCTTAGGCTCATGGGCAGGAACTCGGCTCCCAGCTCTTTCTTCCAGGCCGCGTTTATGTCCGGCGTGTTGGATGAGGTCATCCACGTGTCCATGACGTCCATCTCAGGGATTATCTTCTGTGAGCCGCACTTGCACTTGCCCTTGTAAGTCTCCTCTCGCGGGTCGACCGGCAAGTCCTTCTCAGCAGGCAGCAATACCTCGCCGCACTCCTCGCAGTACCAGACTGGGAACGGCACTCCGTAGTACCGTTGGCGGCTTATGCCCCAGTTCCATTGCAGGTTCTTGACCCAGTGTACGTACCTGACTTTCATGTGCTCAGGATACCAGTTAATGTCATCTGCGAGCTTCATGAGCTCTTCTTTCATGTCCAGGACCTTGATCTGCCACTGCTTCTTCTTCATGAACTCTATCTCTGTGTCGCAGCGCTCGTGCACGTTTACGGCGTGGACAATGTCCTTCTGAGCGACTATAAGCTCTGCATGTTTCAGGTCTTGGAGTATCTCCTTCCTTGCATCCTTTGACTTCATGCCAGCGTACTTTCCTGCAAGCTCGTTCATGTAGCCGTTCTCTGTGAAGACTACGCGCATGGGAAGCTCGTACTTCTTCCACTTCTCGACGTCTTCCTTGTCTCCGAAGGTGCAGACCATCATAAGACCAGTCCCTTTTTCTAGGTCCACGGATTCGTCTGAAAGTATCGGGACCTCATAGTTAAACAGAGGAACCTTTGCAGTCTTGCCTTTCAGCTTCGAGTATCTCTTGTCATCAGGATGGTGGAACAATGCGACGCACGCTGGTATCATCTCTGGCCTCGTAGTGGATATTATCAAGTCCTGGCCGTCGACTGATCCGAACTTTATGTCGCTGAAGTGTGACTTTAGATCGACGTTTGAGAGCTCTGCCTGTGCTATTGTAGTCTGGCAGGTGGTGCACCACATGGTAGGCTGGTCTATGTGTTCCAGCCTCTTGTTCTTGAAGAGCGTGAGGAATGATCGCTGGGAAGTCTTCATGGCCCTGTCGCCTATAGTGTGATATAAGAGGTCCCAGTCTATGGAGAATCCTAGGTCTGAGAATAGGTCGTGGTAGGTCTTGCCTGTCTTCTCAGTCTCTTCGAGGCAGAGCTTGATGAAATCCTTCCTCGTGATCTTGGACTTGTCCACCTTATGCTTCTTCTCGACGTATCGCTCTGTCGGAAGGCCGTTGTCGTCGTACCCCATGGGGAAGAAGACGTTGAAGCCCCTCATCTTCTTGTAGCGCGCTATGAACTCGAACTGGGAGTAGTGCATGCCGTGACCCACGTGCAAGTGGTCTGCAGAGGCGTAAGGCGGCGGCGTGTCTATCGAATAGACTGGCTTCTGGCTCTTGAGGATGAACTTGTTCACCTTCTTGTCTTCCCAGTAGGCGATCCACTTCTTCTCTGACTCTGCAGGAGCGTATCTCTTAGGTATTTCCATAGAAGATAGAGGGTTTGGAGATGTTTTTAAAGATATTCATTATTGGGGCTGCGTCCAGAAAGGCCGCACTGCGTAGTCTGCCAGCGAAACAAGCGGCATCTCTAGGATATGCAACTTGTTGCATAATCAAAAAGCTTGTCTTTTTGTATTCGGCACATAAT
>JAFGBP010000074.1 GCA_016933095.1 Candidatus Woesearchaeota archaeon | reverse complement strand
GCATACGACGTCATGATAATGTATGAAGACAAGACAATGCATCGGGGCGCCTTGTACGTGGGGGTGTCAGGATGAGCCTGCGCTTTATGAAGAGCAAGAGAGCGGTGATACAGGCAGTCACAGACATTGTCCTAGCACTCGGAGCCTTGCTCGTCGCCATCCTGATAGTCTCGCTCCTGACAAAGATCAAGGAGGACAAGAACAAGGATCTCAACGAGAGGGACATGATGAACGCCGAACTTGAGAGCCTCACCGCCATGTACCTCAAGCAGCACGTGTCCGTGGGCGACCAGCCGATGGTCATGTCAGACCTTCTGGTCCTCGCGTACATGAACCAGGATGATACAGAACAGAAGTATATGACCAAGTGGAAGGCCGAGACTCAAGGATTCTTCTCCAGGAATTCTTTGAGGTTTCCAGTCACTATCATCGACGTATCCTTCAATGACGGAATCCAGAAATCCATCATCCTGGATCCGGCTTATGCTCAAAGCGGCTTTCAGGACACTTACAATTCATTTGTTTATCTCCCCTTGCCAGATCCTTTGAATCCAGTGCTTAATGTAAAGTTCACTTACAAGGTCCATAAATATGACCTATTGCCCAAGATGTGAGCCAGATTTAGAACATGAAAACAGGATATGATCATTTGAGGACGAGGAAAGCCCAGACCGGACTATTATTGTTCCCTGTTGGAGCCTTCGTGATAGGCATCATATTCTTCTTCCTCTTCTTGACTCCTAAGATAGATGATGCCATCGGAAGGAAGCAGGTCACGGTGCTGAAGGCCATCCCTGAAGCAGAGTCAAAGCTCTCGTTCGTGGACAGCTCTGCCAAGCTAGGCGCTTGGGAAGCCCTATACGACCTCGGAGATCATGGAGGATTCTACTTCGAAGGAGGGGATGATGTGAGGATTCCTGTCGATTATCCCTGCGACGTATTCGTCTACCCGCGGTGGGGGCCTGAGAACAACGGAGCCTGCTGGCCGACGAACAAGTCTGTAGAGCAGGCTTTCGGGAACCAGCTGACAGACGTCCTCAACTATAAGTACTATTATCAGCATCCCGAGAATATACTGACCAACATAGGTTACGACTACACTTTCTACTTCGGCCAGGAGAAGACCATCATCAAGGCCAAGTCAGACAACGTGTTCACGGCCATGCTAACCTACGACGTCGACCTTTCAGGTCAGCAAAAAGCAGTTGTTGCTTCGGTCCAGGCTGATTCTATGCCGGAAGATGAGACCATTACCAAGTGTTGCACAGGAGAGTGCATTCAGGAAGTCGCTTCCCAATACTACGAAAAGTACGGTCCTCCTGGCATGAACCTTCCTTATGTATGGGGTGGAGAGACACCTTACGGCGTTGTGGAGACTCAGAAGAAGTCAAGGGATCCGAAGTCATTCTTCTACGGAGCCAACGTCGAGTTGACACAGCCTGCAGGGAACAAGCGTAGCGGGATGCCGACAGTCCCTGGTTTTGACTGCTCTGGATTCGCGTGGTGGGTTTACAAGCACGCAGGGATAAGCCAGTTCAACAATAGGTGGGGAGCATTCCAGTACGAGGCCGCTCTTGAGAAGGACGGCACTAAGATATGCGGAATAGGGGACTGCAAGAAAGCAGTTGAAGATGGAGACGCTCACCCTGGAGACACCATCTTCCTCCATCCGAAGTCAGGAGGCAATGCCAATCACATCGCCATCTATATCGGGGAAGGAAAAGTCATCGATGCTACAGGAGACACCCGTGGCATTGCGAACAGGGACATTCCTGCCCGTTGGTATGCCAGAATGACTATCTATCGCCCCAAGTACAACACTGCAGGATGCACCCATCCAGAGGCTGCCGAGGACTCCACGCCCGCTCCTGCAAAGCCATCACCCTCGCCTACGCCTGCAGCGACTCCGACCGCTTCCTCTTCCTCATCAGACACTACTAAAGCTGTGGCGATAGACTTGAGCAAGGTGAGTGCAGGCACTAGAGCCTCAATTGACAGGGTTAATGCGTATTCAGAGATGATCAGGAATCACCTGACAAAAGAAGACATTGCAGCAGGTGTTACAGAGTCTCTTGTCAAGGCGCTCATGATGCTTGAAAGTGGGGGAGACCCGAATGCAGTATCCTTCTCCGGCTGCACTGGCCTCATGCAGTTCAGCGCTGGCACCGCGTTTGATTATGGACTTTGCGATAACAAGAATTGCGCTGGAAGAGACGACCGAAAAGATGCTGAGAAGTCAATAGCCGCTGGTATACGATACCTAAACAAGCTCATGCACAGGTACAAGAATTATGGTCACAAGGATGCGATGGCGCTCACTGCCTACAATGCAGGTCCAGGATTAGTGGATGCGGCCATCCAAAGGTCAGGGAAAAAAGACCCTGACTTCTGGAACGACTTGCTTCCCAATCAACTTATGGATCCTGACTTGATATGCCAGGTTTATCATTGGTCGGACCAAAAGAAGTGTGAGAATAAAGCCCAGAACGAGATCAGGATATATGCGAAGAAGATATCAGATTATCTCTCTTATTTCGGAAGCCCAAGTCTTAGCATGACATATACTGCTCCTACAGGAGAGGAGAAGTCATTATCAAAAAATAATTTCGGCTTCTACGACGTCAATCCTAGCTTCACGACGCAGGTCGACTATGACCTTGGAGTGTACGAGGCTGTTGCCAACTGGGCCAGGGATACCATTAGCACTTGCGGCCAGACCCAGAAGAGCGTGGTGGAGTGCATCGCCGACCAGAAGGAGAAGCAGAAGAAGGCTTACGACGAGGGTGTCGAGAAGAAGAAGACTGATGCTGATTTCAAGGATCCATTGTTCAGGTTCGAGAGCTTGATAGTCTGCGACCAGGAGTTTGCGCCTTTCAGGAACTTTGTTGAAGCGTTCGAGGACTGCTTGGCTTCTGGCCGCGACAGCTGCGCCTGCGCGGCACCTGTTGACTCTCTCATACTCAAGAATGGGGTTGAGAAGATTGTCATCACCAACGAGACGCTCTCTTATGAGAGCGCTAGCTCCAACGTGTATGACTTCTATGACCTTTCAGAGCGCAAGCAATTCCTGACCCTGAAGCTGAACGGAGAGGAGACTGAGAAGATAGAGGTCAGGAGAGACCTGGCATCGTACATAATCACTGACGACAAGGGCAAGAGAATCGTGCCTGAAAGGTTTTTCATCCAGAAGTCATTCGACTCAAATGGCAATACGATAATCGATATCATCATACGCTCCGACGAGCCAGTCTGCAACCTCGAAGCTGAGAAGCAGTCTTTCAGGTTCTGCGCGGTCGGGGAGTCGAAGGTTCCGAGATTCGACCCGATCCTGCACCGCTTGGAACCAGCTGACGTCCCAATCCAGTTCGCCATCAACATTAAGAAGGCGCCTCCGCCTAAGATTGACGCCCAGTCTATCCCTGTGTCTGGAGGAACAGGGGCTGGCGGATCTGGTTCTGGCACAGGGACAATCCCAGAGTTCCCTGTCGACGCCACGTTGCCTCCTGAAAAGAAATGCGAAGGGTTCGGAAAAGCCAATATAGATATTAAGTTCGCGACAAAGGATTTGATGCCTGAGTTCAGCGCGTTTTCCGGCCAGCTCTCCTCTGTCCTTCCGCCACAGGCTAAAGTAGCCTTGTTCTTGTCGGCACTCATGCGCATTGATGACCTTCCAATGACTGCTAATGTTAAGATTAACTTTAACGGGGCTTCCAAGGATTGCGATGTCAAGGGAATCGTGTACAAGTGCGGCGCAGGGGTTCCTACGTTCAATTCAGATGGATCATTCGACTTTTCGAACCCTCAAGGCTACATTGACCTGACGCCCAGGTTCGGAGGGGTGAAGACAGGGGTGCAAGAACCTGATAGTCTTATACAGCTGAAGGATCCGAGCGGCCTCTTGTCAAAGGCCGATACTCTTTACGGCCTTCCAGTATTAGACGAGCAATCTGATGCAGCTTCTTTTGCGATTACAAAGTGCACAGAGCAGCTGACACAGTACAAGAGGGCCGAAGGACTGGACTTCATCCAGATGGCCGCCCTTCCAGCCGGATACTACTTTGCCTTCGCCTATGTGGACTCGCAAGGGAACTATGGGCCTGCAACCCTGAAGGTGGCTTTCTCAGCCCCTGTCATAGAGCAGCTCTACAGCCAGCTGGGAGTGGTAGGTCAAGTTTTGGCAGCCATGCAAAACACGTACTCGATAGACATGGATAGCCTAATGAATTCCCTGACCGGAACATTGACGTCTTCAGATGAATACCAGATTTACCAAAGGGCTTTGGCAGTCAGGAGCTTTGACACCATGTTCCAGAACGCCGAGTCTTCAGTGACTTCCCAAGTGCTCGGCGAGATGGCTACTCGTCTTCGAGCCGATGAAGCCCAAGGAATGATGGATCGGATATCGGGATATGGCTTGTCTGAGGATCATGCCAGGACCCTTCTGGGAGGATTCGCATCCCAGATAACTCAGGAAGAGTCGAGCAGGATGTTTCAGGACTTGTCGGCACGAGCTGATAACTCTGGAGTGCTCACGAGTGCCATACAATCCATGAGCGTGGAGGAGAAGCGGAATGCATTACTAAGCTATTACAACGATCCGGAAGCAGTCGCTCGCATGAGCGAGTACGAGCTGAACCAGAGATTGGCGAGAGGAATGAGCCAGGCAAGCTCTTACAACTCCCTCATATCCTCTTTTAGCCTGCCACAGAGAGAATACTTGATGCAACAGGTCACTGATAGGTTTCCTGCAAGAGCCATGGACCTTATGCAAGGGGTTCTTGAGCCAAGAAGGCAAGCCGAGCTCCTCCAGTCTTACCTCACTTCAAATGCTTTGAATTCGAACGCTGATAGTGAGCTTTCCCGCATACTAGCTCACCTCTCTCCTGATCGCCTGAAGAGTGATGCTTATAACAGGCTGTCTTCCTCTTATGGCTTCCCAGAAGGATATGATCCTTTGAGCGTGTTCTCAACGTTCAGGTAATAATTGTGCTTGGCAGGCGGATAGTTGAAGTTCTCCCTAATAACTTCACGATCCGGAAATCCTTTCCCATCCCTTCATGTTCTTTCAAGCCCAAGAGAAAACTATATAAAACCGCTCACTGTCCTCCTTCTCTAAGAGCGTAAAGGTTTTTGAGTTCATTATTTTAAAAGGTTATTTGTGGGGGATATGATGATAAACATTCCGTTGGATCAGATTAAAGCCAAGATTTCTAGCCAGGCTGGTCTCTCAGGCGAGGAGATCGATGCCAAGATCAAGGAGAAGCTGCGAGCATTGTCAGGCCTCATCTCTGAGGAGGGCGCGGCTCACATCGTCGCTAACGAGCTGGGCGTCAAGCTCTTCCAGGCCGGTGGCGTCTTGCAGGTGAGCGGTGTCCTTGGCGGCATGCGAAACGTTGACATCAACGTCAAGGTCGTTCAGGTCTATGAGCTTAGGGAGTTCACGACAGAAAGAGGCCCTGGAAAGGTGCTTAGCATGCTCGTGGGTGACGAGACTGGCGTCATCAGGATCGTGTTGTGGAACAAGCAGGCTGAGAACGCGTCTGGCATCAAGGATGGCGACGTTTTGAAGATCGTGGGCGGCTACGTCCGTGAGAACCAGGGCCGCAAGGAGATCCACGTGAATGACTTGTCAAAGGTCATGATCAATCCGAACGGCATTAGCGTCGAGGTTAAGCAGAGAGGCTCTTCAGACTCGGTTCCTGTTGTCCGCAAGAAGATCAGTGAGATCGCAGAGGATGACATGAACATCGAGGTCTTGGCGACCATAGTCCAGGTGTTCGACATCAACTTCTTCGAGGTCTGCCCGACTTGCAACAGGAGGGCTAGGCTTCGCGAGGACGGGTTTGCATGCCAGTCTCACGGCAAGGTCACTCCCACTTACAACTACGTCCTGAATCTCTACGTGGACGACGGCTCTGATAACATTCGCGTGGTCTTGTGGAGGGAGCAGATCGAGCAGCTCTTAGGCCTTGCAAGGGAGCAGATGCTCGAGTTCAAGAGTGACCCTTCAATGTTCGAGAGTGTAAAGCACGACCTCTTGGGGAACATGATACTCATATCAGGGAAGGCGAGCAAGAACCAGACGTTTGATCGCGTCGAGCTAGTAGCGTCGAGGGTCAACAAGAACCCAGACCCTGAAGCCGAGACTAAGAGGTTGAAGGAAAGCGTTGCATCTGCCGATTCAGCTTCAAATGTCTCTAAGGTTATGGACAAGCCAGCCGTAGAGAAAGAAGAGGCTAGAGCGCCGCCACAGCCGCGGGCAGATTCGAAACCGGCGGCGGTTGAAACAAAACCTGCTCCTGAGTCAAAACGCGACACGATGAAGACCAAACCAGCCCCGGAGCCTAAGAAGAACCCAGACCAAGACTTCGAGGAGATGAACTTCGAAGAGGAACTGGTGGATTTAGAGGACTTGTAAGGATTTCTTCTTAACATATTGTTTTAAATATTCCTCGGCATTCCCTTTCTGGATGATAATCAAGTTCCTGTCCTTGGAGTCGGCCAGAGATTCCCTTCTCATACTTGAAGCGCCTATCCTTACTGATCTGAGCTGCAGGCTTCACTACCAACACAACAGGGTCATCTATGAACCTGAAGGCTCTTCTGAAGAGCTAAGCCTCGGAAAGGGTCTTTTCTGGCACGTCTTAAGAAGGATAGAGAAAGTATACGGGGATGTTGGACGATACACAGATCCTTCGGAGAGGCCTTTTATCAAGCAGGAATATGATCTTGTCCGGAAAGGGCGTGCCTCGGTTCCGATGCAGAAATACGTGAACTTGAATGACCGCCTGCTTAAGAGCTACCTTGCCTTCCTCTCCCGGTTCTATAAGGAGAAGAATAAAGATAACCGGAATGAGAATGCTGCGGAAGACAAGTCTGATGACGGCCATCACGGCTCGGCAGTGCAATACGACATCGCTGGGCTTCAGGAATGTTCCCAACGGATTCATGACGGCGAGGTTGTTGCCGAATCCAAATACCAGAAGGACAAGGGATTGTATAATGAGCTGATTGCTTCCAGTGACAGAGAAGGCCTTCTGGCATGTCTGACAGTCCAAGAAGTAGAAGATGTCATCTTGGACAAGATCAAGGATTATCTCCAAGCCAACCACCATATGCATCCTTCCCTTTCAGCAGATAAAGGCCGCTCCTTCTTCAGCGAGGTCCTGATCCCTTTGACAAAGGACGTTGAGGTCGAGTACTTGCTGGCGCGGTATGGGCAGAGGTAAAACAGGTTTTTTCTGAGACCAAGAATTAACGTGTAAAGACTTGCTTTTCACGCGACAAGAGTCGTGGGGTGCGGGAAAAGTTAAGCTTTTCTTCGCACAACGAAGCATTTGCTTCGCTTGAATCCCAGCGGCGTAGCCTCTTGGAGGGCCACCTAGGATTTAAGAAAGCATTTAAATAGAATATTTCATATTTACAACATGCCGGAGATGAAAGGATTGCTGAAACCAATGAATGAATGCAGAAAAGAAATTATCTTTCTATTGCTGTTCCTGATTTTATTATCTCTTAATTTCCAAAATGCAACGGCGGCTTCTGCTGAGAAAGTCGATCCTCTCATAATCGAGAAGACCATAGATTCTATGGAGACTTTAAACGACCTGCAAAAAGAGCATTATAAGAGCGCGTTGAAGAACATCTTGACTTTGGACGATTTAAACCGGATTCTCAAAGGACAGGCGGATTACATGGATGCTCAAGGACCAAAGCAGGCTGGCAGAGCAATCGATAAAACATTGGAAGCGGCTGACAAGGCTGAGAAGCCAGGGGCTAAAATGATACCCATCATATCTGATGCTGTAGAGTGGATTAAGGCGGCTGAAGATTATAATGCGGATCCTACCAATGCCAAGAAAGACCAGATCTATTCGGAGAAAGCTTTCCGCTTTTACAACAACTTCCTTCCTTTTGGCGGCATCGTCTTTAGCATGATGGCTGATACTCTGGAGGATGCAAGGGACCGGGCTGAATTCGAAGCCAACCAGCGGAGGATCATGAACAAAATCATTTCTGATTATGAGACTCGGGCAGAGATAGAAAGGAGAAAGATGGTTGCTGCTATGGATAGGGTTGTCTCCGAGCCTGACGCATTAAACCTGCTTTTCGGCCAATACTACACTGAAGAGCCGCGCTGGCACACGCTCAGGTATTTCAGCGACGCGAAGATCGAGAAGATAGCCCGGTACATGCAAGAGCACCCCGATTCCAGGTATAACGCATACAATTCAGGATTCTTCTTGAGAACGATGAAAAATGACAACTCGTTCAAAGAGGCATTCTTGAAAAACATGAAGGGCGGAGGCCCCGCAGGGTTTGCCAAGCACAGCCCAGTCTATATGACCATTACAGATCCATTCGGCCACGAGTATGGTGTCGATCCTCAGACCAAGAGGATGCTGTGTGACGATGCCGCCATCTGCCTTCCCCTGCAGAAAGCCGGAGACCCTGAGTACTTAGTGATTCCAAGCATCTATGATGGGGTATATCATGTCCAATTGGTCGGCTATGATAATGGTGAATACAACTTCTTATTCCAAGGATTCAACCATAACTCTGAGCTTCAGGGAAAAATAAGGCAGACGGGTTACATCCACAAAGGAGAAGTCCTGGAAGCAAACCTGACCATAAAGCTAGGTGATGACGGATACGACGTCAGCACAACAGGCTTCATGAAGATTAACGATTCTTATCCTATACCTTCGGACCCTGAAAACTTGCTTCCGGCAATAGACAAGGATCCCTTTGAAATATACTTCGAAGGGGAGCCTTGCCTGGTGAGTTCTAGCTTTTCCACTGCCACACCGGCAGGGAATAGTGATATGATCATGGACCAAGTGCTAGAAGGAGCGAAGAAAGATTACTACATCTGCCTAAAAAAGCCTGCCAGGCCAACTTACAGTTTTTTCACCAATAAGATGTTGGATCCGGAAACTATCAACGAAGACAATCTGATAGTCACTGATGGAAATGGCAACGTGGTAACCGGTCTGATTGAGGTCAAGGATTTTATCTTCTCTTTTACCCCCAACAAGCCTCTTATCGGGGAAGCCACAATCCTCCTGAAAGGAGGAATTCATGGGATGTGCGGCCAGACCCAAACTTGTCTAGGGCAGGATTTGGAATACTCCGTGGTGGGCCTGGAACCCTCTCCGGAATGGGATGCCGAGGCGCCTTTCGAGCTGATCCCCAGTGATCCTATGCTGATCATGAAGAACGTGCAGATAACCAATACCGGGCCCACTGCAAAAGAAGACATCCGCTTCAAGACACTTTCATTCAAGAGTTTTCCACCTAACGTCTTCTTTTTTATCTACACCGTCTCCTCCCCAGTCCCTTATGAAGTCCTCCAGGGAGAAAACAATTTAATAGAATTCACGATAAGAGAAATGAAACCTCAAGAAACTCTAAGCATCAACCTGACCTATGTCGGGATCTCGTGGGGCGTGGATTATTTCTCTCACCTCGACTTGAATAAGGCAGAGTACGACTACAACCCTGATCTCCAGGAGAAGTTCACGCAGCCAGATGAAGGAATAGAATCGGATGACCCAAGAATTAAGGCGCTGGCGCAAGAAATCGTAGGAGAAGAAGAAAACCCTTTCTGGAAAGCATATAAGATATACCAATGGATTACGTCCACGATCACGTATGACTATGAAAAAGCTGCCAGAGCCGATGCTGGAGAATCAGTAGAGACTGGGGCTTTGCTCGCAATGCAGAAAAAATCAGGTACTTGCGACGATTACACCAAGCTATTCATCGCTTTAGCAAGGGCGTCAGGAGTCCCTGCGCGTTTCGTGACCTTGTACGTTCTTGAAGAGAAAGCCCGAGGCCATGGTTTTCCAGAGGTTTACATTCCTCCTTATGATTGGATCCCGTTAGACCCGACTTGGGGCGTTAACTTTGAGGCTTTTGCACGCATCGAACCAGGATTGGCCATTCTAGCTAAAGAGGATGGCATCACTGAAAATCATAAGCTCCAACACTCCCTGGAGGGCCGCGACACTCGTGAAATAAGCGTATCCTCTTCAATCTCTGGCGGAATTTTAAAAGTTAATGATGCGGATGACTGGAATTCTCTCTTCAAAGACCCCTTTTTCTTGGATACTTATCATTTGACGATACTTTCAGAGCTTAATGACAGGTTTTTCCGGTTGGAAAATTATAATCTGGAATTAAGGCAGCAACTCTTCAGTTTGCCAGAGAAGCCTAGTCGCAGCGTAGTGGCCGCCACTCAACAGGCCTTAAAGGCCTATCTTGACGGGAGATACCTTGAAGCACGCCCAATATTGCAGGAAACAATTGCAGAACAGCTTCAAGCAGCCACGACATCCTTTTCCCTGCTGGCGCAGACATTACAATCTTATGTTGAAGGTCCTTCTTTTGCTCAAAGCATGCTTCTTCATGGTATCAGCGCCGAGAAAGGAGGGCTGATGGCTCATCCGCTCCTTACCAAGGAAGAAATCCTCCTGCAAATCAACCAGACGAAGAAAGACATGGATTATGTAAGAGAGCAGTTCCTGGCAGGAAATAGTTATGCCGCGGTGCAACGCTTAAAGGATTCATATGGGGCTACTTCTTGGAACTATGCCATTTTAACTAACGATTTGGTGGTTTCAAGAATAAAAACCCTCCTCTTAAGCCCTCAGAACGTCTTGCGCTTGAACAAGGGCACCATAAGCGCAGCAGCGATAATCTTTGTTTTTTTCATCCTGTTGCCTGTCTTCTGGTTTTGTATGTGGGTGAACTGCCTCATGAAGAAAGAGTTCAGGCATCTAAACAGAGTTGCTTGGTTTTTGATAGTATTTTTCATCATCTTTCCAATCCCATTCATCCCATTCGGAGCAATAGTCTACTTCTTTGCCGAATTCAGGAAGAAGAAAGGCCCTTCAAAAAAATGAATTAAACTTGTTCTTATCGTGCAAATGTTTGCCTTGCGCAAGCGTTTTAGAAACGAGAAATACTGCATTTTTCTGTCTCTTGAAATCTTCGATTTTTAGAAAAGTTTTTAAACTCCCTCCTCCATGGTTCTGCTTGGAAATGGTGAGGAGTGAAGATTCAATCACTTTTGAGGTAATAGTAGTTCTAGCGATAGTTGCAATTGTCGCTTTTACAGGAAACGTATTGATGTCTTTTGACGCTTCTATCAGGGCCGGAGCAGGTATCGGGGCTGCTGACGCTTCAGGAAACCTGATATCAGGATTCGCCGTCGCAGAAGACGCATCAGAGTCTTCAGCAGCCGACCTATTCACAGACCTGAGCGTCGAGAGGATAGAAGTCAACCCTGCCAACCCGCTCATCGGAGACCCGTTTGAGGTGCGCGTGTTTGTAAAGAACAAGGGTAACACAGAGATCAAGACTCCATTTACAGTCTCGGCAGAGTTCATTCCAAAGACTCCTGAGACTGACCTTGAGCTCTCACCCATGACGCTTCAGGAGATGATCCCTAAGATACTTCTTCCAGGAGAAGAGACTTATGTCTCATTCCTCGTGACCACGATAATCCCAGAAGGTCCCATGAGGGTTGTCGCAACAGCGGACCCTACAGTAAAGATTGCTGACAACAACCCGAGCAACAACCAGCTCAGCAAGACCTTCATAATCTCAGTAGAATAGGCCTATAACAGGCCAGGTTTAACATGATATTCTTGACGCACTTCGCATTCGCCCTCCTCCTAGGACTATTGGCGATAGAGAACTTCCAGGTCGAGTCAGGCTACGGAGCATTCATGGCCATCGTGATAATAAGCTCGCTCCTGCCAGACATCGACTGCGCGACTTCTCTCTTCGGAAGGCATGCCCCTGCGATTGAGCGCTTATTCGGCCACAGGAAGTTCTTCCACTCGCTGCTATTCGTTGTGATGGCAGCAATCCTCGTCGCAGCACTCTTCCAGAACCCTATATTCGCGTTTGCAGCCCTCATAGGCGCAGGATCCCACCTGCTGCTAGACTCGCTCACCCCTGCCGGCCTCTACATCTTCTGGCCCAGCAACCTCATAGCAAGGGGAAAGATAAGGACAGGAAGCCTGATAGACTACGCGTTGTTCGCGCTATTCGCGACACTGTCAATCCTGCTGCTATGGGCCCACAGTGCATCCCAGTTAAGTGCATTATTCTGAACTTTTTCTTTTGATCCGAAAATCCTTCCACAGGACATTGTTCTACCGTCGCTAAACAGCCACTGGACCCACTGGACATGTGGTCGCCGGATATATAAACAAACCAGGGCTTTAGAAGGATAAGGCGAAAAACAACCCCTCTGCCACGGCAGCCCCGGGCCACGGGGGAACGCCAAATTTTTTTTGTTTTTTCCAAAGAAGGAAAGAGCAAGAATCCCCCCTCTGGCGGCTTAGCACCGCATAACTAAGGAGGGTTGAAATAAGAACCGAAAGGAAGGGATGAAAAATGGAAACACAGAAAAGAACATATGAGAAATATGCGCCAAGCGCAAAGAGCAACGCAACGAAAGAGTCAAGGAACCTGCCCTTGAAGAAGTTTAGGGTGGGAGCTGTTTCTGCGACGGTCTGGGAGAACCAGAGTGTTAACGACCAAGGCCAGCCGGTCTCGTTCAAGAACGTGAGCTTCGAGAGAAGCTACAAGGACGCGAACGGAGAGTGGCAGACTACAAACGCCCTCAGGGCAAATGACCTGCCAAGGGCTGTATTGGTGCTTAACAAGGCGTACGAGTTCATCTCGTTCGCCAATGCATCAGCAGAAGAATAAGACGAGGTGAAATGGGATGAAGAGATCTAGAAGAGATGATGTTTCGCAGGATGCAGTGCAGGAAGTGGTATTGGAGGAGCCTGAGGTTTCAGGAGAGGCTCTTGACAAAGTAGCCGAGGTTGAGCGGCCTGTCGAAAAGTTTAAAATCGACAAAGAGGTACCACAGGCCAAGGTGAAGGCTGAGACAAGAAAGGAGATGACGGTGCAGGACTTGCCAGGGGTAGGCGCAGCCACGGCTGAAAAGCTATCCCTTGCAGGATTCGACACTGTGATGGCTATAGCCGTAGCGACTCCAGGAGAGGTCGTCCAGGCTTCAGGGGTGAGCGAGGCAGTTGCCAGGAAGATCATCCACGCTGCAAGGGAAGGGCTTGACATGGGTTTCCAGACAGGCCTTGAAGTGCTTGAGCGAAGGAACAGGATGACCCAGATAAGCCTTGGAGCCTCTAACATAGACCAGATCATGGCAGGAGGCGTCCATACCGGCGCGATAACTGAGTTCTTCGGAGCTTACGGAAGCGGAAAGACCCAGTTCGGCCACATGCTGGCCGTCCAGGCGATAAAGGCGGATCCTGAGTGCCACGTCATATACATAGACACTGAGAACACCTTCAGGCCTGGAAGGGTCTACCAGTTCGCTGAAGGCCTGGGATTGGAGCCTGAGAAGGTGCTTGCGAACATCAAGGTCGCGAGAGCCTTCAACTCAGACCACCAGATGCTCCTCGTAGACAAGACTGCTGAGCTGATAAACGAAGGCACAAAGGTCAAGCTCATCATCGTGGATTCGCTGACAGCCCACTTCAGGGCAGAGTTCGTCGGCAGGGGCACCTTGGCAGAGAGGCAGCAGAAGCTCAACAAGCACATGCACGACCTCGCAAAGCTCGCCGACATGCACAACCTCGCAGTCTACGTGACGAACCAGGTCATGGCAAAGCCCGACATGTTCTTCGGAGACCCTACAGAAGCAATCGGCGGAAACATCGTAGGCCACAACTCGACCTACAGGGTCTACCTTAGGCGCGGCAAGAAAGGCACGAGGGTGGCGAAGCTCATCGACGCCCCAGACCTGCCGGACTCAGAATGCGTGATAATGGTGACTGAGAAGGGCATCGAGAACGCAGGATAGGCCTTTTAATTCAAATTATTTCTTCTTTTTCTTCTCTGACTCTAATTTGAAGGTTCGTCCAGAATTTCCTGGCCGCGCTCCGCGGAAACTATATGAACGATTATGTGCCGAATACAAAAAGACAAGCTTTTTGATTATGCAACAAGTTGCATATCCTAGAGATGCCGCTTGTTTCGCTGGCAGACT
>JAFGBP010000073.1 GCA_016933095.1 Candidatus Woesearchaeota archaeon | reverse complement strand
TTCCTGATCCGAAGCTTACGTTTGTTTGCACTTCGCATGCTGCGAAGTCTCCTATTGAGAGATTGACAACCCCACTATCAGTAGCAAATCCCGTGGCTCCGCTGCCCACGTCATTGAGGACGATTACAGTCCCTCCTAAGGAAACTATAATCGCACCCACAAGCAGGAGTGCCAGGCTCTTGTTTGACAAATCCATATTATCCCTCCGCATTCACGAATATATTGATTAATCAGTTCTTGTCTTCTCTACTATTCTTTAGGGTTGATCATGAGGGTCACATGACCGGTTGCAGAAGATGGCTCTGCAGCCTTGACGATTTCCAGGCTTACCTGGCCTGACGTCGAACCTGAAAAATCGCTCCTTCCACTGCCATCATCCACTCTCAAGCTCGAGATCTCGCTTATCACAACGAGCGTACTCAAGACCGAGATTATAACTGTCAATAGCACTAGAACAACGATTGTCTTGTTTGATATGTCCTCTTCCATTTTCAACCCTTAAAAAACTTACTATCTCCATTTTTTATCTTCGTTCTATATAAATCTTTCTAAACTGCACAGTGAAATCCTCGAAGAAAATGCTCTTTTAACTTATTGCTTGCTTATCTTTTTTAACTCCGCCAATACCTGCCTGTTCTGATCCTCAAGCCTCTCAAGCCTGGAGTCATATTCCCTTTTCATGCCCTGCAAGGCCCCAAGGATTTGCTTTCTTCTCTTGCGCCTCATGCGCTCCATGACCTCAATCATCTTGCGAAGCCTTGCAAAGTTCTCCTCATTCTCCTGCTTGTGAGTATCCACTTTCTTGTTATGGCGCTCCCTATCACTCTTCTGGGCATCCTTGGCCTTCTGCAGCTCGCGCAACGCCTCTTTTATATACTGAGCGTTCTCAAAGAGCAGGTCTTCGTGCTTTGACACCTTGAGGAGGTCCTTTCGCATGCCCTTGATGTGATCGTGCTTCACAAAGCCCTCAAGCCGTTCTTCAAAGCGATGGATGTCGCTGACCTTCCGTGCCAGGACGATCTCCTGGTATGCCAGGCTCTTCTCAAGATCCTCGACCTTTGAGAGTTCCTTCTCGACAGCTTCAAGCCTGGACTTTAGCCCCAAGACATCCTTTTTTACCCCACCAAGGCTATCTTCCTGCCCACAATCATCTTTGGCCATCATTTTTTCACTCCCTTTTTTTGGACTCCCAAAATTTCCTCTTTTGGAATCAGTGGATAGTAAGCTTTATAAAGAGCTCGATTTTCCAGAGATTCATGTCAACAGAAAAAATCATCAGGGGCGACCACTGCACGAGCTGTAACACCAGCGTAGTGAACGAAAGCGGGGCTGTAAAGTTCAAGTGCCCTGGCTGCGGAAAGTATGAGATTATCAGGTGCGCAAACTGCAGGAAGATAGTCACCAAGTACAAGTGCCCGTCATGCGGATTCGAAGGCCCAAACTAACTAATAAAACTGGGTGCTTACTAATTTACTATATTAAAAAGTGAAGCTTCGGATCATGATTTTCGAGGTGTTTCTATAATGGCAAAAGCGATAATTACGATGAAGATAATGCCTGAGGACCCCGGGCAGGACCTGGACAGAATAACTAAGGAAGCAGAGGAGAAGATAAAATCCTATGCCGGCGACACAGAACACAAGGTCGAGAGGCAGCCTATCGCGTTTGGCCTTATTGCAGTCATAATCAAGTTTGTGGTTGACGAGGCCAAGGGCGGAACCGAAGATGTAGAGAAGGAGATCACCTCTGTCGAGGGAGTCAACTCTGTCGAGGTCATCGACGTCAGAAGGATAATTGGTTGAACCTCATTTCAGGATACTTTTTATTATATTCATTCTTTTGTCTTACTCATAAGCCCTGAATATCACGTTCGCAAGCCTCTGCGACAATGGCTGGTTGATCAAGAGATCATATCCTCTCTGCTCTTTCTTCTCTGTGTCCTTCTCAAGGACAAGCAGGGTGCCGTAGTCTGTCAGCCCGACCCACCTCTCTTCTTTCGAGTCGCGCTCCATCAAGAGACTCTCTTCAGGCACTATGATGCCATCATTGTCAAGGATGATTGTCGTCTTCAAGTCCTGGTTGGAGTTCTCGCGAAGCTTTGCAGGCGTCGTGAACGTGGCCGTCAGGTTATCATCCTCTGCGGCGAGTCTGATGATAGTATTTCCTTTTGATATGATCGGCACGCTGTCATGGCTTATCTGGCCGTCACCATCAAGGTCAATGCTGAGGGTCTTGTTCGGCCCAACATACACTTTGTGGTTCACCCCGTACACTAAGAGATCTCCAGTCGCATTCTGGAATCCCGGGGTTCCTTCGAAGTAGATGTTGAACACTTCGTCAAGATTTGGGTCCTTGAATTTTAAGAGGCCGTTCTCAGGGCTCACGTCCGTCAGCTGGAGGATTGTTGTTATTCCTCCTTCTTCCCGCCTGTTGTTTATAATGAACCAGTCCTTTTCTCCTATGATATAATCGTTCCATCCGCTTCCTTCCTTGAATACAAACTCGTTATCATCGGAACCCACAAAAAAAGGTTCGCGCTCCACGAGCGGGATGGTGTATTCCTGGCCGAGGTTGTTCTGGAAGTCAAGCCTCGTGTAGTCTCCTACCTTCCTGAAATGTACGTCGACAGAATCAACTTCGCTCAGGCCCTCATACGTTATGTCGATCCTGTTCGTCATGAGAAGCCTCCTCTTCACAAAGTCTGTGAGGCTCTGGGCCGGAAGTATCCTTATGTCATCAGGAGCATTGAGTATGATCCTCAGGTATTCGTGGCTGAAGGTCACGTTGAGCACGTACGTCGATATCTCCTCGCCGTTTATAATGGTACTCTTAGAGTTCCGGAACATTATCACGTCCTGCGTAGTAACACCAGTCATGGTTAGTGTCGAGTTGCTCACGTCGCTCAGAACATACTCTTGCCCTAAGAAGTTGATGATCTGTCCCTCAAAGAACTTGAGTATGCCACAGTCCATGACTAGCAGGTAATCAATTATCGGCTCTCCCTCCAGATACTCGAGGTACGTCGAGATGACCCTGGACTCCTCATCATAGCCAAAGACAACTCTTCCAGACCTGAGCTGTATCCTCTGCTGGTAGAACGCGCTCTGTGGACCGAAAGCCTCCGTGTTACTCCGCAGAAGCCCTCCCTTCAATACTTCCCGAAGATGCGCTGCCGTCAAGACCCCCATTACCTCGCTTATTTTCTCCCCGATGCTAAGCAGGTTGTACCTTGATGCGACGAAGAATCCAACTTCAGGCAGCGGCTGCTCAAAAGAATCATAATGCAAGACAGAGATTCCAGGATCAGGAGTTACTGGCTCGTAATTCTCCTTCTCAACCTCATAATCCCTTTGCCCTACTGGAGCCTGGTTTGCAGTTTGTTTTCGCTCCTCCTGAACTTGACTTATCCAATCCTGGCCCAGCACCTCCTCGTCTGTGATGGGAGTTCTGGCGCCGCAGTCAAGGTCGCAAGTAGTCCTTTCCTCCCTCGTACACAGGCCATCCCCGCATAACTGCGGCACGCTCTGCGAGTATTGGTACGCGCGTCCTGTGCAGCCTGAGACCAGCAGCATGGCAGAGAGAATGCTAGCTACAAGGAGAATCATTGCAGAAATCTCAAGCACTTTTTGGTCACGCATCTACTAATTCCTGGAAAGAGGGGTTTATATTATTTTTGAATGGGCATGAACTAAATTGGATAATGAAGTTGATTGATGAGAGCCGGGCTTATGAGAACTTTTAAAAAGCCCCTATATTACCCTATCAATCATGTCACAAAAGAGCTTAAGGTCACCCATAGTGTCTGTGCTCGGCCACGTAGACCACGGGAAGTCAAGCATTCTCGATGCTATCAGGGAAAGCAACATCGTCTCCAAGGAAGCGGGAGCCATAACCCAGGCGATAGGCGCCAGCATAGTCCCTCTGGACGTCATAAAGAACAAATGCAACATCCTGCTTGACCAGTTCAAGCTCAACCTTTCGGTCCCCGGACTGTTGTTCATAGATACTCCAGGCCACGCCGCATTCACTTCCTTAAGGAAGAGGGGTGGGGCCTTGGCAGACATCGCCATACTCGCAGTCGATATGAATGAGGGTTTTAAGCCTCAGAGCTTTGAGGCGATAGAGATCCTGCGTGCGAGCAAGACTCCATTTGTCATCGCAGCAAACAAGCTTGACTTGGTGCCTGGCTTCAATACTGAGCCTTATAAGAAATCATGCTCTTTGACGTATGTCCTATCACAGCAGTCAGACAATACGAAGGTGATGATTGATGAGAAGATATACTCGCTTTTGGGGCAGTTGTATGATCGTTTTAAGATGAGTGCGGACCGGTTCGATCGCGTGGATGATTACACAAAGAGCGTGGCGATCATTCCTTGCAGCGCAAAGACAGGTATAGGAATAGCAGAAGTCCTCATGCTGATTACAGGCCTGGCACAGAAGTTCCTGGAGAAGAGCCTCAACATTAATGTTGACGGGCCTGCCAAGGGCACCATCCTTGAGGTAAAGGACTCTGAAGGCCTGGGAAAGACCATGGATGTCATACTCTACGATGGAACCCTTAGTCCTGGAGATAATATTATAATAGGTGCCGTGGGTGAGCCTATATATACTAAGGTAAGGGCCTTGTTCCAGCCAGCGCCCCTGCACGAGATGAGGGACAAAAAGTCAAGCTTCATAAGCGTTAAGGAAGCAGTGGCTGCGACAGGCGTCCGCATATGCGCTCCTAACACAGAAGGTGTGGTTGCCGGCATGCCGGTCCTCGAATGCAGTGATGATCCTGAGGCGATTGCAGATGCCAAGGAGAAGATCAAGGCAGAGATCGAGGAAGTATTGCTGGACATTGAGGAAACAGGAATAATCATAAAGGCTGATAGCTTGGGAAGCGTTGAGGCAGTCCTCAAGCTCTTTGGAGAGAAGAGCATAAGCGTGAGAAAGGCTTCCATCGGCGATATTACCAAGAAGGACGTGTTGGACGCAGAGTCGAACGGAGAGCACGATCCTCTTCTATCTGTTATTATAGCATTCAATGTCGAGCCTGCAAAAGGCGTCGAGGTTCCGCCAAGGGTGAAGGTGATCACTGGGGACATCATCTACAAGCTACTCGACGACTATGAGAAGTGGATTGTCGATAAGAAGAAAGAGATGGAGGCTAAGGAGATTGACTTCTTGACGCGCCCCTGCAAGATAGAGGTGCTCCAGCACTGCATATTCAGGCAGAGCAACCC
>JAFGBP010000072.1 GCA_016933095.1 Candidatus Woesearchaeota archaeon | reverse complement strand
GCGAAGTATGATGATATTATATGCGGAACCTCTAGAATCGGACAACAGGTTCAAGATTAATGGAAACGGAACTTCTCATGCCTGCTAATCTTTTGGATTCTTCTATCATGCCGCCCGCCTTGATAAGAGGCAGAAAGCCAAGCCTTCACAATAGCCTTTGCAAGAGCTTCCTTCAATATGCGCCCTCCAAGGCACAAGACGTTCGAATCATTATGCTCCCGAATTAGCCTGGCGCTTTTCAGATCATACCCTAGCCCTGCGCGTATGCCCTTAACCTTGTTAGCAGCCATGCACATGCCTTCTCCTGTGCCGCATATGAAGACACCTCTTGCCTTCCTTCGCCTCACTTCCTTGGCGGCCTTGAAAGCTTGATCGGGATAATCATCGCCTTGGATAAGGTTTGGGGAGGAGTCGACGACCTCATGCTTGGAAGACTCAGATTTTTCATTCTTAAGCCACAATTTGATCTTCTCCTTTAGCGCAAAGCCAGCGTGGTCCGCGGCCAACACGATAATCTCTTTCATGATATCATCTCTCATCTCTTTTTTCTCTTCTTGGCCGGCTTCCTCTGTAGCTTCGGCTGCTTGGCAGGCACTGAAATTTTTTTCTGAATCAGGGGCTTGCACCTCTTCAACTTCCAGCTTATCACAAGCATGGAACCAAGGATTATGAGAGGTAATGATATTATCACGAGCCCTGGCCATGCGCCTGGCTCATAGAAGTCAAACGCGAATATCGTGCACACGCCCATGATGGTGATTATGGTTCCCCCAACAAGCTCCCACTTGCTGGCAGCATAGATGAGTAGCAGCAATACCAGCCAAGGAATGGCATTCGGAGAATTCATGATAATACCCCTCAAGCCCCCGCCATACCCCTCAGCCCCTGATAAAAGAGCGAATATGAACACTAGCGAAGCCAGAACTGCCAATGCAGAGATGGAAATTGTCTTAAGGCGACGAGCCACTTTCAATCCTTTGTTCTCCAATACAATCAATCCTCCTTTTCTTTATAATATTCTATTCTGATTTTCCTGTCTGCTTAGCCTACTCAATCATGCCCGTTCCCATAAGGATATAAGCTGCGAGACCAAAGAGGACCAGCACTCCCAAAGACACGATAAGAATGGTTTTTAGCTTCCTCTCCTTGCTGCTTAACTTTTCCCAAGTAATCCTGTTCTTCTTCCACTTATCCTTGTGGGTTAGGCCGACGATCATGAGGATGAGCCCTCCAATGACGAGGCCGTAATTCTTCAAAGGAATGCCGAGCGGAACCCAGCACATCCCTGCGATGAACAGGGCGTAGTAATCTGGTTCTTTCCTTGTCTTGCGGTACTTCCATGAAAGAAGTGCGAGCAAGCCAATCAGGATGAGTGTGAGGACGATGCTTATCAAAATCCAAGGCGTTACCATTATATGCCTTTTGCCATCAGCTTTAATAAATGTTTTCATTGAAGAAGTATCCCTGGAGCGATTTCCTTTTTTCTCGTCTGAAAAACGACAACTTTTATAAAGAATGCAATCCATTTTAGACGGTAAGATGATAATACGGGTGAGTGCGAGCATCCTTGGTCTTGATTATAGCGACCAGACTGCAATAGACCAGGCAGTGCTCCGGATCACGAACGCCAACTACGTTCACTTCGACATTGCAGACGGCAAGTTCGTCAAGGAGAAAAGCTTTGGATCAGACGTGGTTGCGAGGACAAGCCTCTCCGGCACGAAGCTTGAGAAGGACGTGCACCTCATGGTGAAGGATCCTGAAAAAGAAGTCGACAAGTACCTAGAAGCAGGTGCTGATATGATAAGCTTCCATGCCGAGGCCTCAAAGGCTCCTGACAAGCTCCTTGGGAAGATCAGGGCTGCTGGGGTGCAGGCAGGCCTTGCAATAAGCCCTTCGACGACCCTGAAGAGCATTGAGAAATATCTTGATAACCTGGATTTCGTCCTTATAATGACGGTAAAGCCAGGAAAGCCTGGGCAGAAGCTCCTCAAGACTACCATCAAGAAGGTGGCTTCTCTTCGTAAGAAGAGACCTCATCTTGACATCGAAGTCGATGGCGGAATAAATGCTGGCAACGCAGGCGAACTCATTGACGCCGGTGCCACGATACTAGTCTCTGGAAGCTACATCTTCAACAGCGAGGACCCGAAGATAGCCATAGACCTGCTGAGAAACGCTTGAAAATTATGCGTTCTGGCCAGATGATGATTTGCCGCTGATGACCTCGTGACACTAAGATGATACCTAACCTCTTCTCAAAAGAACCCTTGCCTGACAATATTCCTGCTGGCATGACAGCGGCCATAAGGAAGATCAAGCAAGCCCATCCGGGCAAAGAGGATTTTCTGCGCGCATCGTACTTGTTTCTCGCGACCAAGTATCAGCTGAAACGTCTGCAGGTAATATCCAAGTTTTATCAATTGTTCATAAAGGACCTTGACTGGGCGTGGAACAAGAAAGGGCACATCCACTGCACTACGCTTAACTTCCTGCTAAGGATAATGCTTGTCAAGAGCGGGCTCTTCAAGGACTCAGACATCACCATCAGGTTAACGTCGACGTGGTTCACGATGGCACATCAATACCTGACGATACGGATTTCCGACGACAAGTCGATTGATGTAGACATTTCAATGAGAGATTATGGCATACCATTTGGAAGCCACGCCGGAGGGTTTCGCTGCGGCTCAGGTTTTGCTAAGAACACAGATTTCAGATTTGTCAGGCGCGGCGTGATGTTATTCCTCCTGTTTGCCTTTATAGGATGGGCGATATGCGCGGCGGCGATGGGACTTGGGATGGCTTATCTTGGGCTCAGGAGCGCGCTTCTTCTCCATGCCATCATAGGGCCGCTTGCCTTCTCGCTGCTGTCTTACGTCTACTTCAAGAAGTATGCGGATACCACTCCCTTCGAAACCGCGTTCCTCTTCCTCTTATTTGTCATGATTGTGGACTTCCTCCTAGTCGCCTTGGTGATTAACAAGAGCTTGGACATCTTCCGCGAGCCCCTAGCCACGTGGATACCCTTCGGGCTCATATTCTTATCTGTGTTCCTGACAGGATTGCTCTCAAAGAAATCGGGGTGAGTTTTATAACTGTTAATAATTAATAGGGTGCGTCCAGAATCTCTTGGCCGCGCTCCGTATGGATTCAAAAGAGTCCTGTTTGGCCGAGTCTAGAGCATTCGCGTCCAGGTCAGTCAGACTACGCAGGGCGGCCTTTCTGGACGCATCCATAATTAATAATCAGATTTAAAAAGAGCCCTTGCTCCCATGCTTTTATGAAGATACTGAAAGCCCCGTTCGGGGCAGGTGCAATGACCCGCAAGGACGGAATAGAGAAAGGGCCTGATAAGATAGTAGGTTTCTTCGACTCTTTCTACATGAGCGAGGGAGGACTTTTGTCGCTGTTCGAGACCGAAGACGTGGCGGTTGACAACTCGAATATAGGGGCCTCTCACGAAGCGGTATTTGAGGCTGTCCAGAAGTCATGCGCTTCCAGAGAGCAGGTGATTCTGTTGGGTGGTGACCATTCAATAACATATCCTTCTTTCAAGGCGTTCGTGAAACACAACCCTGGTGCTGGCCTGATCGTATTCGACTCTCACCCCGACGTTGAACATCATATGGTGCCTCCGACTCACGAAGACTACCTCCGGACGCTTATTGATGAGGACTTGCTCGAATCTGACAAGGTGATGCTTGTAGGAGTCCGTAATCCTACTAAGGAAGAGAAGAAATACTTGGATGAGAATAAGATCAAGAACTACAGCATGAAGGAGATATCCTTGGAGGGTGTTCGCGAGGTGTGTGACGCCGTCATGAGCGTGGCGAGGCAGTGGCCTAAAGCGTATGTGTCGGTTGACATCGACGCCATTGACCCTGCATTTGCGCCCGGCACTGGTTATCCTGAGCCAGGAGGTTTGACTTCCAGAGAGATGATATACTTCATCCAGCGGCTCAAGCTCATGAGGAACATTGGTATGGTTGACCTCGTCGAGGTGAATCCTGACAAGGACGTCAATGACATGACTTCTAGACTGGCGGCGAAGCTGATAGTGGAGCTCGGTTGATTCGATTAGAGTTCTGATGGTTTCACAACATCCTTCCCTTTCTCCTTCTTCAATGCGAGCAGGCGTTCCTTCTGCTGCTTCACGTGCTTGTGGAAGACTTCAGGGACCCCTTCCTCGACAGCGTAGATCGCTTCTATCCTGTCGAGACGCTCGACTAGCTTGGTTATCCTGATCGAGAACTCCTTATCATACTGTTCCTTGGAGTAGTCTTTCTTGAAGACCTTCTGGAACAATGCCTTGATATCCTCATGCTTCGGTATGAACCCGATGGGAGTCTCGATGGCCTCGTACTCGCCATGAATCCTTCCTTCCATCCACATGAGCCAGACCTTCTTGTCCACCTTCTCGTTCAGGAACTTGCCGTCCTCTTTCAGGAAATAGTTGGTCGCGAATATCTTAGGGCAGACATCAAGGTCGTCCCCGAACTTCAGATGGTTCTCGATGTACTTCCCAAGCGGGATCACCAGGAAGTCCATGTTGGCCATGGGGTCATGCACGCGCACGCCCTCAGCTCCTATCTTGGCTGCTGTGGTCTCTGACTCGACAGCAGCGCCGATGAATACCCCGTGAGACCAGCTCAAGGATTCAAGGACTGGGGGGCTCGTGTCAGAGTCACGTCCGCCGTAGATTATCCCAGAGACTGGGACCCCTGCCGGGTCGTCGCTCTTGGGATCCACGTTCTCAAGCTCTGATATCCTTATCGTATACCTCGCGTTCTTATGCGCCGGCAATACTGGCTTCCCGTCAGGGCCCGCCATGTCCTTCTTCCACTCGCCGGCGAAGTTGGTGCCGGAATCAGGGAAATCCTTTCCCATACCGAGCCAGAAAGGCACTCCGTCCTTCACGAGGATGTTCGACATGATGAGCTCCCTCTCAGTCGTGAGGGCGCGGTATATGACCGGATCGTCCACAGGGTTGATGTCCTGGATGATGCCGAAGATCCCCTGCTCGACGTTGGCGGCATAAGCCCTGCCATCATCACCCTTCTTGATGTAGGCGATGTCATCCCCGATTATCGACTGGCCGGGAATCATTGCGGTCGATGTCTTGCCGCAGGCAGATGGAAATGCGCCTGTGAAATAAGTCACCCTCTTCTTGGATTCGTCCGCCGGCTTTGCTCCCATCACGAACATGTGCTCGCAGAGCCAGTCTTCCTTGTTCGCTTTCGAGATGGCGAGCCTGAGGGCCAGCTTCTTGAGGCCTACGCTGTTGCCTGCGTACTGGTTGTTAACAGTGAAGACTCGCTCTTCCTCAAGGTCGATGTAGATCCTTCTCTTGTCTATGTTCTTTGTGTTCTTGCGCGCATCAAGCTCTCCTGCCGAATGTACAAAGTGAAAGAAATCATCGCTTCCCTTCAAGGACTTGAACTCTTCATATCCCTGACGGTAGAGTATCGACTCGCTGTGCAATACATAATATGAATCCGTCAGCTGGAGAGAAGGAATTGAGAACTTCGAGTTGTTAGGTCCCAGGCAAAAAAAAGCAACGAGCATATCTTTTCCCTTCATAGAATCCTCAAGGAATCCCAATACCTCCTTGAGCCCCTCTTCCTTATCGATCGTGTTGATGGACTTCGACAGCTTCTGTCCCTTAGGCAGGAGCACTCTCGTGTTCTTGGCCTCTCGGCCCTGGTCGTAATATCCGTCGAAGTGGACGGTGTGGCCCTTTATCTTCAGAGGCGTCTCCTCGCCCTTGGCTGTCGCCTGCTGTCTGACAAATGCGAGATCCTTCTCAGACCCATCCAGGACTATTATCTTGTCAGGCTTGCAGAGACCAGCATACTTTCCCACTATCTCCTCGACATGGCTGTTGGCGACTCCTTCAAGCTTCTTCCTGCTCTCCTCATCCATTAGAGTTTTCCAATCCGACAATCCTACCACCTCTGGCATTATTTTCTTCTGACTCTTTTTTCTCTATGAAAATAAGCAATGCCTAGCACTCCTTGCACGCCTCGTAAATGCTCTTGAAGAGCCCTGGGATCGCGTCCTTCTTCACCGCAGAGAACGCTATGCGCAGGAGGTCCCCTTGGGCTATGACTCCAGTGTCATGCTTCTCAAGAAGGGTCTTCCTCACCTTTTCCGCGTCCTTATTCTTGATGCGTACGCACATGAAATAGCCTGAGTTGAAAGGCAATGGAGTGAACTCCTCTCCGTAAAAAGGATTATCCTTGAGGACCTTCACGACTTCTTCATACCTGGCTTTCATCGTCTTGAACCTGGAAGCCTTTTCTTCATCGTATCCTCCATCTCCCATCGCGCTCAGTATTAGCGACTGCGATAAGTGGGGTGCCATGGAGACGTTTCCCCTGATGGTGCCTGCTGCCTTCGCCTCGAGCGAGGCGTAGAGATCCTTGGATGCGCCTTTGATGCCGAACGTTAGGAACCCTACCCTGAAACCCCAGACATAATCCTCCTTTGTAGGGCCGTCGACCTTGACAGCCAGGAGGTTCTCGCTCGCACCGGCAAGCAATGCAAAGAGGGATTCAGGAAATACCTCCTCCTTGTAGAAGAATCCGAAGTAAGCGTCGTCGCACACGACGAGCGTGGGGTTGCCGGCGTCAGCATGCTTGACAAGCAAATCCCTGATTGCCTCTGCCTCCTCAGTCGTCGGGGCGTAGCCAGTCGGGTTATTAGGAAAGTTCAGGACTACAATGGTCTTGTTCTGATCCTCTTTCTTCTTTTCGCTTGATTTCTTCAGGCTCTCCTCCAAGCCCTTGAGGTTGAAGCCTGTATTCTCGCTGTTGAACGCCTTGAAGAGCTCGAACTCGGCGCCGAAGCCGTTATGGAACACGAGGTTATAGTTCTCCCAGTAGAGATCTGGCATGATGACCTTGTCGCCCTCGTCAATGAACATGTATCCGACTATGCTCAGCCCATGGGTCAGGGCGCAGGTAGCGATTGGGCTGCTGACCTCAGACTTCAATGAAGGGTTCTTCTTCAGGATCAGCTCCTTCCACTTTGCTCGCAGCTCAGGCTTGCCGCTGCCAGGAGCATAAGGGAACACGTCCTTCTTCGGGAGCGAGACTTTGCCTGCGATGGACCCGAGGCACATGGGGGCGCCGTCATCCTCCAGAGCGATTCCTATCGTTGCATTGACCTTCCTGCCCTTGGCCTCAGCAGACTGCGACAGTATGCCGGCCTTCGGGAAGAAGATGTTCCTGCCTTTGGCTGACAAGAGGCTGAATGCCGCTTGGCTGCTGTCCTTAATGAGCCTATTCAAGACTTCTGATTCACTGCTCATACTACCCATCCCCCAGTATCACTAGAACCTTGCTCTGAAGATATTAAGGCAGGACTGATATATAAAATTTACTCTGGTGTCTAAAGCGCCATGTTTAAGCTTAAAAACCATCAACTTTATAAACCATCGTCTGTTCTCGCCCTCTATGGGAAGAATAAAGACTAGGAAAGTCAAAGCTGTAACTATGGACTTGCTAGAAGAGCACAGGGAGCGCTTCGATGCAGATTTCGAGCAGAACAAGGTGCGAGTCTCAGAGCTGACCGGCGTCGAGTCAAAGAAGCTACGAAACATCATCGCAGGCTATATTACCAGGTTGATCAAGTCAGAATCAAACTAGACAACCAGATAATCATTTCTACAGGCTAGTCTTTTGAAGCCCGTATCGCGATAATGGGGGGACTGAAATGGAAGACAACTCCATATTCATCGGGAACAAACCCTTCATGAACTACGTGACGAGCGTCGTCGTGCAGTTCACTACCAAGGGTGCCAGGGAAGTCATCGTTAAAGCCAGAGGCAAGTTTATAAGCCGGGCAGTTGATGTCTCAGAAGTCGCGATGAAACGCTTTCTAAAGGACCAGATCGGCCTGAAAGAGATACGGATCGATAGCGAGGGCTTCACCAACAAGGAAGGTCACGACGTTCGCGTCTCGACGATTGAGATAGTGCTTGAGAAGAAGTAGGTTGGCTTGCTTCGCGTTTTTTACTTTTTCAATGTTTTCTCGTGACTTATTCCAAGCGCCGCCTCATCCGAATGCTCGTCAAATCAGGCGGCGGACGAAAGCTTTAAAACCCGCACAGAATAACTTTACTCTAGTGGGCCCGTAGTATAGCCTGGTTGTCGGCCTTGGCTGGCAGGGCAAATAGAACACGTGGCTTCGGACCATGGGACGCCGGTTCGAATCAGCTGGTTACGCTCGGCTGGCACGCAAGGTGCGGCATGCGCAGACTTCGTCTGCTTAGCCCCACGCGTAAAACGTCGATGCGTATGGCAACGAAACTCCGGCCGGGCTCACTTTCTTTTTTATTTGTGTTTCATGCATGGTTTTTTCTTCTTGGTTGTGATAGTAAATAATCTTTGTAGTTTTTTTCTCAAAACGAAAAGATTATAAACGCCTCCCGCGCTCCCGAGACCATCATGAACAATCTCGACAAAAAAGACCTAGGCATCCTGCGCGAGCTCGACTTCGACGCGAGGATGAGCATATCCTCATTGGCAAAGAAAGTGAGGGTCTCAAAGGAAGTCGCCAATTACAGGCTAAAGAAGCTCATCGACCAGAAGATCATAGAAGGATTCGTCCCAGTGATAGACCCTTTCGCCTTCGGATACCAGATGTATGGCCTTCACCTGAGGCTTAGGAACGCGAACAGCGAGATCAGGAAAGAGCTTCGGGACTGGGTGCAGGCCCAAGGCAACGCATTCAGGCTCCTGACGCTAGGAGGCGCGTGGCACTACTTCATATCATTCTTCGCAAAGGACCCGCTCGACTTCAACAACATGTACGAGACGCTGGTGGCGAAGTTCGCAAGCCACATACAGAAGAAGTCAGTCTCTATAATCGTCGAGATGGAGCAGTGGCCCTACAACCTACTATACACGAACCCTGTGCCGAAGCACATTAAGATAGGAGAGATAGGGTCAGTCAAGCTGGATGAGACTGACAAGCAGCTCCTGGACCTGCTTTCAAGGAACGCGCGAGCATCGCTCGTAGAACTCGGCCAGAAGATGAAGCTCACGGCCAACGCTGTCAAGTATAGGATTAAGGCGCTCGAGCAGAAGAAGGTCATAAAGGGATACAGGATGATACTCGACCATGAATACTTCAAGCTGTCAAGATACTCAGTCACTTTGAGGCTCTCTGACATGGCCAAGAGAAAAGAGGTCATGGGCCTTCTCTCGGCGAGGAAGGAAGTGCTCTACACCTTCAAGCTGATAGGCGGGGGCGATGTGAGGTTCGAGATGCTGTGCGAGTCGCCTATAAGGCTGTACGCGCTGATCGACGAGATAAACGCGCTGCGGCCAGGCATCGTTGCCGACTTCGATGACCGCGTGATACAGAAAGAGGAAGTGTTCGACTATTACCCGAACAACTGATATGAATGCTGATTTGGATTGGTGCATGGAGAAGATGTGATCATTATGGCAGCAAAGACAAGCAAAAGGAAGAAAGCAGCCGGAAAGAAAGCAGCCGATAAGATGACTGTCAGCGAGAAGCCACTTAGCAATAAGCCTGTCAGTCAGGGACTTGCTGACAGGAAGATCTATTTTGTCACAGGCAACATCAACAAGCTAGAAGAGATTAAGAAGATCCTCTCGGATTTCGACCTCGAGCAGATAGACCTCGACCTTCCTGAACTGCAGGGCGAGCCCGAGGATATCGCCATGGAAAAGGCAAGGATCGCCTGCGAGAGGACAGGAAAGACAGTGTTCGTAGACGACACCTGCCTTGTCTTCGAGGCGTGGAATGGGTTGCCAGGGCCATACGTCAAGCACTTCCTGGACAAACTCGGAGTCCCTGGGCTCTACAAGATGCTCGAGCCATACGACAACAAGAGGGCATACGCTCAGGCCACGATAGGATACTGCGCGCCAGGCAAGGAGCCGCTCGCATTCATAGGGCGTGTTGACGGTTCAATAGTTCCGCCCGCTGGGGAATCAGGCTTCAGGTTCGATAAGATTTTCAAGCCAGACGGGCATGACCGAAGGTTTTCAGAGATGACTATGGAAGAGAAGAACGAGATCAGCCACCGGAGACGGTCGGCAGAGGCCTTTAAGGAATGGCTTGAAGGGAATCGAAAAGATAATGACTGAAAGATAATGACTGATATGTAATGTTTGATATGGTTTGATCCTCTTAAAAAAACAAGATTTTTAAGCCTGCCAAAGTTTCTTTTTGCCATGGTTGTGGCTGTTGATGCATATTCAAGGTTTGACCCGCGATTTTTCGAGAAAGACTCTCGAGAAACTGCTTCTGCAAATTATGCTTTTTTTCTGTCCGCAAACCGAATCGAACTTGACAAGATTCTCTTAGGAGGGGACTCTGCCAAGGAGCTCTCCTTGATTGATAGACTGGTCTCGCTTTCCCAGACAGAACTGATGCACTCATCGCATCGCCGAAAACGATCGACAGGTCTTCAAGTGACCATTGATGATGTAGAGCGCGAAGCCGGAGTCAGCTTGTCATGTGATCAGTACAATTATTTCTCTGGAAAGTCAGAATCCCACCTCGCCAGGCTAATCCTTCCAGAGCTATACTCAGATCATAAATTCGTGCGGGCTGATACTGACTCTTTGGAACTCGCTGATAGCATGTGCAACTCAGTCTGCTATGCCTTCGGAACGGCTCTTCTGCGCTATGCCGCTTCCAAAGAAATATACGAATCTTATGACGCGAACGGCTATAAGGAGTCCGAAAAATTCAGCGGAGTGGTGGGAACAGAAGGAGAAGCAGTTTTTGTTTTCTGGACGATTGCTCCGTACGTCCATATGAATCTCGTCGGGCGCGGCCTCTCATCTGAAGAAAGCATCTCTGAAATCGTGAATTGGGCAAAGCGCAGCTTCTCACCAGGACGGGCGGAAAATCCCTTATCTTACTGCAACAACAGCGTGGATGTCCAATTAGGTCTTGATGAGAGGATGCCAAGCCACCTGCACGCCAATATACTTTCGCAGAACGTTGTTAACAGGATGTTGGCCTGGCGTTAGTTAATAATTAATAATCATATTAAATAATATTAATAATGATATATAATTAATGCTATATAATAATATTAACAATAATTGATAATCATTAATGTTGATAATCCTTTTCTCTTTTAGAACAAGTGTATCCCTTTCAGGCAGTTCCTGATCAGGTCCTTGCAGTTCTTCATCTTGTGCCTCAGGTCGCGGTCGTCCGTTGCCCTGTCTATCTGCTCGAGCTTGTCGATCATCCTCATGAGCAGCCTTATGATGTCTCCTTCGAGCAGGTTGGTGTTCTTCAGTAATTCGATGAATCCCTTGTCATGATAGATCGGGTTCACGATGGCCGTCATCTTGGCCATGTTCCTCATCCACTTGCCATGCTTGAGGTAAGGGTGGTTTCGGATCATCTTCTCGAGGTAGCGCATCTGCTTGGTCGCTGTCGTGTTGTAGAACTCGGCCTCCCTCCTCTCCTCATAAGTGAGGGCGGCCATCGTGACAAGGATCAGGTACTCGTCGAAGCCGAAGTCTACCTTGCCTGCGAACAATTGCGAGATTTCGATCTCTTCTGAAAATATTTGGGTAGTAAACATGCCAATATGGGTGAGATGGCCTTCCGGGTCGATGTACTCCATCCTAGTCAGGTCCTTCACCAGGTTGTCATAGCGCCTGCGTATGCTGTCCAAGACCCTCTTCTGGTCTGTCTTGCCCTCGAGCTGTTGGAAAGTGAAGAAGTTCATCTGCAATATGATGTTTATCTGCTCCGGCGTGTGCATGTTTATCATGTTGAGGACCGTGTTCGGAGAGAGGCGGAACTGGCTTAATATGGCGAGGTCGTCCTTCTTCGTGAACTGCTCTATCTTCTTGAGCTCATCATAAGTCCTGTTCACCATGGAGACCGACAGGCCTTCCTTGTCGATCCCTCGCCTGCCTGCCCTACCTGAAATCTGGAAGAACTCCTTGCTGTTGAGATACCTAAAGCCCGTCTCTGTGTACTTGCGAAGCCCGTCGAAGCAGACAGTCTTTGCCGGCATGTTGATGCCCACTGCAAAAGTCTCAGTCGCGAAGAGGACCTTGATCAGTCCTTTTCCGAATAGCTTCTCGACGATCGCCTTGGTGTCTGGAAGGAGCCCGGCGTGGTGGAATGCGACTCCCTTAGACAGGCACTCACGCAGGTACTTAGTCGAGTTCAGAGACTTCACTTCCTTGCTCATCTTGCTGTAATCCTCTGATGCAAGGGATGCCATCTCGCGGGTCTCTTCGGAGTTAAGGAAGTTCCTGCTCTTCGCAAGGTTTGTAGCGTACTCTTGGGTCTTAGCCCTTGAGAATACAAAGTAGATGCAGGGAAGCCTTCCTTGGTTCGTGAGCACCTTGACGAGCTGGCTTGGCTTCGGTTTCTGTACCCTAGTCTGCTTGAAAAACCTCTTTCGCGAATGCGCGTTCTCATACTTCGGGTACTTGTCAAGCTCCTTCTGCTTGCCGATGGCCTTCAGGTCAGTTATGCCGAGGTCCGGGTCAAAGAAAGCGATCCTTAAAGGTACGGGGCGGACGTCATACTTGATGACAGAGACGTCGTGGTGCTTGATGCTCTTAACCCAGTCTGCGAACTCGTCGCTGTTCGGGATAGTCGCCGAAAGGAAGAGGAACCTCACGTGGTCAGGGCTGAAAATTATCGACTCCTCCCAGACATAGCCGCGTTCATAATCCCCAAGGTAGTGGATCTCATCCATTATGCAATACGAGACAGAATCAAGCACAGAGTCCTTAGTAATTGCCATGTTGCGATAAACCTCTGTCGTCATGATCAGAACCTGCGCCCTCGGGTTAATGACGAGGTCGCCTGTTATGAGACCTATCTTGTCCTCGCCGTACTGCTCTGTGAAATCCTTGTACTTCTGATTTGACAAGGCCTTGATAGGAGCGGTGTAGACGACCCTCTTCTCTCCCTGCAACTCCTTATCAATGATGTAGTCCGCTATCAGGGTCTTGCCGCTTCCGGTAGGCGCGCTGACAACGACAGAGTGCTCACCATCTACTGCAGAGATCGCGTCCTCCTGGAACTTGTCAAGCTGGAAGCCGTGGAAATCTGTCATAAGATAACCAAGAGGGGACGGGGCTTATAAATTTTTACAAAAATGAGAGTGAATAATTTGCAGATGCAGTTAGCCCTCAAAGTTCATGCTTATTATTCCTTTGACCTTGTTCACCCTTGACACCAGTTCCTCCAAGTGCCTAAGGCTTCGCGGGGCTACTAGAAGTGAGCACTCCATGTCATTAGGTCCTGTAAGCTTTGCCTTGGCCTCTTTCACTTCGAAGCCGGCGGTCGCAATCGTGTGGAGTATGTCAGCCAACACTCCGCTCCTCTCCCTAGCGCGCACAAAGAACCTTATGTTCTGGTTGAAAGAGTCCTTCCAGAAGACGTTGGTCCATCTTTTCTCCTCCTTGAGGGCCTGCTTGCAATCTTTGTTATGGACGGATATGACTCTTTTCTTGGTCGCGATGCCGGTGATCTCGGAACCTGGCAGCGGGTTGCAGCACTTTGCCAAGACGCAAGCAGCGTTCGCGAACTCCTTGCTGTCAACGAGGTATGCTTTCTCGCTTTCCTTTATGGTGGTCTTCGGGATCTTGTAATGGATCGCCGGCAAGTTGTCATGCTCGCGAAGAGCCTTCCTTATCTTCTGGCGCGCGCCTGCGCTTATGACATACTTTATCCAACTCCTATGAGGCCGCTGGTTTTTGTTGGTTATTATCTCTACGACGTCACCCTTCTTCAACCTGAACCTCAGTGGCACAAACCTTCCGTTTACGCGCCCTGCTATCGCCTTGTATCCTACTTGCTCATGCACTGAGTATGCGAAGTCAAGTATGCTTGCATCCATGGGAAGCTCTTTCACATCTCCCTTAGGAGTGTAGCAGTAGATCTTGTCTCCGAAGACGTCAACTTTCGTGGCCTCGAGGAATTCCTTGTTGCCTTCCTCCTTCTGGAGGCTCATAACCCTCTTGAGCCAGCCAACCCTTTTCTCGAAGGAGTCGTCAGACTTGATGCCGGTGTACTTCCAGTGCGCAGCCAGTCCTTCCTCTGCAAACTCGTCCATTTCAGGAGTCCTGATCTGGACCTCAAGGATCTTCTTGTTCGGAAGTATGACCCCTGTGTGGATCGACCTGTAATAATTGGGCTTCGGATTGGCGATGTAATCCTTGATCCGGCCCTCCATCTGCTCCAGCTTCTCGTGAAGCGCTGCTAGGACTGTGTAGCAATCCTTAATCTCAGGAACTATGATCCTGATGCCCAAGAGGTCTTTTTGCTGGGTAAGGCTCATCTTCTTCCTAATCATCTTCCGGTAGATGCTGTATATGTGCTTGGGTCTGCCCTTGATGCTCTCAATCTTGACCTTGTCACCTATTATCTCTTTTATAAGATCTATAGCCTCTGCAATATGCCTCTCGCGCTCTTCATAGCTATCCTTCAGAAACTTGTCGATCTCGTAATACTTCTTAGGGTTTAGGATATTGAACGCAGAATTCTCTAGAAGCACCCTTATCTTCTCGTTACCCAGCCTGTAGGCCAGCGGCGCGTAGATCTCAAGAGCTTCTTGCGCAATCTGGAGCTGCTTCTCCTTTGGGAGCACGCTGATATTCCTGAAATTCTCGACCTCGTTAGCGAGCTTTATCAGGATAACCCTGGTGTCGTTCATGGTCGTGATTAGGATTTTCTTGATGGCCTCTGCCTCCAACGCCTGGTTCTTTGTCTTGATGACTTTTATCTCAGCAACTCCCTTGACCAGATCCAGCACATCATCACCGAACTTCTCCATAATATCCTTATCATATTTTCCCAGGCTATGAAGTATTCCTGCGAGCACGACTTCAGGAGAGCTCTTCATGTCAGCCAATACTTGGCCGACCATCATGTTGTGGTATG
>JAFGBP010000071.1 GCA_016933095.1 Candidatus Woesearchaeota archaeon | reverse complement strand
TTAATCATGGTGGGGTACACTCCCACCCCCGCAACCAGCCTTATGGCTGGTGCGGGTATTTAATTATTAAGATTTTGAACGCACCCTTTATCAGGGGAAAAGTTTTTAAAGCGCGTGGACGCTCTTTCAGTCTATTCAAGTTATTAGGGGATTTAAGGATATTCATGGGATGAGCCGGATTTCTGTTCCGGATTCCTGTTTTTTTGGAGGGTGATATTTTGGCAAAGCACGTTCAGTCTGAGAGTCATGATGATGACCAGGAGATAAAGCTAGATTTTTCAAGCGTCAAGAGGTTTCTTTCTGACAAGAGGAAGGTATCAATCCTTCTCACGCTCTTGTTCATACTGGTGCCTGTCGTGTTCACTTTCCAGATTAGGCTTGCGCCTGAGGACCTACCGCAGACTGAGGCGTGGGCGGCGAATGCCGTCGGAAACTATTTTCGAGGCCAGATTGCGGCGGTTGTAAACCAGCAGTACCCGAGCCTTCCCCAGGCTAACAAGGACATGCTGATCAACCAGCAGTACGAAGAGTTCCTGAAGAACAACCAGCAGATGATCGATCAGCAGATTGCAGGCACGAGCCAGCAGTTCAAGAAAGGCTTCCAGTATGATGAGAACAACGTCACCTATACTTTCCTTGGCGACCTTGACTCATACTTCTACTTGAGGCAGGCGAGAAACCTCTTTGAGACGGGTTCTGTCTGCGATGAGGTCAAGGATGGGTGGTGCTGGGACAACCATATACTTGCGCCTTTGGGCGGATCTGTTATGCCTTCGATGCATCCTTACGGCATAGTATTCCTATACAAGGTGATTCACGCAGTCAACCCTAAGATCAACTTGATGAAGGCCTCTTTTCTGCTGCCCACGGTATTGGCGGCGATTGCTGCGGTGGCCGCGTTCTTTATCGGGCGAAGGCTCATGAATGAAGTTGCTGGGTTCTTCGCAGCTATGTTCGTCACCTTGAACCCCATGTTCATCACGAGGACCCTCGGTTCTGACACCGACATCTGGAACGTCGTCCTGGCGCTTGTGATCGTATGGGTATTCCTTGAGGCCATCGAGGCAGAGGGCCTGAAGATGAAATCAATACTTGCAGCCTTAGCAGGACTTGTCACTGGAGTCTTTGCGTTTGCATGGGGCGGCTGGTGGTATATCTTCGAGTTCCTGCTCGCCGCTGTCGTGGCTTACTTCATCATCGTCATCGCCAAGAACCTCTTGGAGCATAGGGACATCAAGAAGGTCTGGCATCACAGTGAGCTTAGGCTCAACGCGTTCACGGCAGGGATTTATTTCTTCTCATCGTTCGTATTCGTGTCTCTCATGACTTCAGTTCAGGCTTTCACTGCAGTAGTGCTCGCTCCCTTGTCGACCTTCACCACGCTAAAGACGCCCGTGCACCCGAACCTGTGGCCTAACGTCTTCACAACAGTAGCCGAGCTGAACGAGGCCAACCTCTCGACGATCGTCTCCCAGACTTCTTTTGGGGTGACTTGGCTGTTTGCACTGGCATTGATCGGAATTATCTTCCTGATGATCAAGAGGAAGCCTGACGTGAAGGAATACGCTCTTATCGGAGCCTCGACGCTCTTATTCCTGTACTTGGTATCGGCTAATGCGTATGCACTCAATCCTTTTGTCTACGTCGTAATCTTGATGCTTCCTGTGCTTGCAGCTCTCGGCTTGTATGTGTGGGATAAGCATTCGAAGATTGACATCAAGCCCGCAGTTCTTTTCACTGTCTGGTTCATGGGCATGATAATCGCGAGCATCAAGGGAGTCAGGTTCATCTTGCTGCTCACGCCTGTCTTCTCCATAGCAGTCGGAATAGCTATCGGATACTTGTACCAATACCTTGCAAGGATCCTTAGGCAGGAGATGAACCTGAACAAGACGCTTGCAAACCTAATTGTGTTCTTTGTGCTGTTCTTGCTGCTCCTGACGCCTATAAGGGCAGGAGAGTCAGCGGGGGACAACTTCACGCCTTCCATAACAAAAGGATGGTGGGACAGCCTGACTAAGATAAGGACTGAGTCGGCGCCTGATGCGATCATCAACTCTTGGTGGGACTTCGGCCACTGGTTCAAGTACGTAGCCGACAGGAGAGTAACACTTGATGGAGTTACACAAGACCATCCTAACGCGCATTGGCTAGGCCTCATTCTACAGACTGACAACGAGCGCGAGGCGCTTGGAATCCTGCGGATGCTGGACTGTGGAAGCAACAATGCATTTGACGAGGTCGACAAGAGGAACAACGATACTGAGGTCTCTGAGAACATAATAAGCGAGCTTGTCGTGATGGACGAGGCAGAGGGAGCGGCCCACCTGAAGGAGTTGGGTTACACTGACTCTGAGATCCAGACCATCTCAAGCTATCTTTACTGCAATCCTCCGGAAGATTACTTCATAACGTCCGCAGACATGGTCGGAAAGGCAGGTGTATGGGCTCACTTCGGCCTCTGGAACTTTGACAGGGCTTACATGGTGAAGAATGTGCGACCAAAGCCTCTGTCAGAGGCTGTCGACCTGCTCCAGCAAAGGTTTGGCTACAGCATCGACGAGGCCACGAGCATCTATTATGAGATGCAGAGCCTCCAGACAGAGCGCGCGATTAACGACTGGGTGTCTCCTTGGCCCAGCTACCTGACGAATGACTGGGTCGGGTGCCAGGAGCAGAACCAGACCGAGATCGTCCCTGTCAGTGATGACACTGGCGCTGATGACGTGTCTGCGGATGCACAGAATGAGTCAAACGCTTCAATCAGCGCTGCTCCTAAGACCAAGACTGTTGTTGTCAGCAGGAAGCTTATGTGCGGGGTCGGCAGGACTCTCGGCCAGGATGCCAACGGAAGGACCGTGCTTGAAGGGATAATAGTCGATTATGACAAGCCAGATAATTCCTCCCTGATAATATCAAGCTTCGACAACAACGGCGTCCGGAGAGGATCCGGAGAGGTAGCGCCTGCATCTTTCATCCTCCTTGGAGAGGATGATTATGAGACGATTGAGATGGCGAACTCGACGTTCGAGTTCGATGTGCTGATTGACCAGGTGAACAATAGGGCGCTCATAGCAGACCCTTACCTTTCCAAATCGATGTTCACGAAGCTCTTCTACTTGGATGGGAGATATACTGAGCACTTCCAGAAGTTCAGCGACTTGAGCGACGTGACGGGGTCAAGGATTATTGTGTGGAAAGTCGACTGGCCGTGGTAAGCGGCGGTCGGCTTCAGGACAAGATGTGATAAACTTTAGTGGCCTAGGCGGGTTTTTGCGATTCAGCCTTTATTTGCATGTTCATGAAACTAGAAATGCATGTCCACACGGATTATTCCAGGGACTGCCTCTTAAGTGTTGAAGCCTTGAGGAAAGAGTGCCAGAAGAAAGGCGTCGTTCCTTGCATAACAGATCATGACACTATAAGAGGGGCTTTGGAGTACAGGCGAAGGTACGGTAAGCGATCATGCATCGTGGGCGAGGAGATAATGACTTCAAACGGCGAGGTCATCGCGTATTTCCTGACGCGAGAGGTCCCTGCAGGACTCGACTTCTGGGAGACTGTCAAGAGGATCAGGAAGCAAGGAGCGATAGTCGCATTGCCGCACCCGTTTGACAGGATGAGGAAGCATTCAAGGCTCAAGGAGAACAAGGATTCTCTGCGCTCCCTCTTTTCTAAGGGCGCCTTTGACATGATAGAGACTTTCAACTCAAGGACTGTGCTTTCGCGGTTTAATGACGCGGCAGAGGAATTCTACAGAGAGATATTTAAGGCCAGCAAGGGTCGTGGCGGAATGAAGCGAGTCTATCCGTTCGTCGGGAGCGACGCCCACACGAGACCCGAAGTCGGAAGGAGCTACGTCCAAGTGCCTGATTTCGACGTCACGAACAAGGAGAAGTTCATGCAAAGCTTTAAAAGAAAAAAACCAATCCTTGTCAAAAGAAAGAGCACGATACTCGTGCACGTCGTGACGAAAACCGTGAAGATATTCAGGCTCAACAGGCTTTTGAAGGGAAGCCGTTAGAATATGCCAGGTGCTCTGGCCACATTTGCTATTGGAGGATTTAACTTTGGAATCGGGAAAAATGAAGCCGGATAGCATCGGATTCAGGCTATGGGAGTATGTAAAGCTCATAAGGGCTTACCAGTGGTACAAGAACTTGGTGATATTCCTGCCGCTCTTCTTTATTGGTGGGCTGTTTGACTTCAGGCTCCTGCTTGAGGTCTTTATGGGATTCCTGGCCTTATCATTCATCTCATCGTCAAGCTATGTGCTAAACGACTTGTTTGATCTGAAGAAAGACTGCATGCACCCAGAGAAGAAACAAAGGCCGCTTGCCTCTGGGACTGTCTCTGCGTTCGAAGCGACTCTCATCGCCGCGTTGTTCCTGATACTCTCCCTTGGGATTGCCTATTCTCTCAGCTTCCTGTTCCTGCTCTCGACCCTTGCGCTTTTCATATTCACTCTGTTGTACTCCCTGGGACTCAAGAGGGAGCCTGTGCTTGACATAATCCTGATAGCCATGAACTTCGTCATAAGGGCGGCTTCAGGAGCTTTCATAATCCAGTCATTCATCTCGCCCTGGCTTATCATGTGCCCGTTTTTCCTAGCGCTCTTCCTCGCAGTCAACAAACGAGAGTCTGACGCGAGGCTTCTTAAGGCCAACTACGCCAGTCATAGCAGCCATGGCAAAAGCAGCAGCGATTACCAGAAGGCCCTGCCTGTCAACTATTCGCCTGAGATGTTAAAAGCCCTGCTCGTAGTCTCCACGACTTGCCTCATCATAGTCTACTCGCTGTATGCCTTCTCAAAGAGCTCGCTTCTCCTAGTTACGATACCAGTGGCGATATACGTCGTGTTCAGGCTCTATGGCTTGGGGCTTGAAGGATCTGAGATTGCTAGGCAAACTCACCTGGTATACAGGGACTGGCGCCTCTTGCTTGGAATAATAGTCTGGATCGTGTTGCTTTTCTTCGTGCTGTACGTTTCAGAGCCTGTGGGATTGATAAACTATTTAAGCAATAGCTTGACTTAGATAATTTCGTAAGGTGGGTGAATGCATAAGACAATAAAGACAACAGAAGAGAAACCCGCGGGGAACAGACATGCAGAAGAGACTTCAAGGGTCGAAGCGCCAGCTTTGCCCAAGAAGGTATTAAATGATGAGAGCGGCTATGACTGTGAGGGCTCAGCCTCGAAGTCGTCTCTATCAACCTTCATAGAGAAGCTGACATGGGAAGAGTATGCCTTGGCAGGAATCATAATCTTCTTCATCATATTCTACGGCATCTACATTGCAGGATACACCCAGCTTCCATCGCCAGTCTACGGCGGAGACTTATACAGGGACCGTGGCTTTGTCCAAAGCATAGTTGCCGGAAGCCCTTTCTGGGAGGATGCGTTCTACCTCCATGAGTTTCAATATTACGGCTACATCATGCCTCTGATGGAGGCGGGGATTGTCATGATGACGGGAATCCCTATCGACCGCGTAGTCCTATCATTTCCTCTCCTTATCCTTATAGCAGCAGTATGGTTTTGGTATCTGCTTGGCTGGGAATTGTTCCAGAGCAAGAAATGGGGATTCTTGACCGCCGTGGCATTTCTAGTGCTTGATTTCACAATATGCCCTTTTTTTGGAGCCATGTCAAATACACTCTTTTTACCCGCATTCCTATATTTCTGGTTTCGATATGAGAATAAGGAGAAGACATACCTCTCTGTGTTGGCAGGCTTATTTCTCGGAATAATCTGCCTCGTATACCCTGC
>JAFGBP010000070.1 GCA_016933095.1 Candidatus Woesearchaeota archaeon | reverse complement strand
TGGAAGAGGATATTCCTTCTTCCACGCCTCAATCTGTTCATGCCACGGGCTGAAACTCTTCCTCTTGCCGTACTCATGATCGATCTTCAAGGCTTCTTCCAGAAAGGACTTAGCATCCATGCTTATAGGCAAACTCCTAAATCTGACACCGCCTCTCTTCTCAGGATCCAGCCTTTTGTTGATCTCGTAGGGGTCTATGTCTATGTGTGCAATGACCTTTATTTTCCCATTCATGCCGTGACTTAGGAACTCATCAGGGTTCTGGATGACCCGGTCATCAATCCTGCTGCCGATGACGAGGACAAAGTCCGCGTTGTAGAGGGCGTGTGTGGCGTAAGCCGTGCCATGCATGCCAGGCATCCCTAGGTAGAGCGGGCTCATCGTCGGAAAGCAACCCAATGCTTTCAGGGTTGCTATGACTGGTATTTTGTACTTTTCAGAGAATATTCTCAGCAGCTCTGACGCGCCTGAAATCTTGACTCCTCCGCCGGCGTAGATGATCGGCCTCTCAGACTCAAAGACGGCTTCTAGCACGTCTTCAATGCTCGCCTGCCGGAACCTCTCTTTTCTCTGATCCGCTCTACTGCTGACGGACTCGGACGACTCGGACTTATGCTTCTCATCAGGGATGAGACGGATGTCCTTGCCCCAGACATTAGAAGTTATATCAACGCTGACCGGACCAGGCCTTTCGCTCCTCGCAACCTCGAACGCCTCTCTCAGAGTCCTAGCTAGGGATTCATGATGTGTCACAAGATAATTCTTCTTGGTGACTTTCCTCATCATCTCAAAGACAGGGCCTTCCTGGAAAGCCATGGTGCCAAGATCGTTTGCAGGGACCTGGCCGGTGATGGCTACTAAAGGGACAGAATCCATGTAAGCATCAAGCATCGGCGTCGCCAGGTTAGTAGCGCCGGGGCCAGACGTCGCGATGACTACGCCCACTTTTCCGCTCGACTCGGCATACCCCTCTGCCATGTGGCCAGCCGCCCCTTCCTGGCCGCAATGGACCATCTTAATGTCAGACCGGCTCAAGGAATCAAAAAGCGCAATGACCTTGCCGCCCTGGATGCCAAAGACGCGATCCACGCCCACTTCCTTAAGGACCTTGACGACGACATCAGAACCCTTCAGGACGACGGCCTCCGGCACGGCTGGTTCTGTTCCTGAATTGGACCTGTCAATGTCGCTATCCTCGATGATCTGTGTTCTGCTTGCGATTTGCGCTTCCATTTTCCTTATCTCCTCGTGTTTTTGTTTTCTTTCTCTTTCTTCTCTAGTTTTCATTCCGCTCTCATGTATCTGCATGATGAGTCATGGCAATAGCACTGTCCCTGTTCCCCTTCGCTTTTGGTTTTGAAGAAGAACAGGAGGCTCTTATAGAACTACGACTACGACGACCACTAGAAGAATGACCATGCTTGTCATATGATGCGTCGTAGCTATCTCCATGTTGCTTATATATACTCATTCATAATATTTAAATTTGACTGAGAAATCAGGCCATGGAAACAACTTGCTCATACTTGATATGATAAAATCATGCTAACATCCTGATACTAACAGGAACTCCTAATGAAAAAAAGAAAGGTGGACAGCTTTCCGGTTTTCCCACACAAAGTGCAGTACACGCCAGAACGTGGGCCTGCTTAACTTCCGAGTTCGAAACGGGTTCGGGTGTAACCAAGCCGCTATGACCGTCCAAGATGACGGAAAAAATATCTATTTATAAAGGTTTCGTTCATATGCTTTGGAGGAAGATATTTTCCGTGAAGTTATTCCTTCGGGCGCGTTGAAAAAGTGCACATTAGCGCTCCTTCAAAATGCCCGGACTATTACTCTAGACGCGGCAAAGGACTCCTGTTGAGGCACGATGAGCGCCGTGCACAGGAGAATTTCAACGCGGCCGTTATCCCTTCACAACATTTAAAAACTGTCTTTGGAATCCGCCATGTATGAAAGGGTGCTGGCTAAGTTATATGCGGGATCTGAGGACCCTGTTGAATGCGCTGCAAAATGTATGCGGACGGGCGTTGAGAATTTTTCTTTTAACGAGCTTTTCAAGCAGGATTAGTAGCCTACGCGACGCTCAGGAGGTGATTTTGTTTGGATGTGAAGAAGCATTATGAGAAGCAGTATGTTAAGAAGGATGATCACCAAGCCCTATCGATAAGTAAGCTGAGCTCTTGGCATAAGAAGATCTTTCTCATGTTCTTGGAGTCGGGAGCTGATGAATTAAATGGGAAGAAGGTCCTCGACGTGGGCTCTTGGAATGGAATGCTGTTAAGACTCCTAATGCAAAGAGGAGTTATACCTTTTGCTGTTGATATCTCCCCCTCAAGCGTCAAGTATCTTCATTCTCAAGGTATCACTGCAAGGCAGGTTGACCTCTCAGATGGGAGGATTCCTTTTGCCTCTCGCGCATTTGACGCTGTGATCATGAGTGAGACAATAGAGCATATCTTTGATGGCCAGCATGCGCTGGATGAGGTTTACCGTGTTTTGAAGAAGGGCGGCTCTCTTTACATAACGACGCACAACACGTTCAACGTGTTCATGCGCCTGAAGTTCCTGCTGGGAATGGTGCCGACACCTTCTCTGGACGTGTCGGACAAGACAACTTGCGGGGAACATATAAGAATATTCAACGAGAAAACTCTCAAGCGCCTCCTATACCAGGCCGGTTTCAAGTGTACCAAATTGAAGGACAGAAGCTTTCTTGCAATAAAGTTAGCGGGTTCTATAAGATTGGTAGAGCCGCCATTCAAGTCACTCTTTTCCAACCACATCTTCTTTGTGGTGAAGAAATAGAAGGGAAGTTTCAGATGATTCCGCATATACAAGATTTCAACATGACAAATAATAACGGAAAAGATTTTTAGAAGCAATTGTTGGAGGTGTTCCTCATGAAGGACGTCATTGAGAAGCTGATAAAGGAGAGCATTGAGGTTAAGCAGTCACTGGCGGCAGACGCCAGCAGGATAAACGAGGTGGCTGATGAAATCATCGGCTGTTATAAGCGCGGAGGGAAAGTCCTTGTATGCGGTAACGGCGGAAGTGCCGCCGATGCTCAGCACTTCGTGGCAGAACTCGTTGGCAGGTTCAAAAAGGAAAGGCAGGCCTTGTGCGCTCTTGCACTGACGACCAACACTTCCTGCCTTACAGCTATTGGCAACGACTATGGTTTTGAGAAGGTATTTTCCAGACAAGTAGAAGCTTTTGGAAAGAAAGGGGACTTGCTAGTGGGGATAAGCACTTCTGGCAACTCATCCAACATCTCAGAAGCAATGGCTGTGGCGCGGGAGAAGGGGATGAAGACCGTTTGCTTCCTTGGAAAAGGTGGGGGTAGGCTTAAGGGCGAGTGCGATCTAAGCGTCGTGGTGAAGAGCGATGACACTGCTCGCATCCAGGAGAGTCATATCACCATCATCCACGTCGTGTGTGAGCTGGTGGAGAACGCGCTGGCGGGGTAGTGCTGTATCTTTGATGCGCCGGGATTCGATCAAAAATCTTTGAGAAATATTCATTTTTATCGTCAAGAAGGAGAATGATGCAATTGGAAGGGTTTCCTGACTTTAAAGCCATTTACAGCGCATTGCCGGAGGAGCTTAAGTCCAGATTTTTGCAGATTAGGCTGCTTATCATGGATTTTGATGGTACACTTACTGACAACACGGTGCTATCTGACCAGAACGGCGTTGAATCGGTCGTGTGCAGTAGGTATGACAGCTTGGGCCTTGACTTCATAAGAGAGCATGCGAAGATTTCAGTGGTCATACTCTCAAAGGAAACCAACCCCGTGGTTGCTACCAGGGCCAGGAAACTGAAGCTTCTCTCTGCGCGTGGAATCGATGACAAGATCTCGAGTTTCCATGTGGCACTCAAGGAACATGGGGTGGAGGCTGGCCAGACCTGCTATGTCGGCAATGACGTCAATGATATGACTTGCATATGCGAAGCGGGTTTGGGCATTGCAGTTGCGGACTCGGATTTCCGCATCAGGAAGAAGGCCGATTACGTCACTAGGCTGAAAGGGGGCTATGGTGCGGTGAGAGAGGTGTGTGAGATCATCCTCTATGCTAAGAATATGCATCCATTTCCGTGATCGAAACAATCACCATTTTTCATCACAAGAATAAAATTACGGTACTGATGCCGTACTTTTTCTAGTTTAGGAATGATCTATCATAAAGTTTATAAAGGTTCTTCAATTGATTACCGTACTGAGGCGTGGGTGCGTGATAACAAAACAAAGAAAAAATGAAACAAAGCAAAGAAACAACGTCTTCAACGCGAGGTGAATAAAATGCCGAAAGAAGGATTCCATAGTATAACAGTACCAAAAAAAATATATGAGAAAGTAAGCACTCTAGTAGACGAAAGCGACGGAATGCTGTCAAGCCCTAGCCACGTCCTCTCAGAAGCTCTTAATATTTATGAAAATCTTGCTCTCAGAGAAAAGACAGTGCCTCCTGTCCAGATTGGAGATAAGCTAGTGGGACACAACAATCCTGTTTTTGTCATTGCAGAAATAGGGATAAACCATAACGGAAGCCTCGACACGGCTAAGAAGCTTATAGACATGGCAGTAGAGGTAGGCTGCGACGCTGTCAAGTTCCAGAAGAGGACAGTCGAGGATGTGTACACCAAGGAAGAGCTTGAGAAGCCCAGGGAGAATCCTTTCGGTCCTACGAACGGACATCTCAAGCGAGGTTTGGAATTCGGTGAGAAGGAGTACAAGGAAATAGACGCCTACTGCAAGAAGAAAGGAATACTATGGTTCGCCTCGCCCTGGGACCTGAAGAGCGTGGATTTCCTCGAGAAGTTCGACGTGCCATGCTATAAGATTGCATCAGCTACCCTCACGGATAAGGAGCTTCTCAAGAAGATCAAGGCCACAGGCAAGCCCGTCATACTCTCGACGGGAATGAGTACCATGCAGCAGATCAAGGCAGCAGTTGACCTGTTGGGAGAGCAGAACCTGGTGCTATTGCACTGCACCTCCACTTATCCTTCGCAGCACCACGAGCAGGACCTGCACATGATAAGGACCCATAGGAAGTTCTTCAACTGCCCAATCGGCTTCAGCGGCCACGAGCAGGGATTGGAGCCGACCCTGGCAGCAATCGCGCTTGGCGCCTGCGTCGTGGAGAGGCACATTACCTTGGATCGGTCCATGTGGGGAAGCGACCAAGCAGCCAGCTTAGAGAAAGACGGCATCTCGAGGATATGCAGGTTCGTCAGGAACTTCCCGATCTACCTCGGCAGCACCAGGAAGAGGGTGCACGACAGCGAAGTGCCCATCCAGCAGAAGCTCAGGAAGAATGATACCATCCTGAAGAAATAAAGTGATAAAGGTAAGTCCAGGTGCGTTGAAAAAGTGCACGGAGTAAGCATAGCTTACTTATGCGCAGAGCTATACTCTGCTGCGCATAGGCGCTCCTTCAAGAAACTTATACTGGCACTCTAGACTCGGCAAAGGATTCCTGCTAATCGCGATGAGCGCCGCGTACTGGAGATATTCAACGCAGCCGGTAAGACCAAAAAATTTTTATTATAGTACACTTTTACTTATCGAAAGGTGAACTATTTTTGCATAGCTCTTTTCGTTTCTCTCTGAAGGAGCATGTTACCATATAAGGTATTAGTTATTAGTTGAAGAATGAAGTTGAAGAACAATATTCCTAGGTCATGAAAAAAGGTCATAAAAAATGGTAGAGAAGCAATTTGGAAGCCTAGCGAATGTCAATGTAGAGCTCACAGGTCGGTGCAACAAGAACTGCTGGATGTGTGGCAGGAGGAAGATTGAGCGCGACTATCCTGAGATCGCGGCTACATACGGTGACATGGACTTTGAGTTGGTGAAGAAGATAGCGGAGCAGCTGCCTGACAACATCACTGTGCAGCTCCACAACAATGGCGAGCCCTTGCTCTACCCGCGCTTCGGCGAGGCAGCCAAGCTGTTCTCGAGGCAGATAACCAGCATTGACACGAACGGAAAGCTCCTGGTGGAGAAGGCGAACGAGATAATAGGTAACCTCGACACCCTTGCGATATCAGTCATCGAGAATGACAGCGAGGCAGACAACCAATACGCGATCATAGAGAAATTCCTTGAGCTCAAAGGCGACAGGAAACCCCTCGTGGTCCTGCGCCTCAACGGAAACGTGGATAGGTCCAGATACGAGAAGTTCGGCCTCATCATAGCGACGAGGATACTTCACTCTCCTCTGGGCAGCTTCAACTACAAGAAGAGAGAGCCAACCATCCCTGAGGTAGGCATCTGCTGGGACTTCCTGAACCACCTGGTGATTAACTTCAAGGGCGAGGTTTCGATCTGCGTCCGCTTCGACCCCAAAGGCCTTGGTGTAATAGGTAATGCGAAAAAGGAGAGCTTGCTTAACATATGGAACGGCGAGAAGCGCATGAAGTGGCTGGAGCTCCACAAGAGAGGCAGGCGCGACCAGGTGCCGCTCTGCTCATATTGCCAATTTTGGGGGATCCCGACAGCATTTCCTTCTGAATACAAGGCAAAAAAAACAGATGAAGAGGCAAAGGTCTTTGAAGAGAAGACTGGAGCAAAGCCTAGTATAAGAATGAATAAGAAAAAATGAGGGGGCTGTAAAATGATCATAGCAATAATTCCAGCAAGGGGAGGCTCCAAGGGGATTCCGAGGAAGAACCTAATCCCTTTCTGCGGCAAGCCCTTGGTAGCCTGGAGCGTAGAGGCTGCGAAGGGAGCCAAGCACGTAGATGAGGTGTATGTCTCCACTGACGATGACGAGATTGCGGGAATCTGCGAGAAGCATGGGGCCAAGATAGTCAAGCGCCCGGCAGAGATCTCAGGGGACGAGGCTTCGAGCGAGTCAGCCCTCATCCACGTCTTTGACAGCCTGGGAGCGGATGTTAGGAAGAAGATAGAGCTCATAGTCTTCCTCCAGGCCACGTCACCAATCCGGGAGGCCTCTGACATCGACAAGGCAGTGGAGTACCTAAAGGCCGAGAAGGCAGACTCACTGTTCTCGGCGTTCTATATCGGTGACTTCTACGTGTGGAAGATCAAGGAGGGGAAGCCAGTCTCTATAAACTATGATTACAGGCGTAGGGAGAGGAGGCAGGACTTCGAGAAGCAGTACAGGGAGAACGGATCAATATACGTCTTCAAGCCAGGGATACTTACTAAGCAGAAGAACAGGCTCGGCGGGAAGATACTCTTGTTCGAGATGGACCCTTGGAAGTCACAGCAGATTGACGAGCCAAGGGATATTCCTCTCCTGGAGTTCTACATGAAGGCTCTGCAGGAAGGCAAGATACCTGACATGTGAATGGCATGACTGGCAATATGACAGACAATATGTCAAGAGGATGGTCAAGATGAAGAAGAAGACATCAACTGAGGGAACTGCCTTGGAGGATATATTTGACATAGCAGGTAAGACAGTTATATTGACGGGCGCAGGCGGATTCTTTGGAAGGTACATTGCAGAGGGGCTGCTCTCGGTAGGAGCAAAGATAATCCTTTTGGCGAGGTCTAACCGCCTCGCAGCACAGGCAGCTGAGTACAAGAAGAAGTACGGGGACGACAAGGTCGACTTCAGGCTGGTGGACTTCATAGACACGCCTAAGCTCGAGGCTGTGTTCAAGGACATCTGCTCCAAGCACAGGATAGATGTCCTGATAAACAACGCCCACGACATGACAATCAAGAGCGGCTTCAACACAGACGCGGGCAGGGTCGAGAACGTGACTAGGGAGACCTGGATGGCTGCCCAGGAAGGCCCTTTATGGGCCGCGATCGCGACTAAGCATGTGGCCGCCAACTTCCTCAAGCACGGAACAAAAGGCTCGATAGTCAACGTCGCCTCTATGTACGGCCACTTCGGCCCCAGCCCCAAGCTCTACGCAGGCACTGACAAGTTCAACCCCGCTGCTTACGGCTCTGCAAAGGCAGCCCTGATGCAGTTCACGAGGTACATAGCAGAGTACTACGGCGCCAAGGGAATAAGGTGCAACTCCATCTCGCCAGGCCCCTTCCCTAACGTGGAGGAGAGCAAGCAAGGCGGCAACACAGTCCAGAAGGCAGACCCCTTCATCGAGAGGCTCAGGGACCGCACCTCCCTGCACGAGGTTGGCCACCCGAGGCAGCTCGTGGGCGCGATAATCTTCTTGGCCTCGAATGCCTCTTCCTACGTCACGGGTGCTGATATCCCTGTAGACGGCGGCTGGACCATAAGCAGGGGATAAAAAGGCTAAGGAAAAAGCCTAATAAAGACCCAAGAAAGGCGGAAGCAGTTTTATATTCAGGATTTCTCTGTGACGTTGTATTTCAGGGTTTCAGTTATGCTGCTTTTCGAGAAGTAGTGTCTCTTCATGGCCTTATTGGTCGCGTATTCCCGGAGGCCGAATTTCATCCTCGCCATGTTCAGGAACGCGCCTGCAAGCTTTGCGCCTATAACGAAGACCGGGCTTGCCTTGTCGAGAAGAGTGCTCGTCGAAACGCTAGTCCCGCATCCCAGGTCAAGTATGTCCTGTCCTTGGTGGATGTTCGTGTGTGCGATAGATCTCTCGCTCAGCTTTCCATGAGGATTTCCGAGATCGAGGTTCGTCTGCTTGTACGGGATTGTGAATCTAGGGTCTTTGAAGAAGTTTTTCATGCCTTTTCGGAGAATTAGCCTTATTTAAATTTTACGATTTTTACTACTTATGAATAGTATTTTCTGTTGTGGGGGTGGCCTTCAGTAGCCAGGGCTGCCCAGGACCTGCTCAGCCACGAACCCCGCAATCCTCTCATTGGCCTTGGTGTCGATCTCCCCGCAGATCATCCTCAGGGCCTTGGCGCGCTTCTCCCTGTCAAGAGCAGGGTCCTTAAGGTAGTCTCCCAGGGCCTTGAGCAGCTTCTTCTCAGAATCCACGAACCTAGCCCCTCCTGAGCGGAAGATGTACTGGCTGTGGCTGTAGTCCTGGAACCTCCTCACGCTCTTCAGGAAAGGCTTCTTCAACGCCCCCTCGAAACTGACGTTGATGGTTGGCTTGTCGAATACGAATGCATCCAGGTCAATGGTGCTTATGAAGTTCATCACGATGTCGCTGTGCTTCATCGTCGCCGAGAGGTGGGCGAGGAACTCGTCGTCGAAAGGCATGAGGTCAGTCATGAGCCTTGAGCTGATGCAAGAATAATCAAGCACCAGGCCAGGCCTGCCCTCAAGGAAGCGATACCTCTCCCTGCCGCGGTCTTTGTCCTTAGCATAAATCCTGACAAATATCTGGAGCCTCGGGAAGTGCTTCCTCACCAGCTTATGGAGGTAATCCACGAACTGGGGCTCCTCAGGGAATAGCAAGGGAGAGGCAGTGGTGTATGTCAACACCTTCTTCGAAGGGTCAAGATGGTTCCTCCTGAAGAACTCCTTCTTAGGTAAGATCTTGCCGGACTTGTCCAATATCTTATGATAGTCGAACTGCAAGGGACCAGTGATGGACAAATCCTCCTTCCTAAAATAATGGTACTTTATGGCCTCGCCCTTCATGAGCTCACTCCAAACCATAAGTTTGTCAGGCCTTATGGGGATCTCGCCATTGCTCGTCAAATTATCCCAGCTCATCACAGATGACAAGAATGGGATGCCTTTCCTCTTGGCCACGCGTTCCAAGGGGATGAGGTTAATGTCCTGGTAAGAGTGCAGGAGCAGAAGCGAAGGTTTGTACTTGTCATATAGTCTGGCATACCATTTGTCAATGGGCTTGGTCAGGAAAAGCTCGCACCACTCAGTGAAGCGCATGAACAGCTTGAATAACAAGGAGAACGGCCAAGGAGTGGACAGTAGGTCAATGGACTTGTGGAGCATGTAGGCAAAGAGGTGCTTCTCCCTCTGCTCACGCATAAAGATCCTGTACGTGTCCACATGATTTATGGAAGCGAAGAGAAAATTCCTGAGCCTCCTGAAGAAGAAGTGGCTCGGCTGGTTGTTCCAAGGGATGTTGGGGATCTGGACAAATGAGTGGTCCAAGCCCCTGACTTCCTCCTTGAATATTATTTTTTTCTCCAAAATGAGGAATACAAAGAACGGTCTCTTACCGGCCTTCTCCAATTTCCTAGCAAGAAGGTGAAGCACGCCCCTCTTCACAGTGTCCCTTACAGCAGTGCCCTTGATGACCGGAAAGAAGATCGCTGTCCTCTTGCCATTGTTCCTATTTTCAAGAGCCATAAAGTAATCACTCATAATAGACTCCAAGGATAATGGGTGGTTTTTAAAACTTATGAAACTCAGAAGGCGCGTCCAGAATCTCCTGGCTGCGCTCCGTATAACTGGTTACGCTCGGTTAGCCATCAAAAATCATTTCATGATTTTTTGGGCTTCAAAACGCTTCGGCGTTTTGTAAGCGCGCAAGGTGCGACCTGCGCTCACTATAGTTCGATTAGTCCCACACTTAATTATGGCCGAGTCTAGAGCATTCGCGGGCAGGTCAGTCAGACTACGCTAGGCGGCCTTTCTGGACGCACCCGAAACTCAGACTGCGCTAGACGCTACTTGGTCACGCCTCTTTTCGCAAAAAATATAAACCTCGCCCTGTTTTCAGGTAGCATGGAAGGGCGCGATAACAAGTCCTTGAAGGACAAGTACGACGAGGTGTACAAGAAGGGGAAGGAATCCTTCTTCACGTTTGACTCCCTTGACATAAGCGGGGCTGTCCTCCAGGAGGATGGCTGGAAGGGAAAGCAGGTTCTGGAGATAGGATGTGGCACTGGCGAGACAGCCATCCAGATAGCAGAGGCAGGCGCCGAGAGCGTGCTGGCCACGGACTACTCCAAGGAAGCCATCAAGATCGCAGAGGAGATGCACAAGCACCCAAAGCTGAAGTTCGAGTGCAAAGGCATCGAGGAGCTGGACGGAAAATACGACGTCGTGGTCATGCAGGAGGTGCTGGAGCACACAGACGACCCATTCGCAGTCCTTAAGTCCTTGAAGGGATTCATGAAGGAAGATAGTAAACTGATTGTGACCTGCCCTAACTTCACCAACATCAGGGGCTACATCTGGATGAGCCTCCAGTTATTGCTCAACGTGCCAATGAGCCTCTCAGATGTCCACTTCCTCTGCCCCTTCAATATACAGGAATGGGCTGACGAGCTGGGGCTCAAGCTGAAGTGGCGCACCATCGGTTATGACAAAGCTAATGGGGAGAAGATGATAATCGATATGAGGAAACGCTTGACAAATGCCCTTAGGGATGCCAAGCTCGATAATACGAACGTAGAGAAATTGCTGGCCTGGCTCTCTGAGGTGATTAAGTACGATCACGGCCTTCCATTCGCTGGTGTGACAGGGGTATATGTGCTTACGAAATGATTCTGGAAGGAATTTTTGAAAGAATGTTTGTTGTTTCATAAATCTTATAAACTATCAGGAGATGATGTATCTGATGAGATCTTCAAAGAAAGTAGCGAATTCAACAAAGGCTAAAGATACGAAATTGCATAGGCGTGGATCAGAGTCTATTAAGGAGCTAAGGCGAATTTGCCAGAAGCCTGGCGAGATTGAAAGGGTCAGCCTTTACTCTTACCTTCACAGGTATCCTTCAATATACTTAACGAAACTGTTCCTTCACACACCCTTCACAGCGAACCAAGTCACTTTTCTTTTGGTGCTGCTTACTATTCCTATAGGCTACCTATTCTACCTTGGAGAGATGTGGTCTTACATCGCAGGCCTGGCATTGGCATACTTTATTGCGGTTTTGGACCGTGTGGATGGAGAGATGGCGAGATATGACCAGAAGACTTCAATGAGAGGGGTGTATCTCGACGCGCTCATGCACATCACAATTCTGCTCGCCATATGGAGTGGCTTGACGACTTCAGTATACTTGCAGACAGGTAGCCTCCTGATTATTGTCTTCGGGGCCTCGGCTTTGATGTTCTCGTTAGCACAATCTGCCTCGGCTGACAAGAAGGCCATACTAACCCTTGAGGGAGAGCTGAAATCCCTGAGAATTAAAGGCTCAGTCGGCCGCTCTGCCAACCCCGTGTCATCTGCACCAAGGAAGGGAAAGGGCTTGCAAGTCTTTATAAAAAAATATTATCAGATACCTTCCATACCTCAGGGATACTTTAAGGAGTTCCTTCTCATCTTTGTCCTTTTCTCAAGGGCGGACCTGTTCATAATATTCTTTGGCGTTTACATGCCTCTCTATTGGCTCTTGTATGTGACCGTGACGTCGATATCACTGAAATAGGGCTGTTCTGCCAAGTGGCTTGGTCTG
>JAFGBP010000069.1 GCA_016933095.1 Candidatus Woesearchaeota archaeon | reverse complement strand
GGTTTAGCCTTCTTTCGTTCATCTTTTCACTTTCAAGAGCTTGTCAGTGCCTTTCCTGTATGATAGCCAGATCACGCAATATTCTCGTTTAAGCTTAAGAGAGATTTCCTTGAATGAGAGGCCGCAGTCTCTCTTGAGGTATATGACAAGGGCTTCGAGAGGCCCAAGCACACGATTGTTGAAAATAGAAGATGGAATCATGATATTCGTCTGAGATCCGATCCGCAAAGGAGATTTGAGTTTTCTCACAGATGAGTGATAGGAGGCCCATATAGTCCGGTCGTCCCTGCATAGGATATCAGCTATCCGACCATAGCTCAGTCCACGACCCTCGTGAAGGTACTTTATCACGATTTCTAGGACGCCAAGCCTCCTTTCAGAGAACAACTCCAGCGGCAGGAAATACTGACCTTCTTTTTTGTTTGATTCTTTGTAGATGTCGAGTAAAGATTCCAGTGCCCTGATGACATCCAGATCACTAACTGTCCCAGATACAGCATTACTTATTCCATTATATAAAATATCCGTATTAAGCAAGCTAATATTGTAATTAGGTTCTCTTATTTATAAATGTTGCGGATTAATAACTCATTAGATTATATAATAATATAATAAGATAAGTAAACTGGGCTAATCTGACCTTCTACAAACCCCCCCATCACAGAAAGAAAGTTCAACTATCAAACCCCACAACGCCGCTTTCGCACATGGCAAGATCGGCAGGATCCTCGAACACACCACAAGATTCCAGCCCGGCTGCAGAGCCGTATTCTTTCAGACAATCATAACGCGGCGGACCCTCCAAGCCAGCACAAGGCAAAATCGCAGAAATCTCAACAGGACCCTCCCCAGAAATAGCAACCCCGGATAAGTTCTCCGAATCGATTCCACCAGAATCAAGCACAGGCTCATCCACAGACCCATTCATGCCAGAAAAGTCCCCCGAAGGCACCGCCTCAGAGCAGCCATACAACAGGAACGCAATCATAAGCAAAGCACCCAGAGCCATCCTTCCCATGAACAAACTTCAGGGATAAACATATTTAAAGGTTGCGGAGACAGGAATCAAAAAACTTTATAAAGACCTCGATTTTCTTTATCAATTAGTAGTAAAGATGAAACATTTCAAGAGAATATATCACAAAAACAAAGCAAACACGAAGAATTTCTTCTGGAGAAGCCTTCAGATATTCGGGAAACAACTAATCACATTCCTGACATTCCTGATCACAACAAAATTTCTGGAACCAGAGCAGTTTGGACTCTATACTTATCTCACGGCAGTTGCCTACCTCCTCACCCTATTCGGGGATTTCGGCATATCACAAGCCACCTCCAAATACGTAGCCGAGACCGAGGCCAAAGACACAAAAGGAGCCAAGCAGATCCTGTTCTCATCAACAGTTGCAGTCGGAGCTCTCATCTCCCTGATAACCCTCACACTCCTCATCTTCGGAAAAATGATCTTCAAAGAGAACTATGGATTCATACTGTTCTACATCCCATACCTGTTCTTCCTGCCAATCTCAAGTGTGCTTGATGGCATCTATCGAGGGCAGAAGAGGTTCAAAGAACTCTCTATCATCGCCACCGTGGCAGGCATAATCACAGTGGCATCAGCCTACTTCCTGATAATGAAATTCAGCATCCTTGGGGCCATCGCCGCACAGAACATCTTCTTCATCCTCCTCGCAGTCTTCTTATTCATAAGGATGAGAAAAGAGATAGAATGGAAGATAAACAAAGACCTGCTGAGACAAATACTCACATACAGCATAATCCTCGGCCTATCATCATTCGCATTCTTCATGTACAGCAGAGCCGACATAATCATCCTCAAGCAATTCGGGTTCCTTAAAGAAATAGGGTATTACGAGGTGCTGGTGCGACTGTTTGATTTCATCATACTGCCGGCCGTCATATTCGGACAAATAATAGCCCCAAACACAACAAGGTTACACACTCTCAAAAAGCACCACGACGTCAAGAAGAACATGTTGGAGGAGACAGGGATTGTCCTGATCATAGCCACGATAATAAGCGTCGCGGCATACTTCATCATCCCAGAAATCATCTCGTCATTCTTTACCAAATACTTCACAGTCGAAACCAGGCTCATGTTCGGCCTGCTCATATTTGTGGTGCCATTCAGGTTTGCCTCAACATTCCTAAGCCAAGCACACTTCATACCCACTGGAAAAGCCAAAGAGATGCTCAAGATAATGGTAATTGCTGGTTTTCTGAATATATCCCTTGATATCCTATTCATATGGAGATTCGGATTCATGGGAGTGATATACAGCACGCTAATATGTGCAACGTACACAGCCATAGCATCATACATCGTGTATTTCAGGCTGCTGCATAAGGAGATGACCGTACAATGATGATAACAACGACAGACAAGAAGACCGGAAAATGGAAACAATTCGGCCAGTTCAGTTACTTTAAAGGGCCCGAGACCATTGAGCTGAAGAGAGCTAGAAAGCTGATGTTGCTCGAGGGCCAGTTATATCCTGACATCAAGCTGCATCCGGAAGATCTCTTCTCAGAGATCTCAAGAAAAGGCCTCAACTCTGACCTCCGAATATTCAAAGGAAGGTACTGCGGATGCATCATAGACAAGGATAAAGCAGAGATAACAATCTTCAACGACCAGCTCGGACTTGGAGATGTCTACTACATGCACAGCAGGAAAGAGATAATGATCGCGACTGATTTCACGCAGATTCTCAAAGAGAGGCTATGGGGTGAAAAGAATCTAGATAAGATCGCGTGTGCAGAGATGGTGCTGTATGAACACAGCCTTCTGGACAGGACCTTCCTGAAAGAGGTAAAGATACTCCCCTATGCCACCATAAAGACAATCCGGAAAGGTGGAGCCACGAAGACGAAGTCATTCTGGAGATACGGACATGCAGAAGACAATGATTTTGACATAAAAAAAGCATTGATCAAGCTAGATTCCCTGATGCATAAGGCTATGAAGAGAATAAAGAGCATGAACAATGAAGCGATGTCAATAGGTATCTCCGGAGGTCTTGACAGCAGGATCGTAGCGAGGTATGCATTGACTGAAAATATCCCATTGAGAGCGTTCGTGATAAGCCACAAAGGCTCGGATGCATTCAAAATCGCCAAGCAGATCGCTAAGAGCCTCAAGATAGACCTAAAACTCATAGCTGTCAGGAAACAGGCCTGGAACAGGATAGAAGAGCATGTGGCGAAGAAGCCATTGCTGAACATCCTATATTCACCGTATGCTTCCGTGACTGAGGATCTCCCGAAGACAAGATCAATACTCACAGGTTTCAACGGAGATAACATCTTCGGAAGCCACATAAAAGAAGGCGAGCTCACAGAAGGAGACCCTGTAGCTCATATAAGAGGAAGATATGAACTAAAGAGTAAGTCAGTTAGGATATCGGACAATCTAATGTCGGCAGTCAAGAAGGATCTCCAACACTACAATGGCTCAAAGAAGACCGTGGCATGGAAGACCTGTGAAGCATTCAACTTCGAGAACCGGCAGCTTCACTTCATCAAGAACAGTGCCTTTTTTGACTATTACGGCAAGTACAAGACCTTCTCTCCATTCGCAGACATAGATGTGGTGGAGTTCGCATTAAAGATCCCTGTAGAGCACCTTCAAGACAGCAAATTCTATAACTTATTCATACAGACGCTCCATCCGGATCTTGCTAAGATAAGGCCCGAAAGAAAGCCATATAATCTTCATGACGGAAGCAGGCTCAAGCAGATCAAGTCATCCATACTAGCGCTCAAATGGAAGGTGTACAACAAGACAGGCATTAAGATACCGCTGTATCCTGCCATCAGTTTCCAGGGAATGCTTGATTGGGAGATGCTGAGCCGGGATTTCCTCAGCTCATATGATTACTCAAGAACGAGGATTGCCGGAATCGACGTGACTGGAAGCATCAATATGCGTTCCTTAAGCGAGATAAGGACGAGATTTCACCTGATAACAGAGATGGAGTTCATAAGGAGGCATCTGGAAAAATGACTGACTTGGACAACATCATGGTGAAGAATGCGGATCGTGCCTTGAAGATCCAGCTAAAGGATGGAAGCTTTCCTGCAGGGCATAATGGCCCCTGGAAAAACAAAGACACGCCCGTAAGGATCACAGCTCACCAGACTCTGGTGCTTCTCGAGACATACAAGATGACCAAGCAGCCAAGATACAAGTTAGGAGCGATGAAATCAGCCAAGTATCTCATTGACAGCTTTGAGAGACATGGAGGACACGCATTCAGGTGCTGCGAGAGCAGCCGAAAAGAAATCGAGGTCAACGGGCTCATAGGGCAGGCATGGGCGGTAGAAGCCCTCCTTGCAGCAGGCTCTGTGCTCAAGTCAAAAGAAGCCCTGCGCACTGCAGAAACCGTACTCCAGAACCATTGCTTTGATACCAACCTAGGCCTCTGGAATATGCATAGCAAGGAAGGGGAAAGCCTGGGAATCAACCATTCGATGAACCAGCAGGTCTGGTTTGCATTGATGCACTTGAGAGCAGGAAGAGCACTCAAGAACAAGACTCTCTTGAAGAGATATTCTATGTTCATGGACAGGCTTCCTCGCACGATCAGGAGGAGCGGAAAGATAATGGACATGTGGATAGACGAAAACGTGTTGATCGGCCAGCCCCACCAGTATCTTCTCAGGAAAGTCCAACGGATAAGGAAGAGAAAGCAACTCTGGGAAGAGAGCATAGGATACTTATCATTCACCTTACTGGGACTAGCGCTAATACGAAAGGAAGATCCGCAAGGAAATGTCTGGAGGGATGACCGGATAATAAAACTTATCGCGAATTCCCTGGAAGAGGCGAACAAGAAGCATCTTCCGGCAGAGAGCATGAACAGGTTCATGTTCAGATATAACATGACTGGTTTTGAAATGGCGTGCGCTATAGGAGCATTCACAAACAGGTCTACAGAAGACAAGAGCCTTGAATCTGCATGGATAAATAAGCAACTCGATTTGCATCTTGACCGCAGAACAGGATTATTGGATGTGAAGGTGTCAGACAAAAGAACAGTGCCTCCGCGCATCTATGAGGCATCATACCTAAAGAGGTGCTGCCCATGAAGACTCCCATGGTGACTGTAATCATGGCAGTGTACAATCAGGATGCATTCCTGAAAGCATCAATAGAGAGCGTCCTTAGCCAAACTATGAAAGAATGGGAGCTCATAATCATAGACGACAGATCCACAGACGGCTCCCTGAAGACTATCCTCAAATATGCCAAGTCAGACAAAAGGATAAAGGTGCTGAGGAACAGCAAGAACATGGGGGCCGCTGAGACAAGGAACAGGGGGCTGTCAAGAGCCAGAGGGAAATACGTCGCAATCCAGGACTCAGACGACAACTCGTATCCTACCAGGCTGGAGAAGGAACTCAAATACCTTGAATCACACCCCGATATCTTCCTTGTCGGGAGCTATGCAACAGGGATATCCAGCAAGGGAACGAGGTTCAGGATAGACAGCATCTGCGGGAAGGAAAACAATCTCAGGAAGATCGTCAGGAGAAACCATATAATCCATTCGTCAGTGATGTTCAGGAACAGCAGGGAATTCCAGTACAGGACGAAATTCAGGTTTGCACAGGACTACGATTTCATGCTGAATGTTATCTCAAAAGGATACGGGATAGACAACATCCCAGAAGCGCTTGTAGAATACAGGGTAAATGACGAAGGGATATCATCCACTAAATCAGAGAAGCAGGCATTCCTTGCAGAGAAGGCAAAGGAATTCTACTGGCAGAGAAGAAAGACAGGGAAGGATAGCTACGACAAGTTCGATCCGGAGAACGAGATGAAGGCCAGAGGCATAAAAGACGGGAAAGGGTCATACAACGGCCTCAAGACGATAATAAACCTCGCAGTCTACACCGACAAGAAGGTCGCATTGAAGCTAATCCTGCAAAACCTGGGAAAGCTTGAGCCATCGTATGTCTTGAAGAAGACAGCCTTGCTCATGATGCCGGCCAGTATATCGAGACTCATAAGGAATAGGTGAAATGATGAGATTCATAAGCCAGATATACAGCAAAATACTCCTTCCGGCAAGATATCTTTTGGAAGGCGACTTGAGATTCCTGCACTATTACAGGTACAAAAGGAACCTGAGGATGGACCATAATGCGATCAGGAAGTATCAGCTCGACAGGCTGAGGAAGATACTCAGGCACGCATACGACACGACAGATTATTACAGGGAAGTTTTCGACAAAGAAGGAATCGACCCAGACAAGATTGATTCCATGGATGACCTTCAGAAGATACCAATACTGACAAAGAAGAGAATAGAGGACAACCTAAACCGGCTGAAGAGCCATAAGAAGTTTAAGATCCTGACCCATCACTCCGGAGGGTCCACCGGAAACAAAGTGACCGTATTCAAGGACCAGCGGTATTTTGAGATATCTAATGCCATCTGGATGAGAGACCTCAACCAGGTGGGAGTCGAACCAGGGGACAAAATCGCTTGGATATGGGGAGAGATTGAGCCGCACAAGACGCCCCTGAAAAAGGCCATGGATTCTATTATCCCGGAGGTATGCAAGAGAAGCATCAGGTTCAATGTTTTCAAGTACACCGACGAAGAGCTTGAAGAATGGATCAAGAACGAGTTCAACAAGTTCAAGCCGGACTACATGTACGGATTCGCTGGGATGATATATGAACTGGCAAAACTCATAGAACAAAGAGGCCTGAATATCCACCAGCTCAAGAAAATAATCACCACTGCAGAAAGCCTTAATCACAGGGAATTCATAGAGAAGACATTTGGATGCCAAGTCATAGACCACTACGGAGCCACAGAGATACCTTCGATAGCCATAGAGAACCTGAACTATGTCATGCACAGCTCAGATGACTTCATCATCATAGAGCTGGACAGCAAAGACAACATTCTCATCACCTCATTGGAAAGCTACGGAATGCCGCTGATAAGGTATCAGATAGGGGATGTCGGCATGATGAACAAGAGGACAAAATCTGGTTCCAATCACCCCTTCTCCGAGTTCTCCATCAGAATCGGAAGGATATACGAGATACTGCGCAACAGAAAATACGAGAAGATAAGCGGAGGCCTGATTAAAGAGCTCGTCGAGAAGAGCCAGCTAAACATTGGAGAATTCCAAGTCGTCCAGCAGACTATAGACACAACAGATCTCAACATAGTGCAATCAGAAAAGATAACTAGAAATGATATAAGTGCAATCTCGAAGATAATCAAGAAGACGCTCGGATGCCGGAACCTCAACATAAAGTTCACTAAGAAGTTCCCTGTGGAGAGCAACGGAAAGAAGATCGCATTCAAGTGCAACATAGAGGACAAGAACCACTCGAAAAAGAAAACATTGAAAGGTGAATAGATGAAAGCGCATGAAGCCACAGAAAACGAGAGAAGAAAAAACAGGCCGGAGAGCCTAAGTCCAGACATGATAATCCTGGCAATCGGGTTCGTGATAGGGTGCTTCATCGATAAACACGTCCTTTTCCTATTCCCCGCGCTCGCACTCATCGTCAGCATCATGAGATACAACAAGGGTTTGGAACTGGTCCTGTACGTATCCGGCATAAATTTCGGATACCTGTTCTTTGCTCCAGGGGAGATGGGCGGCCTTAACCCGAATGCATTCATAACCGTCGGGCAGATCATCTTCCTGCTAGTAGGATTCTTCAAGATAAAGCAGATAAAGCTTGATAAGAATACAGTCCTGTTCCTCATATTTACCTTGATCTCTGCCAGCTCACTCCTCTACACAAGCAACCTTTTCAATGGAGTGAAGGTGCTGGCAAATATCGCGCAATATCTCCTGACTCTCATGATATTCTACAATATCCAAGGCATATCAAGGGAGAAGATCATGAAGATAATCGTGGTGTCGGCACTCATATCTATTCTGGTGGTTTATCCGATCCAAATACTCCAAGGGGATAACCTGTTCCTCCAAGACAACGAGAGGGGAGGGCGATTCAGCGGAGGCGCAGTCCATCCGGTTCCGTTGGCACTATTCTTCTCTCTGGCATTCTATGCGGCACTTTACCTATATGATAAGTACCGCCAGAAAAAATACCTCCTGATGGAACTGGTTGCGATAGCATTCACATTAGCCACCATAACAAGGGCCGCGATACTTGGACTTTTCGTCACGATCATAGCATACGTCTACTACAAGAACAAGCTGAAATACATCCTTCCTGTCGCAGTGATCATGGTTATAGCCTTTGCAGGCCCCATTTCAGAGTACGCATTCAAACAGGACGCCAGATACGCAGAATCAAACCTCAATTACATATCAAGCGGCAGGATAAACCTCTGGAAAGAGTCCTTGAGCGTCTTCGACGCGAGTCCGCTTACAGGCACCGGTGTCGGAAGCAGCATTGACATTCTGGAGAAGTTCGATATCAGTGTCCCACACAACGATTTCATAAGGGTTCTGCTTGAAGTAGGAATCATCGGATTTGCAGTTTTCATAACCTTCACCGGCATGCAGGGACTGAGAGTTTGGATGAACGCCAAAGAGAACGCAGTCCTCGCCTGCATGTTCATATTCTTCATCATAACCATGATAACGGACAGTCAGTTAGATTATAATCTGTATTACACGTTTCCATTTTTCATCCTTCTCGGTTTGGAAAACAGGATACTGGATGATAAGAAGAGAATTGATGTGAAAGAATGAAAGTAATGATTGTGAACAAGTTCCATTATGTAAGGGGAGGAGCCGAAAAGAACGCGCTCCAGATAGGCGAACTGCTGGAAAAGAAAGGGCATGAAGTGATGCACTTCTCGATGCACCACCCGCAAAACATCAAGTACAAATTCAGCAGGTTCTTCGCAGAATACATCGATTTCCCGGAAGAGATGAAAAAGAAATCCTTGGGGTCGAAGGCCAAGGTCTTGAGAAGGGTCTTCTATTCTACCGATGCCAGGAAGAAGTTCTGCGAGGCTCTGAATTTCTTCCAACCAGACATTATACACTTACATAACATCCACAGACACCTCACAATAAGCATAATCCGCGAGGCCTACAAAAGGAAGATACCTATGGTCTGGACACTCCATGATTACCAACTAATCTGTCCGAACCATGTCATGCTGTCCCACGGCAATGTCTGCGAGAGATGCAAGCACAACTACCTGGCTCCGATACTGGAGAGGTGTATAAAGGATTCGCTATTGCCTAGCGTAGTGTCTGCGACGGAGAGGATATCAAATGATCTTCAGGGACTCGGCAAGATGATAACCACTTTCATCTCCCCGAGTAGGTTCCTCATGAACAAATACCTGGAATTCGGATACGATAAGAACAAATTCACAGTAATAAGCAATTACTACGAGAAACCTGGAAAGAGTTCAATGCCTGCAAAGGACAGGTACTTCCTCTATCTGGGCAGGCTTAGCAGGGAGAAAGGGATACCGACCCTCTGCCAAGCAGCAAAGGAAGCTGGAGTGAAGCTCAAGATTGTCGGTAATGGTCCGCTGTTAGATGACCTTTCAGGAAGGTATAAGTCAGACAAGATATCGTTCTTAGGCTATAAGCAGGGAAAGGAACTCGAGAACCTTAGGAGCGGGGCATGGTTCACAATAGTCCCGTCAGAATGCTATGAGAACAATCCTTTTTCAGCCATCGAATCGCTCGGGGATGGAACGCCAGTGATAGGCGCCAGGATAGGGGGGATCCCTGAACTCATCCAAGATAGTAAGACTGGATTCCTGTTCGAATCTCGATCAGTCAAGGACTTGAAAGAGAAGATACTGTGCGCAGAGAAAATGACAGTCAAGAATCGAAGGGAGATGGGATCTGCAGCAATCTTATTCATAAAAAGAGAATGCAGTGAAAAAGGCTATTTCACAAAGCTAATGAAAACGTATAAAAAAACCATAGAAGAATACAGGCGGTGATATGATGAAGAATATATTTGAGTTTTTCATGAACAGGAGCAGGGCAAGGAAGTACAAGCAGTTCCTCAGGTTCTGCTCTCCGACAAGGAATGACAAGGTCTTGGACGTGGGCGTCCAGGACAAGGATTACATGGGCAACGACAACACCCTTGAGAGAAACTATCCTCACAGGAGGATGATCACGGCTCTTGGAATCGAGAAGCTGGGCAACTTCAGGAAGAGGTATCTGGGTGTCAAGGCAGTGACCTACAACGGGAAGATATTCCCTTTCAAGAAGGACAGCTTTGACTTTGTCTGGAGCAACGCAGTGATTGAGCATGTCGGACCTGAAAAGCGCCAGGAGCTCTTCATCTCAGAGATGCTTCGCGTGTGCAAGAGGAAGATCGTGTTCACGACGCCTAACAGGTGGTTCCCGATGGAGACCCATACCAAGCTGCCATTGTTCCACTGGCTGCCTAAGGGCGCTTGCGATACAATATATAAGGTGCTCGGCAAGAAGTGGGCGACGGGAAGCTACATGTACCTGTTGGGAAAGAACGACCTGAAGAGGATGCTTGACAAGGTGTCGAAGAAGCATAAGTTCAGCTACAGGATCGTGAGCAACAGGCTGCTCTGCATGCCTGCGACTTTCACAGTGCTGATCAGCAAGGACTGATGATTGATAAAGTAAGGATGACGGAATAACATGGTCGGAAAAGACAAGGACAGGATCAAAGTCGCCATGATCGGCCTTCGGGGGATACCTGCTTCGAATGGCGGTATCGAGGTCGCTGTCGAGGAGATCTCGACGCGCTTAGCGAAGCTTGGGTGCGACGTGACTGTGTTTTGCAGGTCGCAGTACTGCTTGACGAGGCATAAGTCTTACCGGGGTGTGAATCTCAAGAACATCCCGACGCTTAATACCAAGACGACTGAGGCGATCGTGCACTCCACGGCTGCCAGCATGGTAGCTGCCTTGAGCGACTTTGACATCGTGCATTTCCATGCAATGGCCAACGGCATCTTCTCTCTATTGCCAAAGATCGCCGGAAAGAAGACAGTCGTCACCTTTCATGGCATTGATTGGGAGCGTGAGAAGTGGGGAAGGCTCGCAAGGGCTTACATCAAGTTCTCTGAGAGGGCGACGTACTTGTTGAAGAACAAGGTCATCTCTGTCTCTAACAAGATCAAGGATTATTGTAAGAATCGTTTCAACTTCACTGATGTCACCGTCATCCCTAACGGGGTCAACATCCCTAAGAGCAGGCTTATCAAGTCTTTGAAGCGCTTTGGTCTGAAGAGGGATGGTTACATCCTTTTCCTTAGCCGTATCGTACCTGAGAAGGAGGCGCACACCTTAGTAAAGGCATTCAGGAAGCTCAAGACCAGGCAGAAGCTCGTGATTGCCGGGCCCACCACTCACACTGATGATTACCTGAAGAAAGTCAAGGAATCGGCAGGGGATGACAAGAGGATCATTTTCACAGGTCCTCTCTACGGTGATGAGAAGACTGAGGCTTTCTCCAACTGCTCGTTCTTCGTCCTCCCGTCAACCATAGAAGGGATGCCGATAGTCTTATTAGAGGCTATGAGTTTTGGCAAGTGCCCTCTCGTCTCTGACATCGCAGAGAACCTCGAGGTCGTTGATGATTCTGTCTCTTTCAGCTTCAAGGTAAGAACCGTAAACGATCTTGCCAGGAAGATGGATTTCATGCTTAAGCATAAAGCCACTGTCAACACCAAGGGCAGGAAGGCAAAAGAGCTTGTGAAGCAGAAGTACAACTGGGACAAGATAGCCGAGCAGACCTTGGAGGTCTATAGGAAAGCGCTTGGCAGGCAATGATGAGATGATGATCATGGAGAAGATGGCAAAGAATAAGAGCATCTTTGGCTCGCTTGGGGAGAGGAAGAACACCAAGGAGTTCATAATTAAGGGAGTCATCCTAGTCGCTATCTTCCTTGGAGTCACGTTCCTTTTCCGTTTCCCCATTGATTACTTCCACTTGACGCTTCTCAGGATGACGGAGGCAACAAGGGTTTTCAGCAAGAGCGACGGCCTTAAGGTGTTTGCCTTGGCTGGCATGTTCTTCACCCTCTATTATCAGAGGAGGATTAATAACATCGCCCATCCCAAGCAGGACATTCCTAAGACAGTCATATTCGGCATTCTCGGCTTCCTGCTCGTGACGGCTTATTATGGGCTTCGCTTCATCAGCAACGCCTACGAGATAACATCAGGGCCCTCATTCTATGCAGTCTACGCCTCGAGCATTTTGGTTCTTGTCATTGCATTCGGTTCGTTCCTATTAGCCACGTTCTCCTTTGATTACCTCAAGCGCTTCTATTCCGAGTTCAGGAAGGAGCTTTGGATCACTGCAATCGCCGCAGTAATATGTTATAACCTGCTCATGTTCTTCCAGAACCAGTGGCGTCTTTTCTCTGCCACCATAACAAATATCCTCGCGTTCCTCTTCCAGCCTCTTTTCCCTACGTCTTATAGTTTGATTGGTGAAGCGCCGCTGCTTCAGGTCTCGAACTTCACAGTCTCTATTGGGCCTCCTTGTTCGGGCATCGAGTCCATGTTCTTGTTCGTGGCGTTCTCTGTCGGCATCTTTGCGCTTGATCATGCAAAGATGAGGAAGCTTCCTTACTTAGGAGCGTCACTCCTTGGCTTTGTCGGAGTCTACTTTGTGAACATCTTGAGGCTCTTCCTGCTTATGCTGACCGGAATCTATGTCAGTCCTGAGTTCGCGGTCGGGCTCTTCCATACGAATATCGGCTGGCTCTTATTCGTCATCTATTTCCTTTGCTACTATTTAGTAATGAAAAGATTTATATACTATGCTAGCTCCACCAAACCAGGCGCCCAGACAACCGAAAAAGCCCAGACAGAGAGCGCCAGAAACAGCCAAGAGAAAACAGGCAAGAGCACTGCAGAGACAACGCAAAAGGGCAAGAGGCCAAAAAAGAGGAGAAGATGATACTAGACTTTTTCCACGGAAAAAAGAAGTACTTCTACATACTCCTATACATCTCAGACCTGATAGCATTCCTAATCTCAGCAATGGCAGGAGCATTAATAACCGGCCTCGACTACACAAGCCTCTTCTACCAGAGATTCTTCCTGTTCACCCTGGTAATCCTCATCCTCTCATACGCAAGCTTCATGCTATACAAGGAGAAGAGGAACCTCTTCGACGACAACGACTTCATGAGCATACTCTACGGGGTCGGAATGACACTATTCGTGTTAGTCATATTCCTACTCATGTTCGACACAAGAGACATTACTCTTTGGGCAACCCTCATCATAGCAATGACCCTCACAATCCCGACAACCACCCTCAGCAGGGCCATACTCAGCAAGATCATATCGCTATTCCGAGAGTACGGCTACGACATCCGGAAGACAGTCTTCTTCGGAGACCCGAAAGACGAGCTGATAGAGAAGCTAAAGGACAAGCACCTAGGATACAGGATATTCAAGATCACCAAGAACCTGCAAGAACTAGAAGCAGCTCTCAAAAAGGCACAGGTCGTATTCATCAAGATGGAGTCAATAGACGACAAGCTGCTCGAGCTCATGATCAAGAACGACCACATAGAATGGAAGATAATATCAAGCATACTAAACCTAGTCATAGACCCCGTAGCATTGGATGAGTTCAAGGACTACCCGATAATCAACGTCTCTCACAGGGAAGACAACAAGGGATACCAGTTCTTCAAGAGGCTGTTCGACATCATAGCATCCGGAACGGCATTAGTCGTGCTATCCCCACTCTTCCTCATGCTTGCAATAGCCATAAAGATCGGCTCTCCAGGGCCAGTATTCTACAAGCACGAGCGCCTTGGAAAGAACCTGAAGCCATTCATGCTCTACAAGTTCAGGTCGATGAGGGCCTCAGACCACTTCACAGACAATGCCAAGTTCAAGAACGAGGTCAAGGGCATCTTCAAGATGAAGGACGACCCGAGAGTCACGAAGGTAGGCAAGTTCATAAGGAGGACCTGCATCGACGAGCTGGGACAGCTCATAAACATCTTCAAGGGAGACATGTCGATAGTGGGGTCGAGGCCTCACCTCCAGACAGAGCTCCATAACTACAAGGGTTGGAGGATGGCGCGCTTCAAGGTAAAGCCGGGCCTGACAGGGCTTTGGCAGGTCAACGGAAGGCATGAGCTGAACTTCGACAAGGCAGTCCTCTACGACATCTATTATGTAAAGCACATGTCACTCGTCCTTGACATCCAGATAATACTCAAGACCATACCAGCCATCCTGATGACAAAGGGCAGGTACTGAAAGATTTTCGTATTCTTCGAAAGAAAGCACAGGACCCACTAGACATTGCCCCGCAGGCATTATAAACCTTCTAAGTCTAAAGAAAGATGCAAAGCGAAATCATTATAAATAGTTATGTTTTATTATGAAACATAATAAGACATAACGAGGTAGATAAATGATGGTACAAGCGATAATAAGATTAGGAGAACGAGAAGACAGGCTCATCACGATTGTAAGAGGGAAATACGGCCTGAAGAACAAATCAGACGCCGTGAACTTCATAATAAGCCAATATGGAGACACACTCCTTGAAGCCAGCCTCAGGCCCGAATACAAAGAAGAGCTCAAAAAGATAGAGAAAGGGAAATTCAAGGCGTTCACGAGCATTGACGAGCTAAGAAAGGAGATAGAGAATGTATAGACTTCAGAGAAGCGAGAAACTAGTCAGGATCCTGAAGAAACTATACAAACGAGACAAGAGAAGATACGAAGCAACCATCAGCAAGATAGAAGAGGTCATGAAAAGCGCCGAACCTGGGCGATACAAGCACCTGAGCTATGAACTAAAAGACTTCAAAAGAGTGCACATCGACTCTCACTTCATCCTCACATTCAAGATTTATGAGAACAGCAAGACCATAAGCTTCATGGATCTGCAGCACCACGACACAGCATATCGAAGATAATTACGTTTCTGAAAGCCATCGCTACTTTGAAATTGGTTCATCTATATGATTTGAGATCAAAATGATCAGCCAGTGTCTTCATGACTTCCTGGAACTTGACATCTTCGGCCAATAACGGGATCATGTCTGCGTTCCATCTTTTGTGGCGTTTCTTGGCCCTGTTGAACATCTTTGTAATGTCAAATTCATCTCCAGACTGCTTGCATTTCTTCTCAACCAAAGACATATCTACGGGAATCTTATGCTTTATGATCTGGTATATATCATAGTGATCTCTGGGCTTGTTCCTGCCGATAGCCGCAGCAACTTTCTCTGCAATCATCTCTTTCCTATTCAAGCACAGGAAGTTGTATTTTGGAATGTTTGGATAGAAATGCTTCATATCCAGTAGCTCTGGTTTTAGGAGCAGTTTTCCTCTTTCGTTCAGGTCAAGAAATATCTCTCCTCGCCCAAGACTTGAAGAGTATGGTGCTATTAGCCTGGTAAATTTGGTAACATCCTTGTCCTTGTCGATTTTTCCGAAGAGCTTTGAGTCATTCAGGATTCGGATTATCTCTTCTTTCACTTTGTTTAGATCCCTTGTTAGTGTGAAGTCTATGTCTTCGCTAAGTCTTGAATAGTCCAGAAGCGTTTTTTGCAGTGCCGTGCCTCCTTTGAAACAGATCCCTTTCACGTCTTTTAGCAGATAGAGAATTATTGAGATGTAGTAATCCTTTAGGGTTAGTGCTCTTGCAAATCCGCGATCTGCCATGATCTGCAATAGTTCTTCTTCGAGTAGTTCCTTGATGGTTGATTTTTTATTATCAACTTCAAGAAAGCTTATTTTCTTGTTTTCAGCCATTGTTTTGATCTCTTCTTGCTAAGGATCTTGAAGCTGTGATTGGAAATTGTTCTAATTATTGCTTCATCTATTCTTTTCAGGGTTGTTTTCTTGAATATGAATGTTTCTGTAAGGGTTTTCGACGATCCGTTCCTTTTATTAGTAAATATCTCAATTTTCATAGGTATCTGTTCTGTGAGCTTCCAGTAGTGGGCGGCAGCCCATCCTCCGATGTAGTAATCTTTTCCTTCAAACATCTCATCAGCGATTATGAACGGGTCATCAGTCCATCTTCCGGTCTTGGCTTTCATAGGGATGAGGCAATACTTATTCCTGTTAAGCTTTACAATCCTTTTTTTTGCTATGAGCCGATGAATTGCATAGCTGACTTTGCTTTTCTTGTCAAAGTGATGCTTGATATCTTCTCTTGTAAAATAGTATTTCTTCTTAAATTCAAGTTCGGCAATGATTCGAACTTCATTCTCCGAAAGACTCGCAATATTATCACTTATTTTTGACATATTCAATAACTAGTGATAATAATATATTTAAATGTTTCGATAATTCATGGCAATTCAACACATCAAAATAACAATAATGGCAAGCTTTCTCGCCACCACCGCGACGCATTGCTTAAGGTGCGTTCCATTCTTTCCTAGCTCTTTTGAAGGATCAAACCACCCCCAATAATCTCCCCATATTGCAATATCAAAACAGCACCGCGCAGGAATATCTTGAGAAGCATCACCAGATTCACATAGCCCGTCAGACTAAAAGAACCAGATCTCCGAAGAAACCGGTCAATTTCTGGAGATTTGTCACCCAAAATCTGGAGGAAAGTCATTCTCTATCCAGAAGTAGTGAAATAAAAGAAACCTTTATAAAGGAAAGGACCATCCACAACATAAAATCTTAAGTTTTGGGGGATTGAAAACAAAATGAAAGCAATACTAAGCTACGTCCTCGCAGCACTGCTAATAGTATCAAGCGCAAGCGCAATACAACAGCTTCCACCATCAACAATGGACGCTGACTGCGCAGAGCTCGGATACGACTTTGCAGTCGCCCAATGGGACTACATGGGCAGCAGCTACGTCAAGATTGACGAAGCCGGCGGCTACACGACAAACGTCGTAGGAGACAACCAAGAAGCAAACTGGACCTCAAGCACAAGCATCGCAGGAGTGATCGTTGCAACAGCGAACGAGACCCACGACTACAACGGAGTCGCCAGCTCAGAAACAGTCGAAGCAGACGGGATCGCAAAGATCACCATGTGCGGAAGGGCACCAAGCTCGCCAGGAGACGGAATAACCGGCAGCCATAACCTTATCGGACCAGGCGCAGGCGTACCAGAGTTCTCAACACTCACACTGGGAGCAGCAGTCGCACTAGGACTTCTAGGCGTACTCTACCTACGAAAGCACTAAGAAAAGCAAAATCTTATAAAGTATTTCATTTTTCACACACGAAAACAAGAGAATAACAATCATATTTTTCAAAAAAAAGCTGGTGAGGGAACAATAATCGGGGGATTGTAATATGAAAATAGCAGTATTTATTATGATGGCACTCATTCTGGCCACAACAGTTCTTGCAGGAGGAAGCCCCAGCAGTGAATGCGCAGACTACGGGTTAATATTCCAATGTAAGATAGAAGGCGGCGGAGCCACCGAAGGCCCAAGCTGCTCAGGATTCTCGCTTGTCGAAGACAACGGAGACAGCTGGACAGTACGGATGAACGCATCAGACGTCGTGAGGGTCAAAAGCGGCGACAAGTGCGAATACACCGACTACACGAGCGGCTACAGCGCAGGAGAAAAGGACTTCTCAACAAGCTGCGGACAAGACGTCTCGCACATAACATTCTGCCAGACAATTGGCGGTGACGACGAGGACCCAGGCAACGGAGTGCCAGAGTTCTCAACATTCACGCTTCTTGCAGCAGTCGTGATCGGAACGGCAGGAATACTCACGCTCAGAAGAAGATAAAAAAAAAAGGAGAAGACACAAGGGTGGAACAATGAGGAAGATATTGAGCTATTTGATCGTCGCCCTCCTACTGGTGACCGTAGCGAGCGCGTGCTCATTCAAATGCGGAACTGGGTACATTGAAGTCGCCAAGTGGGAATACCACGATGGATGGGAGAAAGAATCCGAGAGAAGTGGATCCAACACCGACGTATCAGGAGACGCACAGAGCGCCGATTGGGAGTCAGACCCAGCAGCATTAAAAGTAGTCGCAAAGGCAGGAACTGATATCAAGACCTTTTCCGGTGGAACCTCGGGCACGATTGACGCCTGGGAGCAATGCTGGAAAGAGAAGAATAAAGACTCATGGCATTGGAGCGGCTTCCCACTCCCGCACAAGGTCTATGACTACCGAACAGTATGCGTCGACAAAGACCTGAGCGCAATCCTGCTTTGCGGCAAGATGCCAAGCATCACCAGTACCCCGCCAACGACTGGTGGGGTTCCGGAATTCAGCACGCTGACCCTGGGAGCAGCCATCATAGTAGGGACACTCGGCATGCTTTACCTGAGGAAGCGATAATAACAACATTCTTTCATAATATTTTTTCAACCCCCATAGAGGGATGACAACAGGCATAAGATGCCTAGGAATACTATTGGATTGCTGGTTCTGGCCCAAACAAGGGATTAACCCTAAAGTTCTCACTAAAAGGAGGCAAAAATTCAATAACTATAAAAATAGAAGGGCTTTTCTGCCTTTAAAAAGGAGGATTTGATTCCAATGAGCGATGATGAACTTGAATTTTTCGATTATCTGAAGATTGTAGGTGACAACTGGGTCGCTGCACTTCTCGGATTCCTAGTGGTGTTCGGATTAGTCCTGATCTTCACCATGACTACCCCCCCAGTCTATGAGACTAGCAGCATGATCATGGTAAGCGGAGGAGACCAGATAAGCAGCGTCCTTGGAAAGATTGCACCAAAGGTTGACTTGGAGACCCAAACATACCTCATAATGAGCCCAGTAATCATGAGTCCTGTATACACCACCCAAGGGGTAGATGGATACAAGGTGAACACCGAGATCCTGAAGGACTCGAACGTCATAGAGATAACAGTCCAGGCATATGACCCTGAAAAGGCAATGGCAATCGCGAACCTAATTGCAAGGTCTTACGTCAACTACAGCAGCGAAGAGAAGGTCTTGGAAGCCCAGGACGTCAGCAACTTCATAACCGAGCAGATTTCGTTCTACGAGTTCGAGCTCAACGAGATGACCAAGGCGCACCTGGAGTTCCTGAACCAGAGCATGAACATCAACTCCACGACCACAATTGATGACAGGATAGCCCATGAAGCCCTTGTTCGGGAGATGAGCGCAAAGCAGAAGATATACGACTACTTGCTCAATAGGCGTGAAGAAGCCAGCATAATGGCCCAGGAGAAGAGCGCCGATGTCAAGATAATCGGCTACGCAGAGTACCCTGTAGAGCCTTCCAAGCCTAACGTGCCACTATACATCGCCATAGGATTCATCCTGGCACTCGGTGCAGGGATCGGGCTTGCAGTCTTCTCGCAGCAGATAAGGGAGCAATACAGCGGCAAGAAGAAAAGCAAGATTTGGTAGATATTCATTCATATTATTTCATCATATTCTTTCCAAAAAGCATTTAAGCTCATTTTCAACACGTCTTCTCTTATGATTAAGAAGGATGGAGCATGGATCTGGTCCATTAACCCTGAGAACCGCCAGTTAATAGTCGGAAAGCTGATCTACGAAGCACCCGCAAGCAAGCTCGATGAGGTGTTCCCCAAGATTGACGAACTCGTGAATCAAGGCAAAATAATACGAGCCAAGTATAATCCAAAAAGAAACTTGGAGATCGACCATTTGCCTTTCAACAAACCCTGCCTCATCATATACTCTGAAGAGAAAGGAAGCCCCCAGATCAGGGATGAACTGGTCAGTATAGGGCTGGATTACACTCCGACCTGGAAGTACGAATGGCAGACGCGAATTGATTGGGGAGAAAAAGGCATGCTAAGAAAAGAGAGCCAAAGGCAAAGAAACTTATGGGAGATAATGAAGAAAACCGAGTAAACTGGCCGTAAAACCCTCCCAATCACTCCTTTCTGAGAATACTCAATCCGATATAGCCCGCAATGACCCCGAGCATCAAGACCACAAACCATAGAGAGTTAGAATTTCCAGCATCAAAGTCCTTGATACTAAAACCAGTTATTGAGTTATCAACCTGCTGAGAATCGGTGTCGTTCATCAAAAGAGGCTCTGATCCTGACAAGACGCCTGCCGAGGAGGAGTCTTCAGAGACAACGGTTCCGGAAGAACCGCCATCAGAAGAGCCCTGGTTTTCCTCAAAGCAAACCCTTGATTCTTCCTTTGAGACGCCATTCAACTCACAAGTCCTCTTCTCATTTCCATCTACGCACTCGCTCCAATCGGTGCAGTTCCAAATCGAAGGCAAGTAATCAGAAGCGCTTATGCTTCCTCCACCTCCACCGCTGCTCTTCTTAGTGGTCGTTGTCTGGCAAGAACCACAGTCAGCAGGGCAAGTCGAACATGACTCGCTAGAGCCACAAACACCATCTCCGCAAGATTCTATTACAGTGTATTGACAGGAGCAGTTTGCAAGGCAAGTATCGGCTGTTGCAGCATTATTGTCATCACAGTCGCTGTCCTGCTCACAGGAAGCATTGCAGCCAGCAATGCTGCATTCATGGGTGAAGACCCTATCTTCCTGGGTGCAGGCCTGCAAAGCCTCGCTGCACACGCTATCAAAGCCAACGCTGTAATCAAAAGTGAAAGGGTTGGCGTCAGGGACATTATCGCAAGAGGAGAGTTCTCCAAAGCTATTGCCTGAACAGTCCCTCTGGAAACCCAAACACACGCCGCCAGAACAAGAATCATCGACAGTGCACCACAAGCTGTCATTACAGCTCGTTCCGTCAGCCGCAGGCACAGAATCAGATGTGTCGATCCAAGTGATGTCAGTAATCCTGTAGACACAGAAACTCGACATAGACTGGTAATCCCGATACTGCCTCATGACCTGGACTTTCTGCATGCACTCACCATCCACCACCAGCCTTGAAAATGCAGTATCATACCAACCATCCTTGGCGTCGCACGGATCCGCAACTGCCATCGCAGAAGCAGCGCATACAATTATTGAGACCATCATCCACGCAAAGAAAGCCTTTAAATGATAATGGTCCATTTTCACGCTTGAAAAGCACCCCTATTTTTAAATCTTGGCACTCCTAAAATCATAAGGAAAAAGTTTGTAAAAAAGATTTTATCACTTCTTCAGGATCTTGTATCCTGCAAAGGCAGCCAACAGGCCTGCCACCAGGATGAAGAGCCAGAATGGGTTGAAACCCGACAATCCAAGGTCCTTTATGCTGAAGCCAGTGACTCTTGACATGTCTTTTACCTCGTCTGAAGCAGAGACCACAGTCGTATCCTCTTTCGAGGCAAGGCTTTCGGCCTCTACGTTTGATTCCTCAGAACCGCCGCTGCTTCCCAGTACTGTAAAGCTAGAGGCTGTCTTCTCCTCATCAGATGAGCCTTCAGAACCGCTGTCTTCTGGAAGAGCGCACTCGCGAGTCTCCTCTTTTGATAAGGATCCTTGCTGGCAAGTCCTTCTCTCAGCCCCATTTATGCACGGGCTCCACTCACCGCAATCCCAAGCAACAGATGACAGGATGAAGTTCCCGCCGCCTCCGCCACCGCCGCTGCTCTTCTTAGAGCTAACTACTGGGCAGGATCCGCAGTCAGCAGGGCAATTCGAGCAAGTCTCGCCACCCTCGCACATGCCATCGCCGCATCCGCCGACCCAAGTGTACTCGCAAGAGCAGTTGTCAAGGCACACGTCAAGAGTGAAAGGATCCTTATCAGCGCAATCAATGTCGTCTTCGCACTCTGCTGAGCAGTTAGCGATGCTGCACTCATGGACATATGTCCTGTTCTGTTCAGTGCACAAGTCGTGGACCTCGTCGCAAACACTCTCAAACCCAGGACTGTAATCCCAAGTGTAAGGGATGCTGTCTGGAATGTTATCACAGACCCCTATCTCTAAGTAGCTGTTGTAGCTGCAATCTCTTGGGTCTCCACCACACACTCCTTCAGTGCAATAGTCAGGAGTAGTGCACCAAAGACCATCGTTGCAGACAGTACCGTTAAGAACGTTTGTCGTGTTGCCAGTGTCGACCCATGAAAAGTCAGTCACATCATAATCGCAGCCATCAGGCAATGCACAATAATAATTCCTGTACTCTTGCTTTACCTGTTCTTTCTCCATACACACGCCATTAGCAACCCACCTAGTCTCGTTTGTCAAGTACCATCCGTCGTGGACGTCGCAATCCTCAGAGTCGTACAAACAAGCGCAAGTGGTCTGCATGTCGCAGGCTCCACCATAATAATACACATTACCAAGACATTGAGGCTCACAGTCAAGGTCAGCGTCACACTCAGCGCCACAAGAACCCTCTACGCAAGCATAGTCGAATGGGTCATCTGTGCAGCCGCAAACAGCGTCGCAGTTTCCAAAAGCGTCCCTTAAGCCCAGCAGATAGCCGCTACACTCGCTGGTTGTCTGCTCGCAGTAAGGGTTGTCGCTCGTCCCTGGAAGCTCGCAAGTCTCTGGAGGCTGGACTGTTCCGTCTCCGCATTGCGGGCCTTCGTATTCGCAAGTGCATTCAGCGAGGCAAGTGTCTGTCGTGTAAGGGTTTCCGTCTTCGCAGTCAAGGTCACTCTCGCACTCAGCACCGCAGTTCACAATGTCGCAGGTATGAGTGTAAGTCCTGTTAGATTCAGTGCACAAGTCGTGGACCTCGTCGCAAACACTCTCGAATCCGGGGCTGAAATCCCAAGTGTAAGGTATGCTGTCTGGAATGTTATCACAGACCCCTATCTCTAAGTAGCTGTTGTAGCTGCAGTCCCTTGGATCTCCGCCACACACTCCTTCAGTGCAGTAATCAGGCGTAGTACACCACAATCCATCGTTGCAGACAGTACCGTCTGGGACATACCTAGTCTCTCCAGTGTCCACCCATTGGTTGCCGGTCACAGCGTAAGTGCATGAGACTGTCGGGGTAGAGCAGGTGTAATCCCTGTACGCCTGCTTCTTCTGCTTCTTCTCGTTGCACACGCCGTTCGCAACCCATCGAGTATCTGTCGTATCGTACCACCCGTCATAATCATTGCAGTTCTCCACGACCTGGTCGTTTATCCAGGAAGTGTGGTCGTCGCATAATACTCCACAATAATAATCATGATTCTTCTGGTGCTTCTTGACCAGCGCGTCATCGCAATACTTGATGTAGGCTTCAGTGTAGTCTTCGTGCCTGTCAGAATAAGTGTATACGCAAGGAAGTTCTGTCACGCCCGGGTTGCAGGAGTAATCACGGCCCTCGCAGCCGCTGCTCCAAGGATAGCACCCGTCAAAGTCGTTGCAGTGCTCGCCGGTGTTGATGACAGACTTCTGGCACTGGGCGTCATATCGCCAGTACTCGCGCCACTCCTCAGCAGTGCAATACCAGCCGTCAGCAGGGCAAGATCCGCCAGTAACGATCAAAGTAGCAGACTCAGAATCTGAACTGCAGCAGCAAGGATCGCAAGACATCTCTGTAGCCGAGCAGGTAACTGAGTAAGTCCCGACCCCATTATAGTCAGAAGGGCCAACGTTGACAGTCTTCTGGGCGCTGCTGTCTGAAACCGATCCTGACTGAAGCACCTTATTAACGCCGTTACCAGTCAGCTTGATGTTGTAGTTTGCAGTGCCGCTCATCGGATCGACCGTGCAGGTAAACGCTGCAGAGTCTCCGTTGCTGATGGTCTTGTCCGGACTCATGAAGACCAAGACTGCCGCGACAAAGCTGGCGCAGGTTATTATTGTCAATACAAGCAGCAAAAGCCTGTTGAACTTAAAATGTTTCATTCCTCATCCCCCCTGTTAGAATCTCCACTTCACACCGACACCAAATCGTTTGGTGACTCTTGGCATGGCCTTGACTCGCTGGTTGTCAGCCTCATGGATTATCTCATTGGCGCCGTTATAGCCAACTCCGCCGTTGACCACTACGCTAATCTTGTCCTTTACGGCTTCGACTTCCAGAACACCATCAACCAATCCATGGAGCCCGTTAACTTTGTAAACACCGTTATCGCATTCCTGGTATTTAACCTGTTCATAAGTTACATGATCTCTGGCTGTCTGGTAAGTCTTGTTGGCTGCGCTGAGCTGCATACCGCCGACACCTAATCTGCCTCCGACGTGCACCCTGCCGTTGACCCTTCTCATCAACTGGAAGATTGCATCTCCGCGGATAACATCAACCCCTGAACCATAGAATGACTCCAAGTCAAGCACCTGTCTTCCAGTATCGACTCCCAAGTCGCCCTGGAACCTGCGATCAATATCCTTATGGCCCACTCCAGCGGCGACTCCGAAGCCGTAACTCCACTTCTCGCCGACTTTAAGGACTGTTAATGATCCCTCATGGACGAATCCATCCCTCTTGTAATCCAGGAATACTGCTGCCTTTCCAGGTACAGGGACCGGGACCGGATATGGAACAGGATACGCTTTGAACTCCGTGATTTTCTCTGAAGGGCATGGCGCCGAATCCACTATGACTTCAGGATCTGTCGAGCAAGCAGGCGCTGCTGGTTTCTCTCCCGGCAGTATTGTCAGTTCTGTCTCGACGTCTGCTTTGGAGGCTCGTCCCTGTTCGCCATGGAAGTGAAGCGTGTACTTTCCTGGCTCGAGTCCGTCTGCTCGCGGGTTGATCGGGAAGTCGAATGCTCTCTTGGACTTGTTAGGGTTCGGAGTCTTGTCTTCAACAGGATTTCCTTCTGAATCATTGATCAAGGCGTCCAGCTTCAGGTCTGGCCCGATGCCGTTCTGGTCGACTGCTCTTAATTCGTACTCATCACACAGCTTAAGACTCTCATCTTCAGTCATCGACAGGCTGCTTCCTGGCTTGACGAATGAGTATTCTCTGACTGGCTTTCCTTCTGCGTTGTTGACCTGTGCGCACACCCTTGGGATAACGTAATGGCTGACTGCAGGCTTCGTGTCTTTCGCAGCTTCTGCTGCGTTTGCTGGCGTTGCGTAGAGTGCGCCTCCGAGGAGCGTTGCTGCTCCGATTACTGTTGCGCCTATCAGTCGTCTTAATCTAGAAGTGTTTGCTTTGCTAACCTTTGTTTCTAACATTATTTTTCCCCCCGTTGCAATATCATAAAGATATTTATCCGGATATGTTTTGGCGGTAAGCGGGTTTTCTTTTTAAAGGTTAGCATTTTCACCACTACATAAGAATTACTTGTCTACCGACGACAAAATAAGTTCGAAATGCGTCACGAAGTGGTGACGAAAATGAGAGAAACAACAAAGAAAACAAAGAGAAATGATAAAAAAATTTCAAAATAAAGAATTTCAACCAAACCCTTAATCAAACAATCCTTCCAACAAGCCACGATAATTCCTTGCCTGCGGAGTCTCAGGAGGACACTCACAGACAGTCAGGTGCGACAAGTCCTTATTCTCCGGGTTGTTAAATACCCCAGGCACATCAGCCTCATCGTATCCAATCATCTTGGTCCCGGCTTTCAGGATGAAGATCCTTGCATCCTGATGAAGGCTTAAGACCTCAGTCTGGCCGCCAGCCACTGGGGAGTAAACTGCGCATGATGAACTCGCAGCGTCGCCCTCTTCCTTGCACAAGAAGTCAAGTCCGAAGTAATTGCACTCTGCCGTCGGATTGCCTTGCTTTGGAAGTTCCACTCCAAGAGGAGCAGTTACTTCGCAAGTGCCAGGTGTAGGCGTTGGAGTTGGTGTAGGCGTAGGCGTCGGAGTCGGAGTCGGTGTAGGCGTTGGTGTCGGAGTTGGAGTAGGGCATGGATCACCCTTCAGCACATATCCTACAATCACAGCCTCTGGCTGGTGAGGATGGCCATTAGGCGCTTGTCCGCACTCAGGTCCTCTGATGAGATCCAGCTGGAGTGTCTGCACGATTCCGCATTGTTCTGGAGACAGCCGGTAGACTTCTTCAAGGCCGCCAGTCTCTATCTTCGATCTTGCATTCAAGGTGTAGATCCTGTGACCGACTAACTTCTGGTTATTGAAGTTTCCGTCGATCATCTCAAAGACACAGTATGACATCTGCTTGTTGTCCTGATATGTCGTGTTGATTATCTCTGCTTTTGGAGTTCCATTTATGAAGTTTGCCGTGAAGTATCTTCCTTGCGATTCGTCGTTCTCGTCTGTCGGCTGAGGAGTCGCTTCAGGCGCAGGCGCAGGGGCGGCTGCAGCTTTCGCAGATCCGTCAGTCTGAGTCACAGAGGTAGAAGAAGGCCCTGTCATGGAATCATCTCTGCCGCCACAGCTAAGCACTGCAAGGCCGAGGGCAACTGCTCCAACTCGCACAAAATTGTTTTTCACTATAGTCTCTAAAATTCCCATTAAATCACCACCGGTTATGAAAACCCTTTGGAACGGGTCAGGCCATCTTGCTTATATATTTTATGCTTTTATCGACGGAAAAAGTGACAAGTTCACGTCCCAAAACAGTGACGAAAACAAAGAAAAAGATAAAAAAGAATGTCAAAAGAATTACTTGCTATACTTCAAGCTCACAACCGCTCCGAGCGGCTCGTCCTTCAAGCCAGGAGGGAAGCACAGGTATTTCTTCCAAACAGCTCCAGCTTCCAAAGACATGATTACAGAGCCATCACTCCTCTTCCAGAAAGGAATGCCAAGTTTGGCGACTGCAATGAACCATTCGTCCCGTGCATGCGACTCGCCATTCGTGACCTGCCTGGCGACCTCTTCAAAATCTTCAGTCCTAGCCACAAGCGTATTCGTGTACTGGTTGCGAAGCTCGTAAAGCCCCATGCCGCCCTGAAGAACAAGCCTGATGCCATTCTTCTTGCCAAGGTCAAATCCCAGAAGCAAAGCCTTCTCGTCATAGTTATAGAGAGAATCGATTATCTCATCATGAAGCACCATCCTTCCGCCTGAACGGATAGGATCCAACACCTCAGGATAAGTCTGGCTCCAACTACCCCTCCTGCCCTGGCCATAAAGCCCGCTCGCAACTAGGCTCACATGAGAACCAAGAGCAACGCCCAGATCAAGCGTGCCATCAATAGCCTCGTTCTGGTCATAAATCACGCTCGCGCCAAGACTTATCTTGCTGCTCTTCTTCTCTTTGCCATCATCAAAACCCTGCTTTTGCACCTGAGAACTCTCAACCTCATGCGCGCCTTGATTCTCAGACGCAGACACGCCAGGAGTACCCAAAGCCATCATCCCTGCAACAACAGATGCAAGCCCTGTCATTGCCACTCTTGATAAAGTCTTTCCTGCCATCTTAATCACCTCTGACGACCTTTGTAACAACTGTGTTGCTGGTCGCATCATCGCACGTCGCCGAAGACGCAGTGAAATAATTCTTTACCTCAGTATGGCACAAGACGATCATCTGCGAACTCGAAACGTATGGAGCCTTCACTTTAATAGACAGTTCCTTTGACGCACCAGGAGCCAAGCCCCCAAGCTCGCACCTCAGGTTGCGAGTGTACGAGTTGTAAGAACAATACCCTGGCTTCTCTATAAGGTAAAGTTTGTCATCCAGAGTATCCCTAAGTATGGCATTGTTGCACGCACTCTCCCCAATATTCTTCACCTTCATACCATAATTGAAAAGGTCTTTGCTCTCAACCTGCGCTGGACCCGACTTCACAGCGTCAAGCTCTCCAGGTCCTGGCGTAGGCGTTGGTGTAGGAGTAGGTGTAGGCGTCGGCGTCGGTCTAGGAGTAGGCCTAGGCGTCGGAGTCGGAGTAGGCCTAGGCGTCGGCGTTGGTTTAGGCGTAGGAGTCGGCTCCGGATCAGGAGTCACCAACGGACTAGGCATAGGATCTGCACAAGTCAACGTTGAACAATCTTCATTGCCACAACCATACTGAGACAAGGCATAACCAGACATAGTAGCTGATAATGCAACAGCCATAACAGAATTCACAACCCTCTCTAATCTACTCTTCATAGCTAACCCACACTCCAAGGCCAAAAAGCCTTCCCATAACAAATCGCTTTTACAGCGAAATAACACGATGAATTGCAAAGGGCTATATAAACATTATTGTTCTATAGAGAACACATTTTTTGCAGAGCAAGCCTTGCCAATAAGAAAAACGTTTTAAACAATCCAAGCTTCTTGATGGATAACATAGAACGGCGCTTCATCCAAATATGATCCGATCCAGCGCCGGCTGATGAAAGACATATCAAGAAAACCGAAGATGAAATCAAACAAGTTCCCATGGATGGACAAGCGAGAAGTGCTTATCAAAAGCGAATCCGATACAGATCCAAGATACGGCTGCGACCCTGAAAAGCGATCTATCCCAGACTTATTGGACTATGGCATAGTAAACGTAGACAAGCCATCAGGCCCAAGCAGCCACGAGGTCTCAGCGTTTGTCAAGAAGATCCTCAAGGTCGAGAAGTCAGGACACTCAGGCACACTAGACCCCAAGGTCACAGGAGTCCTTCCCGTAGCTATTGGCAGAGGCACGAGGATAGTCCAGTCACTTCTCACCGCCGGCAAAGAGTACGTATGTCTCATGAGCCTGCACGCTGACGTCGAAGAGAACAAGATCAGGAAAGCAATGGACTCATTCGTCGGAGAGATAGACCAGCTACCGCCAGTCAGGAGCGCGGTGAAGCGCCAGGTCCGAAAACGCACAATATATTATATAGACATAATCGAGATGAAAGAGCGCTCAATATTATTCCGCGTAGGATGCCAGGCAGGGACGTACATCAGGAAGCTGTGCTCTGACCTAGGACTCAAGCTCGGATGCGGCGCCCACATGGCAGAGCTCCGAAGAACCATGGCGGGGCCGTTCGACGAGTCGACCATCTGCACGCTCCAAGACCTGAAAGACGCGTTCTATTATTACAAGGAGAAAGGAGACGAGACCCTCCTCCGGAAAATAGTCCTCCCAGTAGAGAAGGGCGCGGAGCACCTGAAGAAAGTATGGATCCACGACGCCACGGTGAGCAGCATATGCCACGGCGCATACCTCAACATCCCAGGGATAGCAAAGCTCGAGTCAAGGATCGACAAAGGCGAGAGAATAGCAGTCCTCACCCTCAAAGGAGAGCTTGTCATGGCAGCCATAGCCCAGGCGACGAGCGAAGACGCCATGAAGAAAGACAAAGGGCTCTTTGCAAAGCCCGACCAGGTCTTCATGAAGACAGAGACTTATCCTAAAATAACAAAGAAATAAAAAAAATATTGCAATAATATCAGATGTTCAGCTTCTCAGCCAAGCTTCCAAGGACAGGCATAGCCTCGTCCTTCCCAGTAGCAGCGTGGATTATTGCCAAGACCCACAGGATCAGGAATAATATCTCAGCCACAGGGATGAGTACCCAGCCTATAAACGGAATCGCACCGAGCAGGATCATGACGACGATCCAAAGCCCCAAGAGCACGATGCCCTGCCTGACGTGCCTCTGCACAAACTTGTTCTTCTTCATAGCAGCATCTGAGAAATACCAGATAATGCCAACCAAAAGATAGCTGAGAACAGCGCACGCAACAGAATGGTCCGCGCTACCCGAAGCCGCTTTCTTCACTGATTTTGCCATGTATACACCCCCTAAAAAAGTTAGCTTACAAAATCAATTCTTTACCATAAGCTTGGACTGATCCTTTAAATATTTTTGTTTTTTTAAGAGCAGGAAACGCTCGGAGAGAGAAAAAAATCCAGGAAAAGCTCATATATGATATTAGCCCTCATCCAGCGGGGCAATAATAAAGCAGTCCAGATCACTTCGGGTCTGCGGCAAATAGTGAGTCATCAGATACTAGAAAAAGTCCTGCCCTCGCCCCAGCATCCAGCCAAGCATGAGCATAGTTAAGGGCGCCAAAAGCAAGCACACAATCCCCTTTCTCTCTGAAATGCTTTGCGTCTGAAAAGTACCTCTTGGCCATGTCAAGGAAATCCTCGCCCAAATCCCTCCTTGACTCATCCCAGGAAGCAGCCGCCACAGCCTCAAGCGCGCGTCTCGTCACGTCGAAATACTTGTCAAGCTTCTCGTCAGTAACGACATCATTCCTACTATCCAACCCCTCCTGCCCATTAGCTTTTGCGCTCATAAACAGCAATAAGTTCAAAATCTTTATAAATATTCTTGAACCACAAGAAAATAAAGAGAATACACAGGTGTTCTGTTGAAGAAGACAAGCAGGAAAAACGAAAAAAAGAAAGACAGTCCAAAGGCTGCAAAGGAAAACAAAGATAAGCATCCCGAGCTGATGATAGGCGGCCAAGCAGTCATAGAAGGAGTCATGATGAGGACTAAGGACCGCTACGCAGTCGCCGTCAGGAACCAAAAAGGGAAGATAATCGTCAAGAAGGACAAGTTCCACTCAGTCACTGCCAACAGCAAACTGTGGGGCCTACCGTTCATCAGGGGCATGATAATGCTCTTCGAGACGCTCATACTGGGAGTCAAGTCCCTCAACTTCTCGGCCAGCATCGACTTCGAGAACAAGATACCCTCAAAGAAAGACCTTGAGAAAGGACTCATCTTCACCATGATAGTCTCGTTCGTATTCGCGATCGCACTCTTCAAGTTCCTGCCTTTGCTCGTCGCGACGTTTGCGACCAGGATAACGGGCGACAACAACATCTTGTTCAACCTCGTTGATGGACTGACAAAGCTTGCAATCCTAATCGCATACCTCTTAGCCATATCACTGATGCCAGACGTCAAGAGACTCTTCCAATACCACGGGGCAGAGCACAAGAGCGTGGCGTGCTACGAAGCCCACAAGAAACTCACAGTTGCGAACGTGAAGCACCACAAGAAAGAGCATCCAAGATGCGGCACGAGCTTCATCATATTCGTGATCGTCCTCAGCATCCTCTTCTACATATTCATACCGATGAACACAGGATTCCTTGGAAAGCTGGGTTTGAGAGTGCTCCTCTTGCCGGCGATTGCAGGGATATCATACGAGCTGATAAGGCTCGCAGGAAAATACGACAACATGATAACAAAGACACTGGTGTTCCCAGGACTGCTCGTCCAGAGGCTCACAACCAAGGAGCCTGACGGAAAGCAGATAGAAGTGGCGATAGAATCACTGAAAGCCACGATCGGAAGAAGAGACATCTAAGACAAAGCCACGGTCAACGCCTTCAAGCCTTTATCTTCAAATCCTCAACGACCCTCTGAGCCTCTTTTCTTGAGACAAAAGTCTCAGGAGCCCACAAGTCAAGCCTCTTCTGGAAACGGTCAAAATCAGCGCCCTTCACCGTGTTCTTAAGAACAGATATCATTGAAATGATCGAGCGTTGGACCAAGCGCACGTCATCTTTCATCGCAGAGACCGCGTCCTGCATCTCAGAATACTCGGCCTTAGACATCTTCTTGATAGTCCTAAGCTTCTGGTCGTACTCATCAAGCCTCTTATCGTGCAAGAGGACGTCCTTCTCCAGCAACCTGGCCCTGGAGTCTATCACATGGATGTAATTACCAATCTCTGCCGCCTGGTCCACGTCTACAAAGTCTGCCATGAAACAGCTCATGAAAAGAGGAGTATAAATAGTTTTTTGTGCAACCCTGAAATATTTCCCGTGCCCCGCTCGCACCGAACGCCAATCCAAACAAGATCACGAGTCTTCTGCAGTCGCTCATTCTAACTGAATGCTCGCTTGAGGGCACTTATTCTACAGAGCCTAAACGACCAAAAAGTTTAAATATGAACGTCGATATGGATATTTAAAAAGAGGGAAAGATTTAGGGGTGAGAAAGTAGTTTGGATGATGAACTGATGCCCCCGGCTCCGCCCGGCGAGGCTAAGAGAGATAGGAGAGGATTCTTAGGGAAGATGTTCGGCCACAAGGATAGTCATGACCTCGAGCCGGATCCCATTTCTATTGACAGGGAAGAAGTCCAGGCATATCCTCAGAAATATCCTCAATACCATCCTGCTCCAAGGCCAGCGCCACGCCAAATGAATACGCCTCTCCCAATGAATGAACCACCGCCCCTTCCAGCGAGCAGGTCGCAGCAAGAGGCTTCAAGCCAGGACTTTGACGCCGAACAAGTAAGAGCCCACCTAGGTCTAAATGCATCGGAAAATCCAGAGTTTCCAAACGAGCCCCGGAGCATGGGCAAGGCCCCTCAGTTCAACGACCTGAAGCCAAGGCACGAACCCACCCAAGGATATGATGACAACCTTTCTGACGAACTTCCAGAACTCGAGCCCGTGGGTGAAGACACTGACTTCACTGTAGAGCCAGAGCCTATCGAGACACAACCATTGCCTAAGAAGCAGAAGATCGACGAGCCGTTGCAGTTCGCCAAGTCACAGGCAGAAGCCAAGATGCCAGAGCCAGCATCATCAGAGCCTGACTTTGACCCTCACAAGAGCATGGTGCCGGAAGAGCTATTGAAAGACAGCACTCCTGATTACAAATCCATCGACGAGTCATTTGACAAGAGGCACGAGTTCAGGAACGTCGAGACTCCACACCCGCCGACTGACATCGACTGGTCGAAGGATGCGACGCCAGAAACCGAAGAGGCGCCTGCACCTACTTCTTTCACAGAAGAAGTCCAGAACCACGCAGAGGTGTTCGAGAAGCCGGTCAACCATGACTTCCTGCAGGACATAGAGCCTGAGGACATGGAGGTCAAGACAAAGAAAGAGAAGAAAGCCAAGACCATCAAGAGTTCTGAGATCAACAAGCTAGAGAAGGAGATGACTCCAAGAGAGAAGGTGATGACTGAGGAGCCCGAAGAGGTCGAGCAGCAGGAGCCTGAGGAGTCGCCTGCTGAAGAGGACAACCTCGAGCCTGAGTATGGCGAGCAAGAGGAATTATCAGAGCTTCCCGATGACCTTCCAGACCTGGAATACAAGGAAGAAGAGCCTGCCAATGAAGCAGATGACATCGAAGGCACCATCCATCCAGAGCCTGATGAGGAGGAATCATCTGACGACGCAGTGCCTGACTTCCCGGACTTCGACGAGGAGCCAGCCCGAGGAATAACGACCAAGCCCGACTTGGGAGAGCTCGAGGCAAAGCTCGTCGCTGAAGAGAGCACATCTCAAGAGGAAGAGGCTGAACCAGAGCCAATCTCTCATAAGTCAAAGCATAAGAAGATCATGAAGGAGGCTTTGGAGAAGCATCACAAGATAAGGCCTGAAATGGTATCAGAGCCCGCTGCAAAGCTCACCAATGCTTACAAGGCAAGAATCAAGAAGAAAGTAAGGGAAGAGGAGAGAGCAAGCCTCATGGTAGAGGTAGACGCTGAGAAGGCAGATCTGAGGAAGCAGCAGGACGAGTTCAGGAAGAAGCAGAAAGAGCTCCAAGAGAGGGAAGGCCAGATAGTCGAGAAGGAAGGCAAGCTAGATGAGCGCGAGGAGAAGCTGAAGAAAGAGCGTGAGCATAACCTGAAGATCAAGGACGATGTCAAAGAGGAACGGGAGTTCCTGCAGAAGGAGAAGACAGAGTACAAGGAGATCAAGCCAAAGCTCACACAGCTGCGCCACGAGCACGACCACGTGAAGAAGCAAGTGGAAGCATTGAGGGGGAAGATCGCCCTTAACGAGAAGCTTGAGAAGAGCCTTGTCCAGCGAGAGAACGCGCTGAAAGAGGCAGAGCAAGCCTTGAAGGTCATGGAGCAGAGCATCAGGCGCGACGGGTTCTCGAACTACCTCCAGTCAGAATTGTCCACAAAAGAAGTCATCTACCCAAAGTATTCTGGACACAGGGACGAGCTGGGAGTCCCTGGCGGGGAAGTGTACAAGCTAGTCGATGAGTGCCGGTCGATGCTCTGGCAGAGCAAGTTCGACGATGCAAAAATGGTTTATATGAAGGCTCGTGAGCTATACCAGCAGATGGTGATGCATGGCGAGCGAGAAGGAGTTGACGAGGTCTACAACGCCCTGCGCTTGTTATACGATGACATAAACCTCGCGATAATCAAGGGTTAAGCTCGGGATCCTTGCCGGCTGTGTCTTCTGAGTTCTTTTCTATTGGAGCAGAAATCGATACGACATTCTCTTTTATGTCGAACTTGACATCCAGGAACTTCTCTGTCACGTAGATGTTCGAGAGGGTATGATCTGTTACCTTGTTAGTCTTAATCTTACCGCCAGCCACTGCAAGGTAAGGTATCAGCTGGTCGCAGAGATACTCATCCACCGGCGCATCCGAGCTTATGAATTCCATGAGCTTCTCAGAAGCCTCTATCCCTAAGTGCTCTGCACGCTTTCCGGGCTGGCCTAGAGAATCAGAGCCTATGATAACCGGATTCTTAAAATCAATCTCTTCCCCTCCATAAATCGCCCACAATACGATTCCCGAACCAGTGCTCGGAGTGTTGGCATAGGAAGTCGTGATGAAAACAGGAGCCCCAATGCCCTTGAGCTTTAGCTTTGCGCTCTCAGCCTGCCTCTCAGACACCCTGTTCGGCTCCAAGTCAGCAGACGCATGGCTTGATCCTTTTATGTGAAGAAGGTTTGGCTTTTCAATAATGGCCAGCTTCGGAAGATCAGCGTTATCCCTCGCAAACCTGCTGTTAATGCTTATCTTCAACTCTCCGCCGCCTCTCGGATAGTATCCTCTCTTCAAGAGGCTTGCATCGATGTCAGCGAACCTCCTGAGCTGAGGCAGGAAGACATTCGTGAAATAGTCATAAGGAGCAGACCACGAAACGTCAGTCCCCCCCGTTATCGTGAATACAGACTTCTTCTTAGAGAACACTGCAGGCAGCAAGACAGACTGGAGGAGGAGCGTTATGGAGCCGGCTGTGCCTATGTCAAAACGCCTAGTTCCGCCTTTATACTCACCAGGCTTGAAATAGACTTCAGTGCTGCCGATGGCATCGCCCCAGACAGTTGCACCCGAAACCTCAACAGCCGCGTTCAAGGCAGCCAGGTGCTGGGCAGAGAGCCCTGGCTTCGGCCTGTTGCTCCTGATGTTCTTGATATTAAAGTCCTTGCCAGTCAGTATGCTAAGAGCCAAGGCTTGCCTGAGGATGCTTCCTCCGCCTTCGCCAAAAGAGCCGTCAAGCTGTATCATGCAAAGGAATAACATGGCAGGGTATAAAAAAGTAGTGAAAGAAAAAGGCATCCGAAGAGCCATTCACAAGCCGCTTACTTGGCCGGCGAATCAAGCCAGTCAGAATACTCCTCCTTCATGTACTCACAGTACCTGACGTCATCCCGGGAATCGAACTCGCTCTCGCAGTCCACATAGTCCAGGTCGACGCATTTCCCCTTCCTGCAAACAATCCTGTTATCTTCCATTGCACACCACCTCCTAAAAAAAATTGCTGAAGCACTGCTGATAAGGAGGTATTGTCACACAAGATATTTAGTTGTTCTGTTGAATCGTTAAAAAGCCATTTTAAGATATAAACCGGAGCGATTCAGGCAAGAGCCCGCAACCATTTTAAACCCGGACGCGTTCCCCTTCTCATGCTAGAACCAAATGTGAAAGTGGACGGGGTTCTTTGCAGAGAGAAACACTACCCGATCACAAAGGATTTCGGAGGCCTCACAGTGATAATGCCCAGCGCCAACGAACTCATCTTCTTCTACAGGAGCGCGAAGGTAAAATTCAACTGGAACCATTTCATGCTCGAACCCTCAGGCCAGATCAGGAGACTAGGCGAGGAGTACTTGGAAATGATGAGGTCTGTCGAGGATGGGAAGCAAAACATCAACTCTACGCTTGAGAGTGTCTTGGAAAGAGAGACCTGGCAGACAAGGCTCTCGCAGGGAGAAGCCGTAGAATACCAGGCAATAGCAGAGCATTACCAAGCCTTATCGAAAGACCTGAAGGCCGGAGCCGAACTCCTAAGAGAAAGCCTTGATGACATGTTCGTAAGGATGGACTCTGAAAAGATGTTCGACTACATGAACAGAAATGAGGAAGACACGCTTGTAGAGAGAGAAATCTATAAGAGAATTTTCTTCACAGGGAAGAATATAGTTTCAGGCCTTGAGTACACTGCCAGGAGGCAGGCATCCATCGCAGAGTGCTGCGCAAGGATAGTACAGAAAGGCTTGAAAGATGAGAGTTGAAAAGAGAAACAAAAAATATTATCTGAAAAAGTTTATCTCAGCTCAGGGTATGGCCTTCTTACCTCGATTGGAAGGACTCCTTCTTCGAATTCCTTCTTGGCAATCTCGATAGGGTTGAACTTGAGCTCTTCAAGCTGCTTTGGCGTCAGCTTTATGAGGAAGGGCGCGCCCATTGTTATCTGGAGGGCCCTGGCTCCTATCAGCCTTGCCTTCTCAAACTTCGTGTACTCCCCTTCCTTTAATGGTTCGATCGTTTCAGCCATATTTCATATCACCGCTTTTTAGGCCATCCCGAGTGCAGCCTTGACCTTCTGCCTCAGTTCCTGGCTCTTGGCAATAGCAAGGTCTAGCATCTCATTTAAATCTTTTACGGTCAGGCTGGCATTCCCTCCCTTCTGCATGGCGCAGAGGTTGCCATCCTCCAATACCGCAATCGTGAGCCTAGCATCCAGGTTCTGCATCTCTGCCTCGGTAGGGTCGACTATCAGGTTGTCTCCTATCTTGATGACAGTGACTGGCAAAGGCATGGCGTTCAGAGGGATTCCTTCCTCTGTCTTAGTGCCGGGCACGACCTTGTCATTCTCCAACTTGGGCATCTTGGCGCTGTAGAGCGCTGTCAACGCAGCCATCCCGCCGATGTCTATCAGGTTGCCGTCGAAGTTCAACGGCAGCACGTCGACCATCACGTTCCAGACGAGCTCGCCCGGTGTGATGCAAAGCTTCTTGGTATCCATTGCATGACCTTCCCTGATACCCCTATCAATCACCCTCGCGACCTCGATCGACTCGATCTTAGGAGGTCCCATCTCGAAGTTAGGGTTTGAGAGCGGGAGCATCTCGCTTGAGAACATCATAACCCCGTCCTCCTGGCTGTCAGGGTACGGCTTCGCCACGTCCATCTTTATCCCTGCAACGACCTTTGTCTCTCCGCAGGTCACGATGGCGCTTCCCTCTGCTGTCGAGAGAGTGCCTACTTCTATCGTTATAGGCCTGAACTCGTCCTTCTTACGGCCATCAAGCCGGATTCCCTTATTAAGAGCTTCTATCATGTGTTCTTTTTCTGCTGGATTCATAACACATCACCTCGTGATGTGTTATGATCAAAAAAGTTGTTTTTTTGTTTCATCTGTGATCACCTATTCCTCTGTAGTCTTGAACCTGTCCTTAAGCACAGCCCTCTGGAGGTCTGTGATTCTCTTCAGTACAGGAGTCACTGTCTCTATAGCTGACAAGAACTCTTCCTTTGACACTATCCCATCCATCTGCAAGAGTGTTATCTCCCCAGTGCTCGGGACCATCGCGACTGGAATGTCGGCGACGTCTACGTCGTGGATGTGCTCCTCGTCCCCGTTCAGGTCGACGCACACTTGGTGGTCAACAACTCCGGTGGAAACGGCTGCTACCATGTCCCTCATGGTGATGCCAGCGTCTGCCAAGGCCATGGCTGCTGCGCATATGCCAGCGCACCTCGACCCCGCGTCAGTCTCTGTCAACTCTATGAAAACATCAACCACGGCGTTAGGGTAATCCTCCAGGTTCACAACTGGCAGCAGGGCTTTCTCAGTGACCATGCTGATCTCCTTGCTTCGCCTGCTAGGGCCGGGCTTTATCCTGTCAGTGCCTGAGAAAGGCATCATGTTGTAGTTGCACCTCAAGACTCCCTTCTTAGGGTCCTGCATGTGCTTAGGGTTAAGCTCTCTAGGACCGTAGACCGCTGCGTAAGCCGCAGTGTTCCCGATCTTGAAGAACGCGCTCCCATCTGCCTTCTTTATCACTCCTGCCTTGGCCGTGATCTGCCTTGGCTCGTCAAACTTTCTTCCGTCAACTCTCTTAGTATAACTGCTTGTAGTCATCATCATCACTCTCCGAATCGCCTGCTGTCCCTTCTAGGAGGCCTTCCTCTAGGCCCTCCTCTTGGTCCGCTCCTAAAGCCGCCGCCTCGGGGCCCGCTCCTAAAGCCGCCGCTTCTTGGACCGCCGCCATGGAAATCTCTCCTTGGAGGCCTATCAGCATCTTCCTGGAACTCCCGCCCCTCCTCAGGAGCATCTTCAGGCAAAGAGTCTGCATCAGGCACCTCCACTGTCTTTCCTGTCGCCTTCTCGAGGTATTCCTTGACCATTTCCGTAAGCCCTTGGATGTGGCTCCTCTCCTCGATGTACTTCAAGGTGTTGACCACCAAGACCTCCATCTCAGGCTCTCCACTGATCCAAACTATGCCGTTCTGGCCGACAGTGACCTTGCAGCCCGTAGCGTTCTTGATCATGGAAACCATGGAACCCCTCTTGCCGATAATCCTCGGCACCTTGTGAGTGTTGACCTCGATTATCCTTCCGCCCTTGAGCTTCTGGAGGCCGGGGCCCTTGCAGCTCACGTCAACCAGGTTCTGGCTGGTCACGTTCGTGATCTTGCAAACCATGTAGTCGTCGAGCTCGAAAAACCTTGTAAGGTCGTCTCCTTTCTCGATGTAGCTGAAAGACGCGTCTTTTAGCGGGAGCACTGCGCTGTATGGGCTGTTTATCTCCAAGCGCCAGCCGCTCATCAGGATGTCTATGACCTTTCCTATGACCACGTCGTTTCTCTTAGGCAAGTACCTGCCTGCCATAGGGACGGTCTTCATGACCTTTCCCTCCATTGTCAGCAAACCCAGTCGGTTCGCGATTATCTTGTCGTTCAGTCTGTACGTGCCGCTGCCCGGCAGGAAGCTAAGGCCTTCAGCCAACACTTCTCCAGGGACAACGACTTCCTTGTCCTGTACAAACAGCTTTTCTTCGTCTGACATTATATATCAACTCCGTTTCTTTTTCTTCAACACTGCGAGTTATTGTCTTCGCTTATTTGTTGTCTGTTTCTTCTGTCTTTGTTTTCAACCGGCGCTGGATCGCGTTCAATCCGCATGAAGCGCCGCTCTATCCTTTGCTTTGTCTTTTATGACTGTAAAAAAAATCTATTTCTTCCTCTCGACGCTTACCTCGACGTCTCCGTGAGTCGCTGACTTTAGCTCGTCCAGGAACTTAGGCACTAAACCTGCTGAAATCTCTACCTTTGCGCTGAAAGCCCCGTCCCCAAGCCAAGCCTCGTCCACGATCTTGCTCCTGCTCTGCACCAAGCCGTATAGCTTTGCCGCATAAGCAGGCGGGATCCTGAGCTGCACGCTCTTCTTCTCGAGCGTGAGGGATATCATGCTCCTAAGCTTCGACACGACGTCAGGGAGCTGCTCCTCAGCAGACCTGAATACGTCGACGTGAATCTTTGCAAGGGCTGCGTGAAGCCTTGCCTCGGCCACAGGCAGTCCTGTATTCGCGTCAGCAGCCTCTTTTGCAAGAAGCGCGATAATCTCACCCTTCTTGGCATTCCTAAGGCCTTCCTTGTACTCGTCACTCAGGTGAAGCTCTCCGTCCTTGATGATCTTCGAAGCGACCTCGTACTCGTCGCTCGTGCCAAAGAGCTCCTTCATAAGCTCTGTGCTCGCAAGCTCACCAGTCTGGACGCTCCTATAGACGTGAGGAGCCAGGAGGGCATCGTTGATCGCGGCCTCGCCGTGCCTGTGAGCCTTTGCGCTCTCAGGATCGATCACGACCTCGAACTCGTGGCCTTTCAAGCTAAGCTTGGCCGTGCTCGGGTTCGATTTCTCCTTGTCAAAGATCTGCCTCATATTTTCACCTTCACTGCAAGAGCTTCTTAAGCCTGTCCTTGCCCACCTTGGTCATCTTCTTGTGGTGCGCGTCAACGTAAGCCGCGTCAACCCTCTCTACGTTGAAGTTGGAATCCAAAACCTTCTTCAAGGCCTTGATGCAGAGCTTCAAGCCCTCTTCAAGAGTCATTCCGTCCTTGTACTCCTTCTGGAGGATCTCGTCGATCTCAGGCTCTCCCTCGCCGATCACAGTAGCCTTGTACTGGTAGTAGATGCCGGTCGGGTCGGTCTCGAAGAGCTTCTTGCCAGACTCGTCGATACCCGCAATCAGGAAGCTGACTCCAAAAGGCCTAAGACCGCCTGACTGCGTGCACATCTGCTTGACATCGCATATATGCTTGACGATCGCCAAGATGTCAACAGGAGAATCATACACGACCTTGTTCTGCTGAGCCTTGACCTGAGCTTGTTCTACCAGGACCCTTGCGTCGCTGATGATGCCGGCTGCCGTCGCGATGATGTGGTCGTCGATCTGGAATATCTTCTCGATAGCCTCAGGGACCACTAGCTTGTCAACAATCCTCTTATCAGTGACTAAGAGCACGCCGTCCTTGTAGACCAAACCTATCGCTGTATTGCCGAGCCTCACAGTCTTCTTGGCATACTCTACCTGGAGAAGCCTGCCGTCCGGGCTAAACATTGTAATCGCCCTGTCATATCCCATCATCTGGTGCTGAATCGGTTGCATTTTCTCTATACCTCCTCACTCATTCCTCTAACATTTTAATGAACATTAACCTTGTGGACCATGCCGCTCACTTTCAAGGTGCGGACAAGGACCTTGGTATCGCCGAGCCTCCTAAGCATGACAAAGCAAGACCTTATGAGGTCGACTGCCTTGCGATTGACCCTGAAGACTCCTCTTTGGGACGCCTGGTCATAAGACACCTTTAAGACTCCTGCGCTTGAAGCCTGAAACACTCCCAAGAGCGACTTGATGCTCGCTATAAGCCTTGAATCCGCGTCGCGGTCCAAAGGCCTCTCGCTTATGATCTCGAACGCCACATACCTCTTATCCTCGCGCATGCTAGGCTTAAGAGGATTGATCTTAGGTCGAGACTTCAACACATTCTTAGCCGGTTTTGGGCTCTTCATTTTCTGGTAAACGAACCGTTTCCTTGAGAAAAAACGCCTTGATTTCAAACAATCTGATGAATCTGAACGGTTCCCTCGCGCTCTTTCTCTCTGTCAAAGACGAAAGAGAATGGAAGGCTTTAAAAAGCTTTCGAAAATTGCTTCACAATTTTGCACTGGCCCAAAAAAAGCCAGTTTCGAAAATCGCTCCGCAATTTTGCACTGACAATCAACCCCATGGCAGAATACAACAAAACATGAAAAATAGTTTATTGCATTGCAAAGCATTCCCTTTTCAGGTCGTCGATGATGTAGTGGAACCTCTTCTCTTCCAGGGCGAATCGCTGCTCCAGGTCGTCTAGGAAGTCTTCCATTGACTTCACTGATTCGAATATCCCTTCTGCCATGAAGTCGTATCCGTTGTTTATCTTGAAGAGGTTGTTTATCTGAGGATGCTCTTTCAAGTAGCTGCAGAGGTTGTCCCTGGAGTCCCTGGTTGTCCTGAGCAGGATGTTGGCTCTGCAAGAATATCCTAGCTTTGCGAAGTCTATTAGCGTCGTGTGCTTTATTATCACGTTTCCTTCGTGGATCTTGAGCTTGTCGTAGAGCGTGCTGATAGGTATCTTTGTCTTCCTGCTTATGGCTGTCAGTGTCTCCCTTGCGTTTCGTCTTAGGGATGCTAAAAATGCAATGTCGGATTTCTTCATTTTAAAACCCCCGGATTGTTTTTAATAAAATAGTAATCCTTATGTTTCATATATAGATTCTTTTGGAGAAAACAAGGATTGGTTCAGGAATTTCCTGAAGCAACATTCCTAAAATAAGATTCAAAGCAAAAAAACAAATCTGATTGCGGGTTCAGGCAGAAGAATCCTGAAACAACAGAAAAGTTCCGGTTTTTGAGTAGAAGTTGGCTGAAACAAGCCTGAAACAAGAAAAACTTTATAAATTTAAGTGCTACTCCTTAGTGAATACTTAGTTTAGAGGGGTTATGCATGCACTCAACAGAACAAAAAATTCTCGCCAAATTCAAGAAAGAACCACACAGGGAGATCTCTACAACCGAACTCGTCGAAGAGACACACCCACAAGAATACGCAAAAATCCTCGAAGAACTAGAAAAAAACGACAAACAAACCATCATCAACGCCAAGAGAGAGAAAGGAAAACTCCACCGAAAAGTCCTATACCACCTAAACAGCCTTGTGAGCGAAAACATCCTTAAGATAGCCTCCACCAGAGGAAAAGGAGAGAAGCTCTACAGCCTCACAATAGACGAAGGAGAACTAGTCGTGACCAAAAGGCACAAGCAAATAATAATCCACAAGCCAAGCATCTCAACCCAGCTGATAGAAGAATACGAGAACAAAGGAATAATATACAAGTACGACGCAGAGAACTGGCTTGGAAAGCTAAACTGCATCATCCTCGACTGCCACCAAGAAGACGGGATAAACAAGCTCTACGATCTGGCAAGGAGCTGCTTCTCAGAAGTTAACGACTGCATAGGACTAGACCATTTCGAAAGCATCATAGACAAGAACTCACCAGAGAATACTGAAGAGATCCTGGAAAAGATGGATCTGGACAGCCGAGACTACGAGAAGAAGATAAGCCTAGTCATCTGCCTCAAAACCCTCAAAGACGAAGAGAAGCACGAATCGTTCGCCAGAGCATTCGCCGCCAAGAAACCCAGGAACATAAGCATCATCTTCAAAGGCAACAGCAGAAGCATCAAAGACAAGGAAAGGCTCTTCTCAAGGATCACAGAATACTTTCAAAGGCAAGAGATCAAGCTGAACTTCCAAAACAACCACAACCACAAAGCGCCGATCGTGATCGGAAAGGCCGGCACCTACACACTCTCCAACGAGGACTGGAAAGACTACAAGGAGAACATAAGAGGCAAGAGCAAAGGAATAGGGATTGCGAACTCAACCATCGGGATAGACCTGCACAGGTTCTTCTCGCTCAGCCACTCAAGCCAAGAGTTCAGGGACATGATAATAAGATCGGCGAAGACACTCATGAGAGTGAGCATAGCCCAAAACATGAAGGCCAAAGAGAACTTCAAACGGCTCATAACAAGCAACGAACCATATGCGAAGAAGTTCTTCAGCCACCAGAAAAGCTACATCAGGTTCTGGAACTACGACTTCTCAGACAAGCGCCAAGAACACCTGCCGGCTCTTCTTGAAAGCTCAAAGGAAGAACTCGCCCAGTTCTGCGCCGTTCAGAACAGGATATACAACGCCTGCGGACTGCCGCTCAGATACGAGGCAGTATTCTCAAGCCTCTTCCACAAGATAAGCGACAAGCTTAGCAGCCGGAACTACAAGAAGACCATGATAAAGTCATTCAAGGAATACGAAAGCCCTGAAGTGAAGGAATTCATAAGGAGAAAAGAACTGTTGTCAAAGCTCTTCGACGGAGGAGATCGTTGCAGGATCTTCAGGAAAGGAGACTTCAAGCCAGAAGACGCGGCTCACGAACTAAGCTACCTGATGAACAAGTACAACCTGCCACTGATAACGTTCGAATTCAAGGAGATGAGGGGAGAGATGAAACTCACCCAATTCATGTGAGGAAGAAATATGGAAATCATCAAGAACAGCATCATGGAAGCCTGGAAAGCGACCTTGAAAGCCCTGCTAGAGGCCCAGGAGATGGAAGAGCAAGGAGGAAAAAAGACGCGAGAGATAATGAACCTCGTCATCACCGTGAGGAACGCTGAAGAGATCACCAGGCCGATAGAAGTCCATAAAAGCATCAAGAAATGGTCCTACCCCGAGCTAGATGAAATCGAAGAAGTATTTTTCAGAGAGGAATCATCACCAATACACAACTACACCTACGGAGCCAGGATGTTCAACTTCGAGAACAAGATGAACCAACTAAAAGACTACGTAATCCCGCTGCTCCGGAAAGACCCGAAAAGCAGGAGGGCGATAATAACACTCTTTGACCCGATACAAGACTCTTTCATCGGAAAAGAGGCCACGCCAGGCATCATAAGCATCCACTTCAGGATCATAGAAGGAAAGCTCTGGATAAGCGCGCTCATCAGGAGCAACGAGATGTTTACAGGATGGCCTGCTAACATGTACCAGATAAGCCTGCTCCAGAAAAGAACATGCGAAGAGCTGGGAGCTGAACCAGGGCCGATGACCACGATCAGCCACTCAGCCCACCTGCGGGAAGAGCACTACGAAGAAGCCAGAGAAGTGCTGAAAAAGATAAGCTAAAAATAAGCTTAGAGCAGCACTTGAACGGTCTCATACAATCAATAACCTGGATTATGCGCTTGTTAGAATCAGACTGATTTTCTCGATGAATCTCCTGGCGTTTCCTTGCAGTTCCTTCACTCTTTTATCAGCATATGATTTTGTCGCACTGTACCGGCTGGTGGAGCTTTCTTTTCTCGCATCCTCAAAGTAGTCGACGTATTCATCCTCGAATATCTTATACGCTTGCTCCAGGGTCTCGAGGTCTTCCCGTTCAATCTCATCGGGCACCAAAAGGTGCCCCAACGCGATCTGGGTCGCGTAATGGTCGTCAGTCTCATAGCTTTTCTTCAATATCGTTCAGTGCGAGCAGGGCCGCGAAAAAACTCTACAGAACCGATAAAAGCATCCAGTCGCAATCCAATACCACAAGATAGCACGATTAACGAAAGTTATACAAATATATAACCTTTGTTAATCACAAAAAGAAGCAAAAAATAACTCGGAAGAGCAGGGATCATAAAGAAACTAAAATAATTTTCTTTACTCTGAGCTCCAGACCAAGACGTGCATCCAGACCTTGCGGCCGTTCAAGGTCACGAGCCTCTTATAATCATACATGTTCTTGGTAGACGCGGTAACCTTGGCCTTAGGAGCAGCCTCAGTCCACACAGGACCCTCACAGCACTGATAAACAGTCCTAACCTCACCCTCAACAAAGCTAATGGTAGAATCGGCAGTCCTTCCCCAGCAATCCTTGTGGCTGAACTCACAAGACTCGCCACTGGGGAAAGACGTGCCGTTGCAGTTGAAGTTACAATAACCATTAGCATCCAAGCAGTTCTCATCACAACTAGGCTCCCGATACAAGTAGAAGTCCTGAGACACGACCTGATCAGACAAGACAGTCACAGTGACAACAGAATCCTCGAAAACCTTAGGCTCGCTAGCACGGAACTGGTAAGTGCCGACGAACGCGTGAGAGATCAAATAATCACCATCTCCATCAGAGACAGCACTGACCTCTAAGCCGGCAGGAAGCCCCGGAGGCTTACCATTTATCACCGCGCCACTGACGACGTAACCAAGAGCAATGTTATCACCATCCCAAACAATACCCGAGACGTCACCATAACAAGACTCGTCAGCACTGTCAACAACGCCGTCACAATCATTGTCGATCCCGTCAGTGCAAAGGGCCGCATCATCCTCATGACCGACACGGCACATGCCCAACTCGTCGATGCAATCAGTAGGAGCATTACAGCAGCCACTTCTTGGAGCAGGAATCGTCACGAAGTTCTCATCAACATTATTACCACAACATTCAGGACCCTCCCTGCCTGTCGGAATGTAACCTCCAAACCCAGCACTCTCATTACCATAAGCCCACTCGCCACTGACGCAAGTAGTGCAGACCGTCTGGTCAGAGTCAGCATCAACGCACGAGCCGAGAGCATCACAGAAGAACCCGTCAGCGCAGTCAGAACCATCACAGACAGGCCTTGGAGAATAAGAACAGACGTTAGCAACGCACTGCTCATCAACGCACTCAGCCTGAACACAATCAACAGAGGCATCCTGGCAGCAAGTTCCGCCAGCACCAGCCAAGCCAGCACAGTCAGGATCAACGCAGTCAACCAAGCCATCACAATCATTATCAACACCGTCAGAACAAGCAGCCCCGTTGTCCTCGGGCAAGATCATGGAATCCTTCATGCCATTCACGAGGCGACAAACAGAGTCCCCACACTCCTCATCCCACTGGTCACCATCAACATTAGTGCCGATATGAGTGTCAACAGCGCCATTATTGCAAAAACCAGGAGCGCCAGAACACCTCCACTCATCACGGAAATAACCGCCGGTGGCATTGCAATAAGCAGTCTCATTATTCTGGCAGTCATAAGTCTGGCTCTTATGAGAAGCCCCGTCAACACCATACTCCGTCAAGACAGTACCCGCGCAAGAATCAGCGTAACTAGCCAAGGTACACGCCCCGGCACTACAACTAAGATAATCTTCCACCACACCACCAACCTCGAAAGCCGAAAATGAGCCATCAGAATCAGTGCTTGGAAGAGCAGCGCAATCAGTTGTCGTAGTAGTATTCACAGGATTAGTATAGCAACTAGCCGAAGAACAACCCCTATGAGTCACGATCGAAGTATTAGTCAAGACAGACCCAGTGCAAGTAAGCGTCGAGGAAGAAGAAGTATCCCCGCAATCCTGGACAACCGCCACCTCAGAATTAGTCTCTGAAGAGCAAGTGGCAGAACTACAACTAATCGTAGTACAATCTCGCGAATGCACTTTGTTAGTGTTATCCCCACCACTGCCAGAGCAATAATCCGAACCATAAGCACCACAACTATCAGTGCCACATTCCTGGACAATCTGAGTATCCGTGTATGAATTAGCAGCGCAACTGCCAGAATTACAAGCAGGATTAGTGCAAGTCCTATCACGCTTCACAGAAGACCCGCTCCCACTACCACTACAATAATTGCTCCCCCAACTGCCACAACCAGCAGAACCACAATCAGAGTTGGCACAACACTGATAGCAATCATAGTTGCCGCTCACAAGACAACACTTAGATGTAGGATTAACGCAAGTCACTCCACCATCATTGCAATCATCAGGCGGTTTAGGAACACAACTTGTTCCGCTTCCCACATATCCTGCAGGGCAATCCTGGCAGGCATACCTGTAACAAGGACCGCCGCTAGAAACTCCAGCAGGCAAGCCCGTTGGGAAACAATAAGTCGTTCCAGGAACAGCTTGCGTAGCTACACACTTCTGATTGTCATTGCAGGCCGTGTAACTATCAGCAGTACATTGATAATTAGTGGAGCCCGCTCCCTCATAAGTACAATATTGACTTCCAGGACATTCATTAGTTGCGCTCACAAAAAATGCGCTGACCAGGAAAAAAATCAGGAACATTCCGACCTTCAAAAAGCCATTATCCAACACGAATCGCATTCTATATCACCATACATTCTTATTCCAGGACAACCTTCACATTATTACCCTGCACTTGATTAGGCTCACCGAAAAACACGTTCAATGAACAGGAGAACTCCTTCATGTCTTCAGGGAAGAGCACTTCAAAACCGACACCAGTTACCTGACCGGGCTTCACCCCGTTCTTGAAAGTAGCCGGAGCATCTCCCACTGTAAACGTAGAGGGGTTGATTGCAAAATCAAACTCCTTGCCAGACCCATCCTTGCAAAACACACTCTCACCAACAAAATCAAGCTCATTATCGATCGTGAAGTTAGACACAAAAGCCAGCTTATAGAAGGTCTGGCCGTCCATGTCAAAAGTGTCAAGCTTCTGCTGGCTGGAAGCAGGAATGAAAAACTCATTAACACCAGTCATATCATAAGGGAAAGAAGCAAAATAAACGCTCATCTGAGGATCAAGCCAAGCCTTAGCACCAGAGGAACTGGCACAGCCAGACAAGAAGAGCACAGAAGAAACTAAGCCCAAAAGCAATGCCCAATTCAAAATAAGCCTAAAGCCCGACCTCAACTGCAAAAAACACCTCTTTCCCTCTCTCTAGAAATACCCATTAATAAAGCTTTTGAAAAAAAGAAGAGGAAGAACATAAAAATGATAATAAAAATAATATAAAAAAATACCTTAAAAGCCCTTTCTTTTAGCCAGAGCATACAATCCAACCATTGGCGCATAGTCATGAGCGGCTTGGTTATATTGTGCAGCCTCTCCAGCACCATTATACCAGACAGGCTCTTCGCCACCACACACAGGATTATTCACCCTAGGCACGAGAGTAGCTTCCAAAGTCTCTCGCATAAAAACAGCCACTTGATTAACAGGGTTACCTGTCGATCTTGCTGCGGCAAATATCTTTGGGCCGTTCAATCCCATAGTATGGATGCTACTTAAGTATCCTTCCAAAAAGGTCGCTCCAGGGTTTTCCTTAGCATAGTTAAGGAACAAAATCCTCTGGCCACCGACCATCATTAGATTGTTGAACTTGTTCATGGCATTAGTCACGTAACTATCCGGACCATCAGCACCAGTTTCGCCCAATACAGTCTCCCCAGGCACTATCTTCCTGGTCACAACAGTTGTTCCGCCGCCTGAAACCTGGCCAAAGATGATATCCTGGCCCATGCCGTAAGAGTTAACTGCGCAGTCAACTGTATCGGGAGCCTCTGCTACAATTAACTGGCCGTATCCGTCAGCATCGAAATGAGCGTACATGACACCGTTTCTCATAGCGCCAACTACGTCACCGACGAAACCTCCAACAGGCTCCTCGGTAGCGACTGCATGCCTGGCGCTTGGCGCACCGGCTGCTTCAAGCTCTGCTTGGGATATTGTAGCCACTCCGTTCTGTACTAAGAACCTGGCATCTGGGTTGTAAACTGTTCCGCTTGGAGAGCCTATAATCCTTGTGGCTTTCTCGTAAGTGGCAGGCGGTGTTGGTGAAGGTGGAGGAGAAGGCTGTGTTGGACCGCCACCGCATCCTATGCCTGTAACAAGCGCTGCTCCAAGCAAGAAGTCACGCGCGTATTGTCCTGCTTTCTTTAAGAATGATCTTCGCTTTGGTTCGTTAATAATCTTTTCGTCTAGTGTCATTTTGTTTTTGCACCTCGGTTGTTCTTGGAATGTTAGTTTCTTTTTTAGACCTTTGTTTTTCTGGGCCGTTTCTAGGGCTATTGTTGTTTCACTAGTTTATAAAGCTTTCGGTTTTGTTGTCACTATTGAGTTAATATAAAAATCTGGGAAGCAGAATAAAACCATTTCCACCAACCATTGTTTTTGGCCATCACGCCCGATAGATCTCTTCTTTGGCCTCGTCGATCGCTTTCCTGCACAGGGCCCTGAGGTCATCTAGCCTGCCATCCCGGATGCTCGTCTCGGTCCCGTATTGATAGTCTTCCCTTAGCGTTATGGCGCTTATCTCGTGCCTCTCCTCCGCATCAGTAGTCTTCACTGCTTCGATAACATCCTTGCTTATCCTGACCTTCCCTTGCTCAAGCAAGTGTTCGATCATCGCAAGAGTGCATTCCTGGTTCCTTGATTCGAACCCATGCTTCCTGATAACCGCCAGCAGACAATGATATATCGTGTAGAACGACGCGCTTACCGACCAGTCGGAGAATCCAGCCTTCTCAAAGGACAGAACGGCTTTGAGGTTGTGTTCTGCTTTCGCAATATGTTTCTTTGCCTCTTCCAGATCAGGTTTCGTCTCCACCAGCCCCCTGTGCTTGGCAGAGCCTTCAAGCTCTTTTCTGGCTTTTCGGAGGCACCACTCAACCTTGTTCTTGGCCTGTGACACATCGCATCAGCTCCACTAATTCCTCGCATCCATGCAATACAATCCCGTTTCTGATAACATCAATAATAACGGCGTCTTTGTTCTTGAGGTTCTTCATCAAATCTTCTTTTGTCTGCTTCAGCAAGTGTATCTTCTTTGTCATCATCTCATTTTTTGCAGCCACGTATGAATTGACCCTATCGTTGCTATCAATCGGATAGACTAGCATCAGATCAATGTCGTTTGCGTTCCTTCTATTTATGATTGACCCAAATAAAATCGCAACATTTACGGTTTCGAATATTTCTTTGAATTCTTCAATCCATCTTTGGTGCTTGTTGGCTTCATCCATCAACAGCAGTTCCACTGATTTTCTTGCAAAGGGGCTCGCAAGGTTAAATTTGTAAAACCTTGCTTTTCCCAGGACTTTGCTTGTGACTAACTGCTTTTGTTCTAGTGCCTTTAATGCTTTGAATGTTCCAACTCTTGTTTTTCCGACTTCCTTTGCTATGTTGCTTGAATTGTATTCTTTGGTGAAGTCTTTGACTAGCTTAAGTACGAGTTCTCTTTCCAGTTCGGTTGAAACAATCATGTTAATTATTAGTTCACACATGTTAACTAATAGTTACTATTTAAATATTTCGATTGCTAACAGGAACTAGTTTCTACTATGAATAGAAACAAGGAGGGATACGAATCAAAGAGTACGGCCTGCAAAGAAACAAGCCAGAACAGGATAAAAGCCCTAAGAAGCCCAATCACTCCTCGATAATCCCCTCGATCTTCTTCCTCATCGCCGCCAAAGTCTCGGCAGTGTCAGCCTCGATCCTGAGCCTAACCACAGGATCAGTCATGCTCTTGCGGATGTTAAACCACCAGTCCCCAAAGTCAAGTGTCAAGCCGTCCAGCTCCAAGACCTTACCGCCTTTAAAGCTAGACCTAACTTTCTTCATAGTGGCATCAGCATCCTTCACGTGGAAGTTCAGCTCAGGAGAAGCATGGTACTTGTTCACGGCATCTGCCAAGACAGAGAGCTTCTTGGACTCAGACACAATCACCTTCAAGATCTTCAAGGAAGCATACAACCCGTCGTCGATTGCATAGTGGTCCTGGAACATCATGTGGCCTGAGAGCTCGGCCGCAAACACGCCGCCCGCGTTCTTAAGCTTCTCCTTGTAGAAAGGGTTGCCGACGCGCAGCATCACAGGGTCACCGCGATGCTCGCGTATGACGTCAGGGACGGCCTTGGAAAACCTGAGATCATAATACACCCTCTTGTCAGCCCGGCCTTGTAGCTCGTGAGGAGCTATTATAGCGGTCAATATGTCAGGATAGATAGGCCTGCCCTTCTCATCAATGAATATCACCCTGTCAGCGTCGCCGTCAAAGAAGATGCCGCAGTCAGCCTTCTCCTCCACCACGGCCTTACGTATCTGCACAAGGTTCTTCTCCTCAAGAGGATTAGCCAAGTGGTCAGGATTCACGAAGTTGACCTCCTCGTTCAAGAAGACGAAGTCAAGGCCGAGCTTCTCAAAGACCGGTCTCGCCGTGATCGCGCCCATGCCGTTAGCAAAGTCGACAACCACCCTCAAGCCCTTCACCTTCTCGAAGTGCTCGACAACCTCCTTAACATAATCCTTCAACACATCCAGTATCACCTTTCGCCCGCGGCCCTGACCCAAAGGCTTGATAGGAGAAGGATCAATGACGAGCTTCTTCACATCGTCAAGCTCTCCAGGACTGCAGATCTGGATGCCCTCCTTGTTCATCTTCAAAGCATTATACTCAGGAGGACTATGAGAAGCAGTTATCATTATGCCGCCAGGAAAACCCTTGGTGGCGACTGCATAGTTGAACAGCGGAGAAGGGCAAAGCCCGATGTCAAAGACGTCAACACCCAGCTCCATGATAGCCTCGACGACAGCAGCGTGTATCGAAGGGCTGCTCGTCCGTCCGTCCCTGCCGATGACTATCTTGCCCGCCCTCATGTGGAAGACAAAAGCCTTAGCAGCAGCCGCGGCAAGCTCCTCGTTGATGTCAGTCGGATACACGCCCCTTACATCGTATGATTTGAAAGCCGTCAGCTTCATAAGAACGAAAAGCACGAAGAGGATATATAAAATTTATGGATTTAAACCGAGAAAATCACAGGAGGACGGAGAATTGAAGATCTGGAAGAAGAGGAAAAAGAGATGATAATATAAAAGAGTCTGCGTGGTCTCATTCGAAGATTATTTCGATGAAAACTTCTGATACATGCTGTTCACCAAAGAGTTCGCGAATTCCTGAATGAAACTATAATGAGCCTCGTCGCTCCTCAAAGTAATGCCAAAATTACAATCAGAAACTATCTTAAACCTCTTCTCGCCATCCCACACCGTATCAGCCACTTCCAGACCCGCAACCGAAGGTAAAGAGGATCCGACACGCGGCATCTCACCATAAGTCTTTGACAAGCGCTCCAAAGAGCAAGCGAAAGACACGGCGTCGCCTGATTTAAGCTTAAGCTCAGAAGCCCTCTTATAGGCGGGAACGTCTTCTCCTCGCAACACACCATCCTTGCCCAAGGAAAGAATGGATTCAATCTTGGACTCTGGAATGTAGCCACCAGGATTTATCACCAGCCCAGTCCTAAACACCTCATACCCATACCTAGTCCTGGCCCAGTCCCCTGCGTGCGCATCAAAAGAACGGCTCCCCACAGGCGCCAACACATGATATCTTATCATGTCAAGCTTCTCAATCTCTCGAGCAGTCTCTTCTTTAGATTCAAAAACCCCAGCGCATCTGGATACCAGGATGGCTTTGGATTCCTCATCAAGGTCTGCCATCACTTCCTCATAATTATCAGCACCGCTTCTCAAGGCACTCAAAAGCTTTGGATCGACAAACTGATCAAGCAAAGCCTCCCTCAACATCAATACTGCCTTAGCAACGAATCTCCAGTTGTGGCCGCGATAAGAATAACTTAGCATCTTCTCTGGCTCCCCGGTACGGTCAGAAAAACTGAATGTCAATCCCATTAATCTATCACCTCTGATAGGTAAGTTAACAGAAGGAAAACTAAGCCCGATATATATAGTTTTGGGAAGAAAAAAAGGACTTCGCGGCGCAGAATCCAAAAAAACGAGCTGAAAAACAATTACGTTTTAACATGAGAAATATCAAAAAAGAGTTTACTTCTTAGCAGCAGGAGCAGCAGGCTTACCGCCAGCGCCGCCCTTGGCGTCAGCGCCAGGCAAGAGCTCCTTGATAATAATCTCTGGAATCTCAAGCTCTTCCATCCTCTTCTTGACAAGCTTGGGCTCCTTGCCTTCCATCTCCTTGATGACGGCCTTACCCCGAGCCACATATTCATCGCGCTTCTTGGCGATCTCTTCCTGCAATCTCTTCTTCTCTTCAGCAATCTTCTTGATCTCCTCAGCAGTCAGCTCAGTCTTTCCAGATTTGATCTTCTCGTCGAACTTGCCAGCCTCGATAGCCCTCAGGGCATCCCTGGCATGCATCTCCTCAACCATTACGCCCATGGAGTTGCAGGTTCCGACGATCTCCTTGACCTTGCTCTTCAAGTCCTTGCCGTTGAGCGCGTCAGACTTCATCTTGGCGATCTTCATGATCTGCTCGATCTTCAGGTCCGCTACGTGGTCAAGAGGGTTGCCCGCTCCCTTGTCCAGGCCCGCCTCCTTCTTGATGAGAGCAGCCGCTGGAGGAGTCCCGATGGAAATCTCAAACTCCTTAGTATCAGAATCAATTATGACCTTGACAGGAACCTGCATGCCCTTGAAGTCAGCAGTCTTCTTGTTGATCTCAGCGATGACCTGGCCTATATTGACACCCTTCGGACCAAGGGCTGGGCCTAGTGGAGGCGCAGCTGTTGCTTTCCCTCCTTCGATCAATGCTTCAACACTGTCTTTCGCCATAGTATCTTTCCCGAAAACGCAGGGGGTTTATAAAGCTTACTATGCGCGAAGCACATCGTAAGTTCAGGACGACAGTCCTATAAGTTTCTGCCACATAACATAGACATAAGAGCCTACATAGAGCGGCGCTTCATCCAAAGCTAAATCCGACCAAGCGCCGGGTGATCTAAAGAAACAGCAAGATGATTTCACAAGGAACACGCTTTTCAAAATCTTTAAATAGACCGCCACCTCAGGAGGAATGAAAGAGGTCGTTTCAGTGCCGATATCGAACGAAGACTTATACGAGGAAGTGAAAGAGCTCAAGAAGCTTGTCAAGCAATCAATCAACCTATCATTGGAGATCAAGGGATTGCAGGAAGACATCAAGCTCTTCGAAGGCAGGCAGGCCCAGGACGAGGAGAAGATCGCGAGCGCAGTCAAGACCAAGAGGTTCTCGTCGATATTCGAGTGGAAGAATGCGATCTGGGAGCGGTGTCCCAACAAGAAGGAAGAGGTAGGCACCAACACCGTGACTTTCAAGTGCACGCTTCTTAAAGGCCCTTGCATGTTCGAGAAGTGCCCGCGGAACTTCTTAGATGAAGACCCTTATCATAGATAGATAAGCACAGAATTCTAAGAGAAGATCAAGAAGCCTCGTTAAGCTTCCTCTGGATGTCGTCGTGCAGCTTCTTCAAGGCATTGTACAAGTCCATGGTAGCCTCTCCGCGCGCCTTCAAGCCCTGGTAAACATTCTTCCCCTCCAGGAACTTGGACTTAGCCTCGCTCACCCGGCCTTGGGCCAACATGCGACGCACGCTCTTCGCGATGTCAGCAAGCACAGGATTATTTATGTTGTACCGCTTCTCAGACACCAAGTCGACGGTCTGAGCCTCTTCAGCTTCCAAGACCGCAGGCTCTTGCTCTTCCTCGACAACTTCTTGCTCAGACTCCATCCCTTCTCCAGGTCCTGCAGGAAGTTCCTCTTTCACAACGGCTTCAGAGCCAGCAGGAGCAACAGCGGCTGGTTGGCCAAGCACTTCCTCCAACTCCTCTTTCGAGGGCATGAGTGACGGGTCAGGAGCTCCACCGACAAAAGTGATCGAGCCTTGATCATCAACAACAGGAGAAGACATCATCTCCCGCGACGGGGCAGGAGGCTCATCCATGATGCTAGCCGAAGGCATCGGAGGAACAGGAACGGAATGATGATGGAAGACGTGCACCAAAATCAGGATCAGCAAGATTCCCAAGACCACTCCGACTGCGACGTAAGGCACGGCAGGAGGATAATCCTTAGTATAACCCTTTGTATAATCTATGAGCCAGTCGAACTTCACCTGAAATGGGAGCTGGAGCAAAGGCTTTGACTCAGGCTCGACAGCAGGCGCACCAGCCTGAGCAGGAGGCGACAACCGAGGCTGTTTCTCAACCTCACCCCGAGTCTCAACAACAGGCGCAGGCTCTGATGCAACAGCGTCCTGCCAGGCAAATTCATCAGCCGCCGCAACGACAGGAGAAGAGTCAACCTCTTTCAAACCAGCAATCACAAAGTAGCTGAAACCAGGAGTCTTAGCCTCGTAGAACACGCTCGACAAGCCCTCTGAGACTAGCTTCGTATCAAGAATTGCCCAGGATCCTGACTTGTAGCGCTTCAAGTGGACAGTGTTCTTATCAATCCCATTGGACTTAATCCAGTCTTTTGAAACCTTGAACTTGATAGTTGCCAGGCCTTCAAGATTATCAGGATCCACTTCTAAGGACAAGACTTTGAGGACCTTGTAGACTTCTGAATCAGAAGGCGCAAGGTGGGATGGAACCTCGCTCAACGCGTCAACTGATATTCGAACGCTCGGAGTCCCCATCGACAATGTAAAGTCGATTGCTGTGAATCCTATGACGTCATTCGAGATCTCCCAAGTCTCAGGAGTATCGGCGGGGATGTGGGTCCAGAACTTCTCAACCTGCCCTAAGACTTGTTCATCTGCAGAAACAACCCGTAAAGCCAGAGAGAACACGCACAGGATAGATAACACAATAAATAACGCCGGCAACCTACTCTTGTTCATCAACTTACCCCTAAAACCTTTTCCAACATCCCACTTGAATAAGATTATATATAAACCTTTCCCTTGAAAAGGGTGAGTTGAAAAAGTGCACGGAGTAAGCATAGCTTACTTGTGCGCAGAGCCATACTCTGCTGCACATTGGCACTCCTTCAAGCAAACCAGGCCATTACGCCAGATTACACTAGACTCGGCAAATGATTCTTGCTAATATTCGGTGAGTGCCGTGCACTGAAGACTTTCAACGCACTCCCTTGAAAAGGAGGCTGAAGAACAAGTGGCTCCCAGCGAGCATGCCGCGTTAATACAACATCAATCAGCTGGCCTTCGAAAGCCTGGTCTGGATCTCGTCATACAACTGCTTAAGCTCGTGATAGAGCGAGAAGTCAGCAGCGTGCCTGGACCTTAGGTCAGAATATATCTTTCTCGCTTCCATGTAAACCTCTTCGGCATCAAGCACTCTTCCCTGGGAGAGAAGAGCTCTTGCATCCCTTGCAAGGACTGCAATTTTTGAGCGCGGATTCGGAATCTCCGGCTTTGCCGCGGGAGGCGTGAACGATTCATCCTCTACAGGAGCGCTCATGGAAGGAGCCTGGCTTGAAGCCGCAGGCACAGGTTGAAGCTGCGTGCCAAGCCTCGGAATGCTTACCTGCTCATCAGAATAATCAGAATAGCCCGCTGAAGATACAGGAGCGTTTGGATCAGCAGCCCAGTTGACAGGCGCAGGAGGCTGAGGGATCGGCTCGTCAGGCAGCACTTCCCCATCCCGGT
>JAFGBP010000068.1 GCA_016933095.1 Candidatus Woesearchaeota archaeon | reverse complement strand
TAATCATGGTGGGGTACACTCCCACCCCCGCAACCAGCCTTATGGCTGGTGCGGGTATTTAATTATTAAGATTTTGAACGCACCCTCAAACTTTTCAAAACCTTTAAATACTCCTCTCTTCAGGGAAAAGAACGGGTAGGGTGATACATTGCAGCTATTGACTCTTAATGAGAGCAAGACAGAAGACGTCAGGATCTACAACTTCGTAGAGCTCGACGAGAAGACCAACACTTGGACTCATAAGCAATTAGAATACCGCTATGGTAAGATATACATGCGGTCTAAGACACGTTCTTTCTGAACTTTATCCTTATCGGGATCCCTAACTTCCTTGTCCTCTCCTGGACGGGCATCACTTTTTGGGAGCTCTGCTGCTGTTCCATGACTATCTGTTGGCGAGGGTCTTCGCGGTACATCTCCTCGGCAGCGCTCCGAGGATTTGACGTCGTCACGTAGCTTGGCTCGTAGTCATCTTCTTCGCTGCTGTATTTCATCATCCTTAGAATATAATCTATTTCTTTGATGGCGCCGTATATCTGATGCTGCTTCTCGAGTTCGAGCTGCTCCTTCTTGTTCTTCAGCAAGAATATCAGGTTCTCCTGCCTTAATTCAAGGCTTTTCTTAAGGTCGGTGTTCATTGATCTCTCCCTCCACTTTTTGGATGCTATCGTTCTTGTTCTGCTTTAGCTTCTGTATGAAGTATTCAAGGCAGTCGGTCGCGCAAAAAGAAGCCTTCTTGCGGAAATCCTCAGGTCCGAATATGAGCGTTATGCTGTCATTTGAGATGAGCGAGTTGCAAACAGGGCATATCCTGTTCCACTCTTCGCTCCTCTTCTCGACTATCTTCTGGTCAACGAGCTTCAGCGCCTCTCCTTTCTCAATGAACCTCTTCACAAAACGAAGTTCGCTCTCGTCGAGGTGTTCTATGAATCCTTTGAGCTTGTTCATTTCACAGTTAACCTTTCAATCTTTTCTTGAGTTCTGATAAGTACGACTTCTGGTCCAGGAGAATCCTTGAGTTCTTTACAAGATCCACAAAGTACTCTTCTCCTCTTCCTAACCCTTCCTCTATCTCCTTCCTATTGTGGCTCCAGCTTATAATCTTTTTGGTTTTTCCCTTGATATCCTCTGCTGTGAATTGGCTGTAGTTCTTCCTGATTTCATCCAAGTTGTCCGTGATGATGAAGAGCTCGACTTCGTTCCCTTCAGCTTTCAGGAAGGCTATGGTCTCTGCTTTCCGCGGTATTGATCCCTTGCAGCAGTATTGGGCTATTGGGTAGAAGTTTTCAGGGCAAGTGGCTTGGATGTGGAATGTGATCTCTTGGAACGGGTCCATTTCCTTGATTTTCAGGATCTTTTTCGCGGCTAGTCCTGGTCGAACGATTGATACCATGACTACTTCTTGGATCAGTTCGTAGCGGGTCTTTGGCTTTCCTGGGCCCGTGTTTTTTGTCTTGGTTTGTTCCTTGCTTTTCAGGCTTTCTTTCTTTTCGGTTGTCATATCCTTTGTGTTTGGGTTCTTCACTTTCTTTATGATCTGTGAAGCTTCCAGAAGCTGGAGTTGGATGAGTGTGTTGGCTGTGCTTTGGCCTGTTTTTTGGGCTATCTCACTGGCTGATGCCGGGCCTTGAGCTAGCGCCTGTATTGTGGCCCACTTGTTTTTTGAGAAAATGTCTTCTAGTTCCATTTGGTCTTTTATGGAGATGGTTTTATATAAATCTTTCCAATAGATTAATTATTATGTAATTTAAATACTTTTTAAATTATTTTCTTGCTATGCACTCTTAATTTTTGTTGCTATTTTCACGTCAAATCAAATTTCCGCACAAATTTCCGCATATTCAGCATAAAATACCTTTCTCGTGATTTTCCTGCTTGAATTTAGGAAAATTTATAAAGCAGGATTACAACAATCCATGCAAGGAATTATTCAAAAAAATAATTCCGGGAAAAATCCAAGAAAACAAAAAATTTTTCCCAGGTGGGTATGTGCAGAACAAACAAGTTCAAAATACGATCTTACGAGCTAGAGCTCTGGCTATTCTCAGCTAGATAAACCACTCGCCAGATAGAGGACTGCCTGCATAGAGCGCCTGGAAAATATGGATTGAGTGAATCCGAGAGATTTTCCGATTAATTTCAAGAAAAATATTTTCAGCAAAAAAAACAAAAAGAAGAGGTATTCCAAAGAAAGGAGAAGAGCTTCAGAACTTAGATTTTGAGGTTTCAGGAATCCAGATTCAGGAATGGTTTTTTCAAAAAATCCCTGATTTGACAAATCCTAACTCCCTTCTGGGAAAAAGAGGCGAGATGAAAGTATTGATGTTAGGTTGGGAGTTCCCTCCGTTTTTTGCAGGAGGTGTGGGGATGGTGTGCTATCACCTGACCCGCGCCTTATGCCAGCAGGGGACAGAAGTCACGTACGTGATGCCCTTCGGACCGCGCATGCTAAGAAGCGACTACATGAAGATACTCATCGCAGACAATATCTTCCCTGCGATGAGGTTCAAGCTCCATGAGATAAGCTCGCTTCTTGGCGTCTACTCGACCCCAGGCAGCTACGAGGAAGACTACAGGAAATACCTGGCAAGCCTTCCCTCGGACAAGCGTGCAAAGGCGCTGTACGGCCCCAACATCTTCCAAGAAGTGCACATGTTCGCAGAGAAGGTCAAACTGATTGCGCAGTTCGAGGATTTCGACGTGATCCACGCGCACGATCACTGGACCTTCCCGGCAGCCATCGCCGCAAAGAAAGCGAGCGGCAAGCCGATGATTGTTCACGTTCACATAACAGAGTTTGACAAGACAGGAGGTGCAGGAGTGGACCAAAGGGTCTATGACATGGAGCGGGAAGGCATGCACGCAGCCGACCTCGTAATTGTCGTGAGCAACAGGATCAAGAACCAGCTCGTGCACCACTATGGCGTGCCAGAAGGAAAGATAAGAGTTGTGTACAACGCCGCAGAGCCTGCCGACCACAACGCCTATCATGATGCTTCCAAGATCAAGGAGACGGATAAAATCGTGCTCTTCGTGGGCAGAGTCACTCTCCAGAAGGGGCCTGACTATTTTGTCGAGGCTGCGAGGAAGGTGCTTGATTACGACCCGAATGTCAAGTTCATACTCGCGGGTACAGGTGACATGCTTCCAAGGATGATTGAGAGGGTTGCTCAGCTTGGCATGGCGAATAAGTTCATCTTCCCAGGATTTGTAAGCCGTGAGGAAGTGTCAAAACTGAACAAGATTGCCGACTGTTTTGTCATGCCTTCAGTCTCTGAACCCTTCGGAATCGTCCCTCTCGAGGCTATGGCCCAAGACACGCCGGCCATAATCTCAAAGCAGTCAGGCGTTTCAGAAGTATTGAATCACGTGTTGAAAGTTGATTTCTGGGACGTGAATGACATCGCGAACAAGATACTTGCAGTCCTTCATTACCAGGCACTTAACCACCAGCTGAAGCAGCACGGCTCGCTGGAGGTTAGGAGCATGACTTGGGATACTCCTGCTCACAAATGCATTGAAGTATACGATGAGCTCTTAAGGATGAAACAGGGAGGATAAGGGAATTTAGTAGTGTCACGAAGATTAATAGAACTGGAGGAGACAATAACGATGGTTTCAATATGCTTTTATTTCCAGGTGCACCAGCCTTTCCGGCTGAAGAAATACTCTATTTTTGACATAGGCCACAACTCTAACTATTTTGACGACAACAAGAACGCCGAGGTCATGAGGAAGGTCGCGCAGAAATGCTATCTCCCGACGAACAAGGTATTGCTGGATCTCATAAGGCAACACCAGGGAAAGTTTAGGGTGTCTTTCAGCATCTCGGGCGTCGTGCTTGACCAGTTCACCCTTTTTGCGCCTGAAGTGCTTCATAGTTTCCGCGAGCTTGCAAAGACTGGCTGCGTCGAGTTCTTGGATGAGACTTATTATCATTCGCTTTCATACCTGTATGACAAGGAGGAGTTCAAGGAGCAGGTGTTGCTTCACCGCCAGAAAATCAAGGACTTGTTTGGTCAGGAGCCAAAGGTCTTCAGGAATACAGAGCTCGTCTTCAACAACGAGCTTGCAAACTTTGTCCAGGGCATGGGATTCTACAAGGCCATTGTTGCGGAGGGAGCCGACCACATACTTGGCTGGAGGAGCCCGAATTTCTTGTACACGCCAAAGACCGCTGATAACATGAAGCTGCTCTTGAAGAACTACAAGCTAAGCGATGACATCGCGTTCAGGTTCAGTAATAAGGGCTGGGCAGAGCATCCTCTTACAGTGGAGAAGTATGGCCGGTGGGTGAATGCGGCGAACGGGAACGGAAACGTGATTAATCTCTTCATGGACTACGAGACTTTCGGAGAGCACCAGTGGGAGGATACTGGGATATTCGATTTCCTAAGGCACTTGCCGTCAGAGATCCTGAGACATCCTGACAACGACTTTGTTACTGTGAGCGAGGCTGCTGAGAAATACAATCCTGTCTCTGAGCTTGACATGCACAACTTCATCAGCTGGGCTGACATCGAGCGGGACTTAAGCGCGTGGCTTGGAAATCCAATGCAAGACAGCGCTGCCCGTGAGCTCTTTGCTTTGGGCAGGATGATACGAGAGACAGGGGATGAAAAGCTTATCGATGACTGGCGAAAGCTAACGACGAGCGACCACTTGTATTACATGTGCACGAAGTGGTTCAGTGACGGAGACGTCCACAAGTACTTCAACCCTTATGACACTCCTTACGAGGGTTTCATTGCTTTCATGAATGTATTGAATGACCTGAAGATAAGGGCGAAAGAGGTGATGCAAAGCCAGGGCCGGGTCGAGTCTCCGATTTTGGCCCAGACTCCTATATCAAGGGTTTTATCAGAGGCTCCAGGATCAAGCATGGTTTTGAAATGATGATTACTGATAAGGAATGGATTATTACTGATAAGGAATATCCTGCGATATTCCTGCGATATTTTTTCAAACTTTTTTTAGATGATTGAAGATGTGATCATGTGAAGAGGTGAGATGTTTTGACCAAAAAGAGCGAGACAAAAGCGCAGGTCCCAAAGAAACCAAGAGGCCGACCTAGGAAGCATCCTGTTTCAAAAGACAATCATCCCTTAAAGAAGGATGCGCCGCAAGCCAACTATTTCGTGCTCTGCAACGGACAGCCTGTCAAGAACGTAAAGGAACTGGCGGACATAATGGATGGTCTGGAAGATCATGTGTTCAGCCACCATGTGAGGCCAGAGCACAATGACTTTGCGGCTTGGGTTAAGGACATAATAAAGGATGTCGAGCTTGCTGAGAAGCTTGCTCAAGCAAAGGACAAGCAGCATTTCCAGCTCGTGCTTTACAAGCACATAACGCATAAGCTCTGGTGATTGGAAGGTTTGCGTTTGCGTTTGCATTTAAGCTTGAACCGGGGCTTGTTGCAGGGGTGAAAAATTAATAGGCCCTGCATTTATGTGCAGTCTAGCTGATGATGAGATGAGGATGCTGTTAATAAATAAATAAGAGGTGAGAATGTATTGACCGTTTCGTTAGAGTCAGATAAGTGGTTTTATTTTTCGCACGGAAGAATTGCAAAGAGCATCGAGGAGCTGCATGACGTGTTGAAAGAGACGACTCCTCAGGAATTTGCTTTTCATGTTAACGCCACCCATAATGATTACGCGAATTGGATAGAGGGAGTGTTTGGGGATCAGGACTTGGCAGACAAGCTTAAGCGCGTGATGGAGCTGAAGGACACGCTAGCCATTCTTGAGAAGCACATCTCAAGATCAGCTCAAGTGCCATCACAAACTATTGCACCTGCACTTGCTTCACCTGGGAAAGACGCAGAATCGTTTGTTTCAGAGCCAGCGCCTATTTCTGCTGCTTCAGGTCCTACCTCTGCTTCCCCTCCCTCTTCTGCCATATCTTCGCCTGTTTCCTCTGCGGTTTCAGTCTCTCCTGAGGAAGTATTGATAGTTCCGGACAGTAACGCGGCGAATGGTGTGAAGAGGACTAAGGAAACGAGAGAGACTGGAGAGATTAAGGAGATTAACGAGACTGTTGATTTAAAGGGTTTGGATGAAGGCCAGATGCCAAGTCGGAGTTTGAATCAGGAAGAAGGGGAGTTGCAAGGGAAGTTGCAGGTCCCTGAACCTCCCAAACTTGAAGGGGCTTCTGCTCCTGCGCCGACGTCTACATCTGAGCCTGCGCTAGCTGCGCCTGTTGTCTCGTCAGCTCCGTCGGTTCCTGCTTCTGCTTCAGCACCTTCCGAGGCTCCTGCGCGTGAAGATGATTTTGATAAGATAATTGACAAGCTAAGCGAAGATGTAGGATTCAAGGAAGCACCAGGATCGTCTCCTTCACCAGAGTCTCTCATGCCTCCGAAGCCAGAGCCTCCTAGGGCTGATACTGTGTTCGAGGGCGGCGTGTCAGCGGGAGAAGGCGCTACTGTATTGCATCCTGACAGCCAGGTCGAGCATGATCTTTCATCTGACGACCTTGACCAGATTGCTGAGGAGACTAGGTTTGCGCTTGAGATGGAGGCTAAGCAGCTTGAGGCCAATAGGAGGATTAGGTCTCACTACGACCTTCCTAACAGGTTCATAGTCAAGGAGTTCATATACGGGTTTTTGTTGGGATTGATATTCGGCCTGATAATGCTCGGCACCCTTATGAACGTGAATAATTGCTTTTGAGAACATAGCGGCGAGGTCTGTCGTGAATGGAGATTGAAGCCAGGGGGATCTTATCTCACGCGCATTCAGGAGCCATTAACAAGGATATGATACGAACATGATAAGCGCAGATGCAGAGTTTCTCCTCGAGAGCTCATGGGAAGTGTGTAACAAGTGCGGCGGGATAAACACTGTCATAAAGACCAAGGCCCCGCACGTCCAGCAATACTACAAGAATTACTTCCTTATAGGGCCTTATTTCAAGGACAAGGCCGACGTCGAGCTACAGAATGAGGAAGTCCCTGATTTTCTCCGAGACGTCTTCAGCGAGCTGCAGTCCGAGGGAATCACCTGCTATTTTGGGAGGTGGCAGATTAGGGGAGAGCCTTATACGATACTTATCGACTTCCAGCCGTGGTTTGACAGGAAGAATGACGTGAAGGTAAGGCTTTGGGAGAAGTTCGGTGTGGACTCCCTATTCGCATCCTTCGATTTTGACGAGCCTGTAATCTGGTCTTGGGCGACTGGAGTCTTGCTTGAGAAGATCGCTCGTGTGCTCCAGGGAAAGAATATAGTTGCCCAGTTTCATGAGTGGCTTTCAGGCGCAGGCCTGCTCTATCTCAAGGACCGAGGAGTGAAGATAGGTACTGTTTTCACGACGCACGCGACCATGCTTGGCAGGACATTGGCTGCGAATGACTTTCCGCTCTATGACGAGCTCGGCAAGTTCGACCCTCTGGAGAAGGCGAAGTATCATAAGATGGCAGAGAAGCACACCATGGAAGTCGCTGCTGCCAAGAATTCCGATGTCTTTACTACGGTGAGTGAGATAACAGGGCTCGAGGCAGAGAAGCTCTTAGGGAGAAAGCCTGACGTCCTGCTCCTCAACGGCATAGACCTTGACAAGTTTCCGACCATAGAGGAGACTTCGATAAAGCACGTCACTTTTAGAAGCGAGCTTCGCGAATTTTTGACATATCACTTCTTCCCATATTACACCTTTGATCTTTCCCGCAACCTCATGTTCTTCATCGCGAGCAGGTATGAGTTCCACAACAAAGGCATGGACATAATGATAAAAGCCCTTGGCATTCTTAATGAGCAGCTCAAGAAGGAGAAGAGCGATCGTACTATCACAGTATTCTTCTGGGTGCCCATGGCTTCCCATGGCGTAAAGGTAGAGCTTCTTGAGAACAAGAACTACTACAAGCACATCAAGGGACTCGTCAATATGAAGTCTGACCAGATCCTCCAGCAGATCGTGAACGACTTCCTATCGCAGAAGATCAAGATGGATGGAAGCTTCTTTGATAAGGACTTCATGAAGGAGCTTAAGAGGAATATACTCTCATTCCATAGAGTGGGAAACCCTTCTATATCCACTCACAATATTGATAATGAGCATAATGATGCCATAATAAGGGCGCTCTACGCTGAGGGCCTTGACAACAAGGAAGACGACCAGGTAAAGGTCGTGGTCTACCCAACATACCTTTCAGGTAACGATGGTCTCCTAAACCTCTCTTATTATGACGCCATGGCCGGATGCCACTTGGGAATATTCCCAAGCTACTATGAGCCTTGGGGTTACACTCCCTTGGAAGCAGCAGCCATGGGCTTGTCATCGATAACAAGTGACCTGTCAGGATTCGGCCTTTTCATGCAAAACCGCTTACTGAAGGACAATACGGGCATATACATCCTCAAGATGTTCCACCGCACACAAGAACAACAAATAAAAGACCTCGCGGCCAGGATGTACACCTTCGCCACGCTAGACCACGCAGAGAGGGTTCAGAACAAGATAAACGCGAAGTACCTGTCGAACCTCGCTGACTGGAAGCACTTTGTCAAGTTCTACATAACAGCTCATAACAAGGCGATCGAGAATATCAAGATTGGGAATTAGGCTTTAAGGTTAATGCAGGCATGTTTCTTGCCATATCCTTATTTTCATGATCTCTTTTTCTTTCTCTTCCTCTTGAACAGCTTCTTTATGGGATTCTCGAACTTCTCCCTTACCTTCTCCATTATCTGGTAGGTGTTAGCTGTGGTTATTATGTAGCTTCGCGCGTAGACTTCCATACCTCCGAAGTCGGTCGTCCTGTTCTTCAGGTCCCCCCTATCGAGTATTCTTGCATAGATCGGGAAGCCATCCCACCCTTCAACTTTTTCCAAGGGCGGGAGTATGATGCCTACGTTGAACGTCTGCACCCCGAAGTCATCCATGAGGCACCGCAGGCACTTGTAGAGCGCGTCCTCAAACTCAGGGCAGAACTTATCTGCGAATATCGTTATCTCCTTCTCTTTCCTGGGCACGATGTTGGTGAATACCCGGACTGGCCCTTTCTGGAATCCTAAGCCTATCAGATCATGGACCCTGTAGAGGTCTGTGAAGAAGTGAGCTTTGTATTGAGCGTCGTATTCTCTCATCAGGTGTTTGAGCAATTCAGGCTCTCCGTAATGCACTTCTTCGCCGAGTACCATCTGTATGTGGCCGTGTATCATGCTGCCTCCGCTCCTCCAGAGACAGTTCCACATTATGAAAGGGAAGATTGCTTTGGGTCGGTATTCATGGGCCTTTGCAAACCATTTCCTGATGACCTCAAGGTAATCCTCCACTTCCTTCATAGTTATCTCCAGAGGGTTATGCTTCTTGAAGAGTACAAGGCCGTGGAGCGAATCGTACTTTGCGATGTTGGCTGCTGTCATGCAGTACTTTCCTTTCACCCTTCCGAATGCGTTTTCCGGGGATCCTGTCATGGGGTGGCAGAAGTTGTCGCCTTCAGCTTCTTTTATGATCTTCAAGATGTCCTCGTTCTTGTTTATGAGTGAGGGGCGCTTTGACCTCAGGTCGTTGTAGAGGCCGTCCTCGTACGTCTGCTTGTTGAATATCTTGACGATCGTCTGCTCCTCAAGGTACTTATGGTCCCCAAAGGTCTTGTCGGCCCAGGGCTTCATCTCTTCAGGAAGGACTAGGTGCCCTGTGCTCTCGTGCACTGAGAAGAAGCGGTCGAATAGCTCCCTATCCTCTTTTTTTAGGCCTGCCACGACTCTCGGCAGGTCTTGTATCGTGACCATTTTTTTCCCTCGGTCAGAGGATTATAAAAATCTTTCCAAATTTCCAGCTCGTGTTTTTCACGATTGGTGTTCCATAACCTTTATAAGAATGGATGGCTCCCTTTACCTTAGTTCACAATGCAAAATCACAAGAGGGGTTGATAGCATGAAAGTCATACTTCCCGTTGCAGGTTCGGGCAAGAGGATGCGTCCTCACACGCATTCGAGGCCTAAGCATTTCTTGAGCATCGCTGGAAAGCCAGGAATAGCGTATCTTCTTGAGGAGCTTGAGCGTCTCAAGGTCTCAGAGGTTATATTCATAACCGGTCACTTGAAGGAGAAGTTCGAGGAGATGGTCCGTGGGAAGTTCAAGTTCAAGATGCGGTTTGTCGAGCAGAAGGTGTTGGACGGCACTGCAGGTTCTGTCAGGCTTGCCGAAGAATTCATTGATGAGCCGGTCCTTATCATATACCCTGACGCGGTTTTTGATCTTGACCTGGGCTTGATAGACAAGCTAAAGAAAGATGAGTCGGGCATAATATGGGTGAAGCATCGTGAGGACTATCAGCGGTTCGGAGTGGTTGTTCTGGACAAGGATGGCTACATGTCGCGGATGGTTGAGAAGCCTTCTGAGCCTATATCAAAACTGGCAAACATCGGCTATTACTATGTCAGGGACTACAAGCTCCTTTATGAGGGCATTAAGCACCTCTACGACAATAAGATCATGATGAAGGGAGAATACTGGTTGACTGATGCCTTCCAGTATATGATTGAGCACGGGGCTAAGTTCATCTGCCCTGATGTAAAGGGCTGGTATGACTATGGCAAGCCTGAGACGCACTTGGATTCCAACCGGGAGCTTCTGAAGAAGTTCTCTGCTAAGGATGTCCCTGCAGACTTTGCAGAGAACTCTGTGATAAGGCATCCTGTCTTCATAGCTCCTGGCGTCAAGATAAAGAATTCTGTCATCGGGCCTTATGTCACGATTGAGTCTGGTTGTACGGTTGACGGATGCGTAATCCAGGACAGCATAATTCACTCAGGATCCAAGGTGAGGCATGTGCTCCTGGATAAGTCCATCGTTGGGGATGAAGTCGAGCTTGAGGGTGGGTTTAAGGAACTCAACGTAGGCGACCACTGTACGATTAGTTTCTCTGAAAAAAGGATCTAGCTGCCTTGTCGCCTGTTCTTTTCTGGTTCGCGTTCCTTTTTTTACCTTTTAAAACAGCAAATTTAATAAACTCCAACCCCTATTTTCCATTGAAAAGAGGTGTGGGGGAATTTGCACGTAATTCATAGCCATAATAGCAGGCATCTTGACGAGCATACTTCGAGGGACGTCGCTTTCTTCATAACGAACAAGAAAGGCGGTTATCTCTCGCTGGGGCAGAGGAATTTCTCCCAGACGCAAGGATTGTTCTTCTTCGATCCTCTTGCTTGGAGTCCTTACAAGGTGATCGAGAACATCGTCGTCCCTAACCGCACAATGCTTGGCATCCGGAACCACTTAGCAGAGGTCGAGCGCTTCTACGAGCACGGGACTGAGGAGACCTTCACTCTCTTCGACAATACTTTGGTGTATGACATAAGGCATTACAATGGGGAGATTGAGGTAGAACTTGACTTCCGCCACATGTATGATTTTGATGACAAGGGAAGAATATACTCTATAATGCAGGAGGCTGATGGGACCATCATAGTCCGTTATGACAAGTTTTCTGATCATGACCTTAAGAGTCTCCAGTATACGAGGTATCTGGCTATCAGGGGAGCTTCTGAGTTCTCTATTCCGAATGTGTGGGACCTGAAGGTCTATCCTTACGACCTGAAACGGGGTTCGAAGTCAGAGTTCTACACCTACACCGCCCTTAAGATACGGGTGAAGCACAGCCTTCACCTGACGTTCTCTTTTGCTGACACGAAAGAGGAGGCGCTCGATGCGTCAGTCCAGTTCTTCGAGAACAATAAGTATTATACTCACGTCATGAAGAAGTACATGGCCAAGACTTTCAGCTCGCGCGACCTGTCGTTCGACGTCGCTATGAAGGCATTGGATGACCTCCTAGTCACGATTGAGAAGCCAGATGGATCTGTGGCAAGGACTGGCTTGTTTGCAGGACTTCCTTGGTTCTTCCAGTTCTGGTCTAGGGACGAGCTCTTGAGCCTGCGTGCGCTGATGATTGCCAAGAAATATCATCGCGTAAAGGATATAATTTTCTCTTACTTGGATGCCATTGGGGATGACGGCCTGCTTCCCAACAGGCTGCCTCACAGCGAGGTGAAGAGCATCGACGCGGTAGGATGGCTCTTTGTCAGGATCCATGACTTCCTGGCGGACCTTGCGAGGGACAAGATGATCGAGGAGTTCTTGACGATAGCAGAGCTCATCAAGATCAAGAGCGGACTTGAGAAGGCTATTCTTGGGCTTTCCAGGAACAAGTCAAAGGACGGCTTTATTTATGGGGGTTTGCAGGAGAGCTGGATGGATACCAAGGAGGCTAGGCGCAGCGGCGCATTCATAGAATCGCAGGCTTTCCTCCTTGCCATGATGAGGCTTCACAACGAGCTTGCTAAGGTCACGAGGACAAAGGCCTTGTTCAGGTCGATGGAGCAGGATTTCGCTATAAGGGTGAGGACGCTGTTCCTCAAGAACGGAGAGCTTCTTGATTCCATTGGGGGAGAGCTTCCTGAGGATACCCAGAGGCCTAACGTGTTCCTTGCCCACTACGTCTATCCTGAGCTTCTCTTGCCCCAGGACTGGAAGACTGTCTTTGACAAGGCCCTTGAAAGTTTGTGGCTTGACTGGGGTGGCTTGTCGTCTATCGGTAGCAAGAACCGTCTCTTCCAGTCGGAGTACACTGGAGAGGATGACCGTAGCTATCACAACGGGGATTCTTGGTACTTCGTGAATAACATGGCGGCGATTGCAATGCACCGTCTTGACAGGAGAAGGTATGAGAAATACATAAAAAGGATACTTCACGCGTCAAGGGAGGAGCTGCTTTATTCAGGATTCGTAGGGTGCTCTGCAGAGATTAGCAGCGCAAAGGCGATGAGGAGTGAGGGTTGCCTAAGCCAGGCTTGGAGCGCGGCGACTTACATAGAACTCTTGCATGAGATTCATGGAGGTGTAAGGTGAGGGTGATGAAGGCTTCGGGAGATGCACATGATCATCCCGAGCATACAGAACATAAGAAATACGCGTTCCTAGCTATTTTTCTTATCCTGGCATACCTTACCTACCTGGTCATTAAGCCTTTCCTTACATACGCTGTTCTCGGCTTAACTCTGACTATAGCCGCTTTCCCGCTTTACGAATGGATTAACAAGCGTTTGCAGCGAAAGGTACCTAGCAGTATCGTTACCATGGTCATTATTATTTTGATCATCGTGATTCCGATGTTTCTTATACTGAGCTCTCTTGTGAATGAGACTATCCAGTTCTTTTCCGGGCTCTCCACGCAGAAGATAATATCTGCAACTCAGTCTTTCTCAGAATATCTTGGCGCGAACGTGAATCTTGACGAGTTCATAAGGCAGGCCGTCAGGGGTCTCAGTGATTTCGCGATCGGTTCATCTACGAAGCTCCTTAATTCATTGTCCAACATGACTATTGGGATTGTCATAATGTTCGCTGTCATGTTCTTCGGGTTCATCGAGGGAAAGGAGTGGGCGGATTATGCCAAGGCGTTCCTTCCGTTCAAGGATGACCGGAAGGAGAGTTTCATTAAGAAGGTCAAGAAAGTCATTAACATCGTGATACTTGGAGACTTGTTGATTGCTGCGATACAGGGATTCCTTGGAGGGCTGATATTCTTCTTCATGGGAATACCTAATCCCGTGTTCTGGGGGTTCGTCATGGGTCTATTCGCGTTCCTTCCGTTTGTAGGAGCCCCTCTCGTGTGGATTCCTGTGGTGATAATCAAGCTCTTTAACGGAGAGATAATATCTTCGATCGTGATGGTGCTTTACTTTTCGGTTATTGTGGGGAGCTTTGATTACCTGTTCAAGCCCAAGATTATATCTGATGGCAGCAAGATCCATCCACTCTCTGCGATCATAGGGGTATTTGGAGGGTTGAAGCTCTTCGGATTCACAGGAATTCTGCTTGGTCCCCTGATAACGTCCTTGTTCGAGGTCATCATACTCTTCTATTATGAGGATTATGTCAAGGAGATGCATGAGCGGTCTTCCCTCGCTGTAAAGCGCGCCTTGGGTTCGGAGCGATTTCAGGTTCGAAAGGTAAAAAGAAAATAATGAATCAAATAATGAATCAAATAATGAAGATTAGAACGTGCGGGATTGCTGACTCCTAAGAAGTTTTCATTTTCTTCAGGTATTTCTTGATCTTCTCCTTGATGCTTTCTTTTAGCTTCTCATCAAAACCGATTTCTGTTTCTGCTCCCAACTTGTCTACTTCTTCATCCCAGTTTGTCATTGGAAGCTTGGTTAGGGTTCCTCGGAATTTCCTTCCGGCAAGCTTTGCCTGGCGCTCTATCTCCTTGGCTTCCTGGCTTCCAAAGGATTTCAGGGCTGGGAACTTGCTGATGGAGTCCGCTCCTGCTTCCAGTAGCTTTCCTACGTATCCTGTCCTGTCGAGCCATATGCCAGCCTGGATGTCGATGTCAGGGAATGCCTCCCTAGTCCTTTTGATCCACTCCGACTGGTACTCGACGCTCGGCGGCTCTGCACCTTCAAAGGCAGTCCCTTTGTGAGGATTCAAGCCGTAGATGTGGATCTTTGAAACTTCATACTTCCTGATGAACTCTACGAGGAGCTTGTGGTCGTCGAGGGTCTCTCCGAGACCGATGATAAGAGTCATACCTCTGGGTATGCCTAGCTCCTTTGCAGTCTCGAACATCCTCTCGACAGGTTCCAAGGGCTTTGAAGGGCATATCTTGCGATGGAGGATCGGGTCCAGGACCTCGACAGTGCCGACGACTCCTTTGATGAAAGGCTTGAACTTCTCCAGCTGGGATCTTGAGAGCACGCCGAAGTTGACCCAGACCTTCTCACCCATGATGAGCTTCGTCTTCTGGAGCAGGTCAATCAGCTTCTCGTCGCTGAAAACACCGATGCCGCCCGAGAGGAAGCCGTAGTCCCATCCGCACTGTTTTGTTATTATAGTCTCTGCAAGAAGGGATGCAAAAGACCTGACTTTCTCATCAGTCCTCTTCTCCCTTGGAAGGGTGGACATGTAGCAGTACTTGCAGCACTCGTCGAGCTTGCAGCTCCAAGAGTAGAACACTGCCCGCTCGAAACAAGTCTCTTTGAGGTCTTTCATTATTATGAGGAAGAAGAAGCGGAGGCTTTAAAAGGTTTTGAAAAATACGGCTCTGTAGAAAAAAGTGCCCTCAAGAGAGCATTAAGTCAGAATAAGCGACTGAAGAAGACTCGTCATCTTGTTTGGATTGGCGTTCGATGCGAGCAGGGCACGATAAAATTCTACAGAGCCGAGAAATACTGAAGAAATATTTTTTTCAAATAATCTTTTCTGATGAATCGTATGATGAATCGTATCATCCCTCGAAGAACCAATCCTCTTGGTCCTGGAAGTAGCCTTCTGGATTGCTGAAGTAGCTTATCATGTTCGCGAGCAGGTGGTAGTGGCCATCCTCCTCATGAGTGAGGAAGGTGAACAGGTGGCGCACGTTCTCATGCGTCGCCTCAGAAGCTGACTGCTTGTAGAAGTTGTAGGCGGTGAGTTCTCGGTCCTTGGCGAGCTCGTAGATCCTGATCTCATCCTTTGAGGCAGTGAACTTCTCGCGCACATTTTCCAGGTTCTGTCCGAGGAACTCCTTCATCTTCTCGGTGTTCATCGTGCGGATAGAGACGTCAGGGTTGTTTCCTTTCAGAACGTCGGAGTTGAACTTCTTGATGGCCTCCTCGTGCTTCTTCTCCTGGCTTGCAAGGAACTCAAACGCCTTCTTCGCCAGCGGCATCTTCATCTTCTCGGCATTCTCGCGGTAGAACTTCTGGACGGCAATCTCCTTCTCGATAGCCATCTTGACGGCCTCCTCCTCGTTGTGCAGATAAGCCTTGTCTTGCTGATTATCATTCATCGTCATTCATCATCACCCCATCTCTTCACTAGGGCAGGGATTTTCCATTAATAAAAGTTTACTTTTTCCTTTAAAGGAGCGTTTTGAAAGTTTTGAGTGTTTTGAGTGTTTTTTAACATGGACCTAGGCAAAGTTTATATAGTTCTCTTGGCTCCTGTCCGGTAAGCTGTTTTGATGATTTTGGAGTTTTTGGGGGTTAGCGTAAGATGAGGATTGAATCTGACTTAAAATTGGACTTCAGTGACGTTCTTATCAGGCCTAAAAGGTCGAGCTTGACAAGCAGGAAGGATGTGAATCTTCTCCGCACATTCACTTTCAAGCATTCTAGGAAGGTGTGGCACGGCATCCCCATCATGGCGGCTAACATGGATACTACCGGGACTTTCGAGATGGCGAAGGCCTTTTCAAAGTCCAGGATGCTCGTCGCTCTCCACAAGCATTATTCAGAGGCAGAGATTGTAGAATTCTATGAACGGCATGATGAGGAATTCCTTTCCCATGTCTTTTATAGCCTTGGGCTTGTCGAGTCTGATTATAAGAAGCTCAGAGCAGTCAAGAAAGCTGTCGGTGAGAAGCTATGGGCAATCTGCATCGACGTGGCGAACGGATATACTGAGGTTTTCTCTTCCTATGTCCAGAAGATAAGAAAGGAGTTTCCTGATCTTACGATAATGGCCGGTAACGTCGTTACTGGTGAGATGGTCGAGGCTCTTGTGCTTGCTGGCGCTGATATCGTAAAGGTCGGGATAGGGCCGGGAAGCGTGTGTACGACAAGGAAAATGACGGGTGTCGGTTACCCGCAGCTCTCTGCCATAATAGAGTGCGCAGACGCCGCCCATGGGCTCGGAGCCCTGATATGCTCTGATGGGGGTTTGCAGGTTCCGGGTGACGTTCCAAAGGCTTTTGGTGGCGGTGCTGACTTCGTGATGAGCGGGTCTTTCTTTGCAGCCCATGACGAGAGCGGCGGAGACCTTTTGGAGCGGGACGGCAAGTTCTACAAGTTATACTATGGTATGAGCAGTGATACTGCGATGAATAAGCACTCTGGTGGTGTTGCCGATTATCGTGCAAGCGAGGGGAAGACAGTCCTGGTTCCTTATCGAGGGCCCGTGTCCGACACTATAAAGGAGATCCTGGGAGGCCTGAGAAGCGCCTGCACTTATGCAGGGGCTGCAAGACTAAAAGACCTTAGCAAGTGCACGACTTTCATTAGGGTATACCGTCAGCTCAACAACTTCTATACTGGTTCAGAAGTCAAGAATTAGTTTCTGGTCCTAATTTTATCCCTTGCTTAGTATTCCCTACTCGTATCTTAAGGAGTCCACTGGTTTTAGCTGGGCTGCCCTCCACGCAGGCATTATTCCTGCTCCCGCGCCTACGCAGAATGCGAACAGTATACACATGATTATTAGGCTTGGAGGGAATGCTGGTTGGAGGGAGCTGAAGCCGGCCGCTGCTGCCGCGGCCCCGCCTATGCTGGCGGCTATGTATCCTAGGATAACTCCGATGATGCCTCCTATCATTCCGAGAAGGCCTGACTCGAATATGAAGATGAACATTATGTCTGAGTTCCTTGCCCCGACGGATTTCATTATCCCGATCTCCTTTGTCCTCTCGAGCACTGCAGTGTACATGGTGTTCATTATGTTCACGGCAGCGACCACTACGGATATGAGGGCTATTAGCACCAGCACCCCGTTTATGACTGCAAGTACTGTGTTGAAAGTCTCCAGGGCATCCTCGAAGGTCTGGACGTAGAAGTCCTCCTTGCCTTCTTCCTGGCCTTTGTGCTTTCGGAGCTTGTCTTCAATCTTCTCTGCCAGATCCTTTACCTTGACTCCATCCTCTGCGCTCATCATGATGAAACCATACTTGTCAACCCATTCGGGGAAGAGGGCTTCGAATGCTTCCTTGGTCACGTAGATGTTCCCGTCATCGCTCGGGTTCCCGATCTCCTCGTAGAATCCCACTACTCTGAACGGCTCGCCGTTTATCTCCACGTTATCCCCTGGGGATATCGGCTTGTCGAATATTTTCTTTGGGATCCGGTAATTGTATCCTAAGGCCACTTCATTGAGTTCTCCTTCTTTTAGTGGCCTGCCGACCTCTGTCGTGGCCGTGAAAGCTTCTTCTATGAAGTCCAGGTGCTCTATTTCCATGCCTGCGATGAAGAAGTATTTCCTCTTGTCCTTGAAGGTGATCTCGGCAGTCTTCATGTACATTGGAGAGATCTCAGCCACCCCGTTTATTTTCTCTACGAAATCAACGTCGTCCTGTGTTAGGTAGAAGTTTGGGTCTGTTCCTGGGGCTCCCATGGTCTTTGCTTGGATGTAAAGCTTGTCTACTCCTGCTTTCGCGGCAATCTCGTCGACGTATGCTTGTATACCCATCCCGAAGCTCACCAGCGCGAATATGGCTGCGACTCCTAAGAGTATTGAGAGCACTGAGAGGAAGCTCCTCAGCCTCCGGTGGATGAGGTTCTGGAACACGTAGTTGATTTCGTCGAGCTTCATTTCATTTCACTTTATTTCAAACCTATTTCAAATCAAACCTATTTCACATTTTACATGTTTCAAACATAATCTTTTTACTTCACTTTCCTCAATGCAAGGTCATTGGCAAGCGAAGCTTGCAAGGCAGGTCTAATACGGGGAAACGCTACGCGTTTCTCGTACCAGCAGCTTTGCTGCCCGGTACCACGCCCTTTAGGGCGTGCTTGCCAATTCAAAATTTTGCGAGTATCAGGCGAGTCTGTAATGTCCCGACCTTCTAGGTTGGGGATAGGACGAGCTATCATGACTCGCCAAATTTTGTTATTTGCTTCGTTCATTTTTTTCTTTTTTTCTTTACTTTGCTTTTCGCAAAGAGTCTACGGGATTGAGGAGTGAGGCCTGGTATGCCGGCAGCACCCCGCAAACCGTGCCTAGCACGAACGAGAATGTTAGGGCTCCCAATACGAGCCCGGGACTCACGCTGGCCTGTATAAGGTCTGCTCCCAGGATCAGCCTTCCGGCCCAAGCCGCCCCGTAGGCGAACAAGAGCCCCAGAATTATTCCGATTATTCCCCCCACCATTCCTAGGAGGCCGGATTCTATGAAGAAGAGCGTGAATATCGTGGAGTTCTTCGCTCCTAGAGATTTCATGATGCCTATCTCCTTGGTCCTTTCCATCACTGCAGTGTACATGGTGTTCATTATGCCTATTCCGCCCACCACTAGGGATATTACTGCGATTATTGTGACGAAGAGCTGGATTGCGTAGAGCGTCGAGTTGAGCGAATCCAGCATGCTTTGGGGGGTTTCGACACTGAAGTCCTCCTCACCTTCATCAACCCCTCGCTCTTTCCGAAGCAGCTTTTCAATGTCCTCTTTCACAGAGTCCATGTAGGCGATGTCAGTCACCTTGATGGCGATGATATTGACGTTATCCTCGTCCACCCCCATATACTCCAGCATCTCATCCTCATTCATCCAGATGGCGTCGTCAAATATGAAGCTGCCTTTCTTTTCCAGTATTCCTGCCACTTCGAAGCTCATGCCGTTTAGGAGTATCTTGTCCCCTGCCCTAAGGGGTCTGCCGAAGGTGGTGCCGAAGGAACTGTCCTGTGCATAGTTGTCGCCTAAGATGACTTTCTTGTGGTCGGCGTCGGTTAAGAGGCGGCCCTGGGAGGCCTTTAGGTTGACCATTCGCTCTACGATGTTCCTCGTGCTGCCCTCCGGCATTGAGATCACGAATTCTATCTTCTGCTTGTCGTTGAACTCTAGCGTGGTGGTGCTCATGTACCTATTGAACGCTACCTCGACGCCACCTATCCTGTCTATTTTCTCTGCCAAGTCCTTGGTGAGGGGGGTTATTGCGCCTGTTCCAGGCATCCCTGCGCCCGATACGCCTGCTGCCTGCACTGACAGGACGTCGGTTCCCATGAATCCGAACTGGCTCGTTATGGCGACGCGCAGGCCTTCTCCAAGACCTATCAATGCTATGACTGAAGCGATGCCTATGAATATCCCTATCATCGTCAGGTACGTCCTCGTCTTCCTCTTTGCCAGGCTTCTTACCGCGATTATAAGGTAGTCATACTTCATCTTGCCGCTTCCAGTTTACCATTTAGCATATGTTGGGAAATAAAAATTGAAATAATGAAATATAATGAAATATTATGGAAGAATATCATGCCTTTCATGTATTGTGGTCTCACTTCCTCTTCTTGTTCTTGCGTCTCCAGTACAGCCAGTAGCCTCCTCCAACTATGGCCACAATCACGATGAGCCATACCCAACCGTTGGATCCTCCATTTCCGTTGTCCTTCAGCTCCTTGGAGGTGTATAGCTGGAGCGGGAGATCAAGATTCTCCTCGTATCGCTCTCCATTGGCGTCCCTGTAGTCGATCTTCAAGGGCAGTAGTACCTGCTCCTTGGCGTCTGCAGACACCAGTATGTCGTATTCTGCAGTCTCATAGTCGTCGCTGTCAAGCTTTCCCACGTATACTTGCGGCGTCGATAGTATCTTGAAACCTTCACCTTCCAGGAGCTCTATGTCAAGGAACTTTATGTCGCTGAATCCCTTGTTCACGAACTTTATCGTGACTTCACCTTTTTCGCCTGCGCTCTTCACTTCGCTGTTGTCAACGTATACTGTCATCTCCGGATTGGAGTCCACAAGCAGTCCGACTACTCCCGTCCTCGTGTACTCGTTCCCTGCAGAGTCAGAGTATGCTAAGGTGAATGGTACCTTGTAGAGCTTGCTATCAGCATCCGCGTCTGTGAACAGGTCAAACGTTATTGCGGCTGACTTGCCGTATTTTATCATGCTGATGGTCTTCTCGTTCCCTGATCCTATGGCTGTGAAAGGAAGCTCTTGCACCGTAACCCCAGTGGTCGTGGTTATCGAGTTGTAGGTCTGGAGGTTAAGTGTTATATCTCGCAGGTCGTCTGTTGCCAGGTTTTCCAGGACGAATGATACCTTCGTGGTGGTTCCAGGCACTATCCTTTCAGGGATGGATTCTATCTTGTTGATGGCGAGGAACGGATTGGAGCTCCTCACGTTGACGTCGTATTCCCCTGTTTTGATCCAGCCTTGGTTGCCGATCTTGAACCACAGGTCGACGGTCTCTGTTCCTGTGAGTGCGTTTGAGTCCACGAGGAGCTTCCACGTCTTGACGACGCTGTACTCTCCTGAGTCCGAGTAGGGGAGTTCCCCGATGTCTATCTCTCCTTGTGTTCCAACGTAGAATGAGAACGGGTAATCAATGCCAAGCCTCAGCTTCACGTCAGAGGCTGTGTCGGACCCATTGTTCTCGACCCGGAACTTAACTTCAAAGGTGTCTCCCGGGTTAACGGGGTCAGGTGTCTGCTGAAGCAGCGTCACCTTTATGTCTGGGAATGTCGTCATGGCCGTTGCCTGGAACGCGACTAGTGCTATCATTGCCATTAAGATTATAATCATCCCGTTTGTTTTCTTCATTTGTTTCACCTTTTGTTTTCTTTTTACCTTCTTGTTGGTTTTTTTGTTTGTTTTTTTTGTTTCTTTCTAGTATTAGGCTGCTGTTTTTCTCATGCTCTTTATGATTTTGCCGTCTCTTAGGAACTCTGTCCTGTCGGCGTTCTTGGCGACATTGGCGTCGTGTGTGACCATGATGATCGTCTTGCCTTCTTTCTCATGCAGCTTCCTGAGGAAGTCCATGACTGTCCCTCCTGTCTTTGAGTCCAGGTTTCCTGTGGGTTCATCTGCAAGTATGACTTCCGGGTCGTTGCATAGGCTCCTCGCGATCGCTACTCTTTGTTGCTGTCCTCCTGAGAGCTCTGTTGGCTTGTGGTGCATCCTGTCGCCTAGGTCAACCATTTCAAGGAGCTTCCTGGCCTTCTCAACTCTCTCGTTCTTAGGCACTCCTTGGAATATCATTGGGAGCATCACGTTCTCCATAGCTGTAAGGGTGTTTATCAGGTTGAACTGCTGGAATATGAATCCTATCTTTTTGCCTCGGATCTGGGCAAGGTCGGACTCGCTCATTGTGGATATGTCGTGGCCTTCGAGGAATATCTTTCCTTTTGTCGGGACGTCAAGGCATCCGATCATGTTCATGGCGGTGCTCTTTCCGCTTCCTGACGGCCCCATGATTGATAGGAATTCTCCTTTCTTGACGGCGAGGTTAAGGCCGCTCAGGGCTGGGACTTTGACGTCTCCCATCTCGTATATCTTCCATACATCTCTGAGGTCGAGTATCGTTTTTTCTTTTCCTGTCATATTTTTCTGGCTCTCCTTGCTTAGTATATGATGATTGTCATCCTCTGTTTTCAGAAGCCTTGTTGAGCAGCTCTAGTATCTGCGGGAATATTTTCTCTGCCTCTTGAACCTGCTGATAATAGTCTTTGAGTACGCCGATCTTCTTTTTTTCCTTTTCGGTCTTCATCTTGGACTCGTATCTTTTTATTATTTCCGGTATTTTGGCATGCGCAAGCCTTAGTATGTGCTCTTGCTTTAGGATGATGTTTTTCTTGATGATCGCTATCATGTCGCGGTCCATTGTTAGGTATATCTTCTTGCTGCCTGGCTTTGTCTTCTTTATAATCATGCCTGTTGTTTCCAGCTGCTTTATCTTGTTGCATATTGAGGCGGGGCTGTATCCTGTCTTTTCGCAGAGTTCTTCCATGGTGATCTCGTCGGGTTCCAAGTATACTGCCGAGAATATCTTCATGTATTCAGAGGATATTCCTTGCATCCTTCCGACTTCTTGGAAGTATTGGTTCAGTTCTGTTTCCAGCTCTTTTGTCTTATCCACCATTTTTAATATTTTCAGTATTTCCTGAAAATAGTGAATTTGTCTTTATAAGCTTTTCTGTTTTGCGGTGATGTCAAGTTAAGTGGGGGCGTTGCCGCCAAGCGAGCAGGAAAAAGCAAGTCGCGATCCAACAGGCGGCAGCAAAAGACTCGGTAGCAGAGCCCATCAATGGTCGAACAGAGCGCGACACAAAAGGAATTCTACAAAGCCTGTTGGGCAGCGACAGGAGAGCTCTCTGGCAGAGCTTTTCTCAGAATTCAGTCAAAGATAATCCTTGTACTTCTCAAAATTAATCCTCTTGTCCTTAGGAGGAAAATTAATGACACGAGGATCCGCAATGCCCGCAGGCTCCCCTTTCTCAACAACATCAATGTGACCAGGATCTCCATCCTGGGCATGGTGATTGTCATTAGCCGCCTCCAGGCCCTTCACGATGTGATAAGACCTCTTTCCCAATGCCTGACCCTCGTCCTTTTCACTCTTCTCATTCTTTTCTTCAGTGATTTTGGACTCCTCTTCCGCGCCGCTGCTTTTCTCGTTAGGCAGCTCCTCTTCTGGCTCTTGATGCTTGATTCCAGGCTTGGGAGGAAGGGGTATCTTCGGAGGTGACTCCTGGCCACGCTCATCCTCACCCTCTTCTTCCTTCTTTGCATCATACACGCTCTTAGGATCAGGAGCCTTAAGCTCAGTCTCGATCTCGTCTAGCACCTTGCTCAAGGTGTTCAGTTTATCGACGATCTTCCTGTCGACGTTTCGCTTGAGCTCATAGTCAACCACTTCCCTGCAGGTCTGAGCATCATAGTAGATGCTTGTAAGCAGCAGCTCATTCCTCCAGTCAAGATTGTTCTCCTTCAAGGTTATGATAAGCTCGCTCACCTTGTTCAAGGTGAGCTTCATGCTGTTAAGAATGAGCTCGAGTTTTGACGTGTCAAGCTTCTTGTTGTAATGGCCCTCGCCAGCAGGAGGGATTATGAGGTTCTTGATATTGGTCATGGTCTGGTCGAACCCTGAGAAGATGATCCAAAGATCTTTGAGCTCCCTGGTCTTCAAGGTCTTGTTCTCAATCTTTTCAATAATCATGACTATGTCTGTCCTGACAAGGGCAAGCCTCCTCCTGTAATTGGTGAAGGCCTCTTCGTAGTTGATGTTGTAGATCTCCTCGAGGATGGTCTCCTGCTTGAAGCTCACAAGCTTTGAGACGACGAGACCCTGGATGATGACGCCGCAAATGACCTCAAGAATAGCCAGGAACTTGCTTATGCCATGAGGAGTTATGTCACCATAACCCGTGGTCGTGACCGTTATGAAAGAATAATACAGCGTGTTCATGAAGCCCTGGAAGTTGAACTCGATAAAACTATCCCTGTAGGCCAGCGCATTGGCGGGGTGGAGCGACAGGACGAAGAACAATATCCCAAAAGAAAAGGACAAGATGATCCAGAACAGGAATATGTGAGTGAAGCTGATCTTGTCCAGGAAATCCAATATTACATACTGACCTTTATCACCCCTCTTTCTCTCACCCATTTTTAGAGTAAAATGAGGCTAGGATACTTATATACTTTGCGAATTACGCCCGAACAACGCGAACAGTGCCGCCTAGCGTAGTCTGATGATTAAACATACAATAAATCTAGACTCGGGACACAATTGCAGGTTGGTTCGGACGAAGCGCGGCACAGAACCATCTGGTTAAGTTTCACTCCTCAGAAGCAGACTCTGCCGAAGAGACGTCCTTGTACCTGATCTTGTGGATGAGTATCATTGCAGAGCTCAGTATTATGGTGGAAACAATCGTTATGTAGGTTATGTCCAGTATCAAAGGGTCCGTGAGGACTCCGCTTTGCATTACGATCTGTATCACTGCAGCAGCCGCAAGCCCCCTTGCAAACACAGCATTTATCAAGTCCTGCTCTCCTTTGTTGAGCTTCTTAGTAAGAAGGATGCTCGACTTCCTGATGAAGAGGATCACCACAGCCAACACGACGCCAATCAATATCGCCCACCAGTTAGAGACATTCAACAGGAATCCAATGTAGACGAAGAAGAAAGTCTTGAGGAAGAACGATATCTGGGCAAAGAACCTCTCCTCTCCCTCGCTGATCACGGTGACGCCAAGCCTTCCCTCAAGGGCAAGCTTCTTCTCCTTCTCATTCTTGGTCTTGACCCAACTAAGGATTGATGTGAGTTGTTTCGAGTTCTTCAGGAATATGCCAAAGAACATGGAAGCGATCGCGCCGTTTCCTCCCAGATATTCAGTCAGCAGGAACAATAGTATCAGGAATGCGATGGTACTCATGAAGCCCTTGCTGCCGCGGAAGACGTTGGAATCCAGGAAGATCCAAATCATCGCGCCGATGAAACCGACGAAGCAGGCAATTGCAAAGAGCGAAGCGATTTGGTTCAATACCGCCTGGAAGCTTACCGCGTTTATCTTGATGATCTGGAGGACGGTAAGGGCGAATACGATGGTGTAGACGTCAGTTAAAGCCGATTCGAGCGTGAGCATGGTGTAGATGTCACCCCTGGGCTTCAGCTGCTTGAGGACTGGGATCACGAACGCCGACGAGACCCCGCTAAGGACGAACCCTATAAGGAGAGCTGTCATGAACTCGAAAGAGAACACGAGTGCGAGGATGGTGGTCAATGCGAGAGAAGATATGGTGAAATTGAATATCGAAATGCTGGAGCCCGAGAAAAGCCCCCTGGCAAAGGATCCGAGGTCAATATGCGTGCTGCCCTCGAACATGAGGAACATCAAGGCGAACGTCGTGAACAAGGGCGCGATGGTCTCCAACACCGCAGGGTCAACCGTGTTCCACACGTTAGGGCCTAGAAGGAAGCCGAGCATGACGAGGAGCAGTATGTCAGGAACCCCTATCTTCTTGAATATGAACTCGGCCATGAATCCGAAGAAGATAATGAGCGCAACGCCGAATAAGAGCAAGTTTACGTCAGCCATAGGAAACAATCACCCTCTTCTTGGAAATCCCCTTCAACAAGCATACTCTGTTCTTCAGTATAAAAAGGTTGCGAAAAAGAAGATTTTCAACATTAGAGCGGCGCTGGACCGAAATACGTCGGATCAAGCGCCGGTTGACCCACTCCCAGATTAACGAACTGCTTATCTTTCGCACTCCTCGAAAATATCTGTCTTTTCTTATGCAAGGGTATAAATAACACCCTAAAAAAAATCCGTTTTTATGCAGGCGCATAAATTCGATAAGTATATAAGAAACAGGCAGCTAAACATAAGCATGCGAAAAGTGAGGAACTTCACAGTCATAATAGAAAAGGATGAAGATGGAGTCCTCATCGGGAGCGTGCCTGCAATAAAAGGGTGCTACACCCAAGGCAAGACCATGGACGAGCTTCTGAAGAACGTGAAGGAAGCGATCGAACTCTGCCTTGAAGAGAAAGACATACCAGAACAAGAGTTTGTCGGCATCCAGCAAGTGCAGGTAAGATTATGAAATTGCCTCTTCTGTCAGCCAAAGAGCTCATTGCCATCCTGGAGAAGCCGGGATTTTCTGAAGCAAGGCAAAAAGGAAGCCACAAGTACTTCAAGCACCCTGATGGCCGGGCCACTGTAGTGCCAGTGCACGGCGGAAGAGACATCGGGAGAGGCTTGCTTCGAAAGATAATGGGAGAACTTGGGATTAAAAGGGAAGAATTCCTGGAACTGCATAGGAATAAATAAAAAGCCCCTGGCCGTGACAGTAGGAACTTCGTTCCTTGCCCCGTCCAACCGGGCTTGACGCTTCGCTTCCAAGCCCCTGGCCGGATTTGAACCGGCGACCTGCTGATGTCTCGAAAACGAAGTTTTTGAGATTCAAAAACCGCGTTTTTGTTTACAAGTCAGCTGCACTAGCCGCTATGCTACAGGGGCGTCCTGCGACCGCCCCAAGCAGTCCAAATAAGTTTGGCCTACTACAGGGGCAGCTACGCTGCCCTGAGCGTGCCAATCAAGATTGCCACACTACAGGGGCGCTTATCCTCAGAGAACGAGTTTTGTTTATAAAATTTTGGTTCTATGTCGAGGAGAACGTGGCCTTCCTGATCCTGGCGGTTTGAGGTGTGAGGTCGTATTCTTTTCCAAGCCCGAACAGGTCTCGGATGACGTCCAGATATGCGCCGTATGGTCTCCCGACTACTCCTGATACCATGGTCAGCACGAGTGTCCCTTGAATGACGCCGTATAGGTCTCCTCCTCCTATTATCATGTTGGAGGTGAAGTAGATGGGTGCTTGCATGGATGCGAACGTGAGCGTGTCCCAGAGATACTTCTTTTTCCAGCTGCTTTGGCTGTTGACACTTGCTTTCCTGAAGATGAATGTTCGCCAGTTGGTGTAGGGCCTTGCTGTTAGCGTGTTGAGTATCGCGGCAAAGAGCCTTACCTGGAGATGAGCTTGAAACGGGAGGCCGACTATGAGAAGTTCTATGGGGGCTGTAAGGATGTATGAGAATGTGTTCAGGGCGATTGCGTCTATGATGAAGTTCTTTATCTTTTCTTTTGCTTTTTCTATCATGGGTGAACCGAGAAAGGTATCCGTCTTTATTATAACCGATTACCAAAATTTCGGAAATCTTTCAGTTTAGAACAGCAGAAAAATCAGCCACGGAACCAGGAGCCCGATTACTGCCCCGCCTATCACTTCCGGGATGGTGTGGCCGACCCTCTCGTTGAGCGGCTTGTGGTTCTTGTCCTTGGCCATCAGCTTGTTGATAGCCTTGCTCTGCTCTCCAGTCACCCAGCGCACGTTGAAGGCGTCGTAGCCGACGATGAGGCCTACAACCAGGCTTATGAAGAACCAGTAGCTGGCGCCTGTCTCGAACCAGAAGAAGCCTACAAGGCCGAAGACGAAGGCTGTGTGCGAGGACGGGAAGCCGCCGTCGTAGAACAGCATACTCCAGCTGAAGCTCTTGGCTTTCCAAACGTCGTGGCAAAGCTTGATGACCCTGGTGAGTATCCAGGGAGCGAGCACGCATGCGACTAATGTCCAGGTCATAATGGCTTTCCTGGGGCTCTGGATTTATAAAATTTTGTCCTGCTCTGCCATTTCCTGTGAATATTTATAAATCTAGCCAGTTTCCCGGAAAACATGGCTCTCGACAGCATGGATAGGATTGTACTCAACGCCGGCCTGAATAATCTGCTGGAAGGAAAGCATTCCGAAAATACGATCAGCGAACTGGATGGAATCCTACGGAGATATGCAAACGCTGCAGACCAGAGTGCACGGCATCTGAAGACGAGAGAACAAGACGGCTTCGTAGCGGAGCAGCTGTCTTTCAACGATCTCTCGTCTGTTGGGCACTACCGTGGAGAGCGGCGTTTGACAGGCGATACCAAGGCCATCATCTTCTCAAAGGAGGGCCAGGCAGTTGAATTCCATTACAAGAAGGATGCTCAATATTCAGACCGGGAGATGCTGCGAGATGTCATAGGTCCGGAACGCGCATACAGCGAGGCAGAACAGGAGAGGATCATCTCAGGTATGATGGCAGATGTCCTTTCGGGGAAAAATACGCCTTCCCATCCCAGTGAATATGTCCTTGGCAAGGAAGCAAGGACGTTGGATAATTATATTCTCACTCGCGTGAAGACGGTGGTAAGGGTTCCGCTCAGCATTGCAGGCGTGAGGATTCCTTTTCTTTCAACCAGGAGAGAATCAGTCGCATACAAGATATCCTGATCCTCCTGATGATAGATGCAGACCCGGATCGGATCTAAGGTATCCTCCTATACCTCGTGCTTATCAAGCCCCATTCGAGGAATAGCGCTGTCAATACTACGAGCATGAGCCCGTAGCTTAGCCTTACCGGTATCATTGCCTTGTCGACGTTCTGCTCTATCTCTGCCTTGGCTTTTTCCAGGTCGTCGTTCGTGAATACCTGCACGTACTTGCCGTTGGTCTCGTTGGATATCTTGAAGAGCGTGTCTTCGTTGTAGATTGCTGAGATGTTGTAGTACTCCGGAAGGTATCCGATTGGTCCTGTCTCGCTTCCGATGCCTATGGAGTGGATGATGACGTGGTTCTTCTTTGCGTATTCAAGGGCGTTCTGCAGGCTTTCTGTGAGGAACGCGCTCACCGTGCTGCTCCCGTCGGTTATTATTATGATTGTCTTTCCCTGCTCCGAGGCCAGCAGCATGTTGGTGCCTGTTATTATCGCTCCTGGTATGTCGGTCCCTCCTGTGGCTGACGTATCCAACAGCTCGATGGTCTTTATCACTGTTTTCTTGTCGTCTATCAGGTTGGTCTCTATGAACGTCGTGCCTGCGAAGCTTAGCAGCGCGTAGCTTGACTTTGCGTCTACTCCGTTTATCAGTTCTGTCGCGTATTTCTTTGCGGCGTCAAGCCTTGTCGGCTCTATGTCTTGGGCCGTCATGCTGGCTGAGGTGTCGATGGCGATCACAAAGTCGTTCTGGTTGACTGTGCCTGAGTACCAGAACGTCGTGCCTGCGACTGCGAGGATTATGCATGCTAAGAGCACGATCCTGATGATGAGGATTATCCAATTCTTGGTCATCAGGTCTTTTCCGGTCACCCTTTTTATGGCGTCGAAGTTCGCGAACTTCATGGCCTTTTGGCGGCTGTTATGGAGCAGGAAGAAGTGCGTGTAGATGAATAGCGGCAGGGCTACAAGATACCAGAGATATACTGGGTTGTCGAATGTCAGGTCAATCACGCTTTCACCTTCATCCTCTCATCAGGGCCATCCTCTTCTTGAAATACTTGAGGATCGGTTCATGAAATTCTTGGTTTGTCCTTAAGGATACGAATCCGAGCTTTGACTTCTCGAACGAGCTCCTGAGGAGATCCTCTTCCTTCTTCACTTCTGCCTCGAACCTCTTCTTGTACTGGTTGCTGTCGATGTAAATCTTCCCTGTGCCGTAAGGGTCTTCAATGAGGAACTGGCCGCTGATCTTCGGAATCTCGTAGTCCCTCGGGTCTCTTATCATGATTCCTATCACATCGTAGCGGCCGGCGAGGATATTCAGGTAGCTGTGCCAACCCTCGGGAAGCCCTATGAAGTCGGACACGATGATGATGACGCTTCGGTCCTGCAGGAACGACGTTATGTACTGTATAACTTTCGGAAGGTTGTACTCTCCGCCGTAGTTGTTAGGGTCTGAGAGCTGCCTCGTCATCCTGTAAAAGACTCCTTTGCCGAGATTAGGGATGATCTTGGTCGTCAACCGGTCTGAGAACATGCCGAGTCCTATGGCGTCGCCGTTATTCAGGAGCGCGAATGCCAAGCTGTGCACTAGCTCGGCCCCATACTCTGCCTTGAGCTTCCCTGTGGATGAGAACAGCATGCTGTTCGAGACGTCAAGGAGGAAGAAGACATTGAAGTTCCTGTACTCCTCAAGTTCTCTCACCAGTATCTCGTGGGCCCTAAGTGAGGCGCTCCAGTCTATCTTGCTCGCGTCATCTCCGTAAGTGTACTGCCTGTACCCCGCGAACTCCAGGCCCTGCCCTTTGAACAGCGTGTTCCAGTTGCCTTCAAGCACCTTGTTCAATACGTCTATCCTGGCCTTTAGCTTGACCTTGTGGAATCTCGGCGTGAGTTCAAGCTTTAGCTCTTTTATTGGCAAAGACGTTCACCTTGTAATCTGATGTTCAACATATAGTTTTAGTGTCTGGTGTGGGGAGGAATTTTGAAGCTGTAAAGGCAGGCTTACTGACTTACAGGATCGGCACTTTCTCCAGTATCTCCTTTATGATCTGGTCAGTCTTGATGTTCTCTGCCTCTCCCTCGAAATTGAGAAGTATCCTGTGCCTCAGACAATTATAAGCGACTTCCTTGACGTCGTTTGCAGTGACGTATCCGCGGCCCATCAGCAGGGCGTGTGCCTTGGACGCTATGTATAAGGCGATGCTGGCCCTTGGACTGCCACCAGTGTCTATGAACTTCCCCATCTTCACATCATACTTCCTGGGCTTTCTGGTGGCTTCCACGATCTGGATTATGTAGTTCTCGATCTTCTTGTCAGTGTAGACCTTCTTCACGAACTCCTGGGCGCGCACGATCTCGTCAGGCGTGAGCACCCTTGCGATGTCGTAGTTGTCGAAGCTGAATATGGTCATGTTGGTCCTCAGGACCTGAACCTCTTCTTCAGGCTCAGGATAGGTCATGACCAGCTTGTACAGGAACCTGTCAACCTGTGCTTCGGGCAGCTTGTAGGTTCCCAGGTTCTCGATCGGGTTTTGGGTTGCCATGACGAAGAATGGGCTTGGGAGGCGGAAAGTCTCCTTTCCGATCGTGGCCTGCTTCTCCTGCATGCTCTCGAGCAGAGCCGACTGGACTTTTGGCGGGCTTCGGTTGATCTCATCTGCAAGCACGAAGTTCGCGAATATGGGGCCTTTGACCGTGAAGAATCCCCGGCCTTCCTCGTACGTCGTGACTCCCACGATGTCCGTAGGTAGCAGGTCTGGGGTGAATTGGATTCTTGAGAATGCACAGCCTGTTATCTTGGCTATTGTCTTGACCAACAGGGTCTTTCCGATCCCAGGAATCCCTTCCACAAGGGTGTGGCCGTTCGCTATAAGGGCTTCTATCAGGCCATTTATGACATCATGCTGGCCTATGACAGTTTTTCCGATCTCCTGCCGGATCTCCTCGAACTTGTCCTGGTAGAACTTGATCTTCGCCTCAAAAGCCGGGTCTCTAACCTTCTGGTATTCCTCTGGTTCCATGTATTACCCCTTTTTATCGTTTTTTTCTCATTACTACTATAAAAAGCTTTCTTATAACGAAGACAGGGTCCAAAGGAGTGCCACGCTCCGTGTCGCCGGTTAATGGCCTGTTTTTCCGATTCTTATTATATTCGACGAATGAACTGAGTACTGCGCTAGGTGGCACTCCTTGAAGGACTTATAGCAATATTTATATATCATCCCGCCCAGTTGTCCCTTTGAGAATGGCTGAAAAAAGAGGCGAGCTAGAGTCCAAAGTAGTGAATAAGTCGATCCTGAAAAAGGCCGTGGCCCATAAGATCCGCCAGATCTCTGACAAGGCATTCATCAGCGAGCGGGAGGTCTACGACCTGATCCGCGGGTTCTTCAAGAAGTACATCAACATAGACTACGAGTTCACTTCTGCAGAGCTCATGAAGGAGCTGAAGAAAGTATACTTTCCGCCCGAGCTTCAGGAGCGTACAGACCACGTGCTTGAGCGCATCTCAGAGATGGAGCACGTCAGCCGCATATTCTCAAAGGAAGAGCTGCAGAACCTCCTGCACGAGTTCAAGACCCTTGTCGATGACATGATAATAACCCATTATGAGAAGAGATCTTTCTTCGAGCGCATGCGCGACCTTTTCCACAGCTCCCTTTCATCAGACCACAAGTCGCTTCTTCAGGAAAGGCCTCTTAGCGAGAACGAGCGCACAGTCGTCAAGATGAACATCCTGCTCGACAACAGCAGGCGATGGTCTGAGAAGGACCCATCTGCGGCTAAGAGGGCTTATCAGGAGATAATACAAATATATGATGGGCTTGATGAGGAGAAGAAAAAGATATATTTCAAGCCTGTGAACGAGCTCTACACCATGCTTCGGGGGAAAGGCGTCAAATAGAGAATATGTGGTTAATTCTAAGATTTTCCGTTTATATCTTACCAGTAAGCCCCTTCTTCTTCCTCTTTTTGCTTGGCTTTCTTCTCTTCCTCTTCCTTCCTTTTCCTTGAAGCCCGATTCCTTTTTATTAAAAGCACTCCTGCAGTAATTACGAGGGCCAGCCCCAGGAAGAAGTGAAGGTATTTCCTGTTCTCGTCTTTGATTATTTTGCTGACGATCGTCTCGGGCTTCTGGACTGTCTTCTTAGATACGCTGACCAGGTACTTGCACCCCTCTATCACTCCATCTACGATGTGGGATATCTCTTCTCGGTCCCCGCCTTGATTTAGTTCGTCCTTGGCCTTTGCAAGCAGCTCGTTCAGCTCCATGCACTCAGGGTTCTGATTCAATAGGTCCTGTGCGAAGGTGACTTTTGTTTCTACGTCTTTTCCTGCCTCTGACTGCTCGATCGTGTTGAGGAACACGTACGCTGCGTCGTCAGTGTCAGGGTCTGTCACGTTCCCCGTAATCTTTAGCTCGTAATCCTCACCCATCCTGTAGTTGAACACTGAGAGGGTTAGGTTTTGCGTCTCTCCCTTCCTCAATTCATTGAAGTAGTCCTCTGAGAACTCAAAGCTGACTCCGGGCGGGACCGAGCTCACGTTCATCTGGATCCCGTAAAGCGTGGAGTTCCAGGTATTCTGGATCATGACCGGGATCACGACTGTCTTGTTCTCGTACACTGTGACTATGTCAGGCACCACGATCTCGATCGCCTGAGGCTTGATGTCTTCCTTAGTTATCGGGACCGGGAAGGGGCTGCTTCTTGAGCTTCCGCCTCCTCCGCTGGTAGGCTGCGGCACCTCGACTTCTGTCGTCTCATTGCTGACTTCCGTTGTTATGATAAGGACTTCGTTGCTTGTGACATTGAGCCCTGCATAGTCCAAGGCGGTGAACGTAACTGTGCAGTTACCGATTTCCGTGGGCCTCACTCTTAGGGATTGGTTTTCGAACTCCAGCTCGGCTACGCTGCAGCTGGTGGAGTTGTACGATAGCGTGCTTGTCTCGTTGATGTCGAATACGAGATCGCCGTCAAGGTCGTCATCCGGGTCGATAAAGTGAGTCCCGACGTACGATCTCATGAAGTACTCGTTGAAGACCGTTGTCCCGTTGGCCGTTATGTTGAGCAGGTCGTTTATCAATGAAGGGGCTCGGTTTATGTCTGCTATCGTGGCATTCCAGGTGAAGCTAACGTTCTCGTAGTATTCATCTCCGACTATTACGGTGATGTTGCTGGTTCGCGGCGACGTAAATGGATAAGTCGCGTTGTAGGCCTGCGTGGTAGCCACTTGGCTTCCATCCACATACCATGTGAAGCTTATGTTCACGAGAGGGAGCTCGTCAGTCGCGTTCACGACGTACGTGACGCTCATGTTCTCTGTCAGGTTTATGTCTGTTGTGTTGCTTGTGAAGGAATTTGCGTCTGCATATGCGAAGATCGTGTAGTTGCTGAGAGGAGTTCCGTAAGGATTTACGTATGTTATGTTCGGGGGCTGGCTCTTTGCTAGGATCGTGAAGTTCTTCATCACTGTGTGCGTTAAACCGTAGTAGTCAGTTGCAGTGACGTTCACGCTGTAGTTTCCAGCGTCTCCTATTTGGGGAGTGTATGTTATTTGGCCGTATGTGTGGTTGCTAGCGTTTTGCAGCGTTGAGATGTTGAACAATAGGCCTCCAGTATTGTTGATTATGCTGAAGTTCACATACTCATATGTGGGGCTGAGTTGGTAGTCTTCGTCATTGGCATTGATTATCAGCGAGAGGGGGAATGTCTCCACGATTTTCGGGAAGCTGAAGTCGACCAGCTGTGGAGCGTCGTTCGTGTTGAGGATCGTGACTAGGATTGTCTCGTTATCAGCAGACCCCTTGGGATCTGCCACCGTTATGAGGACGCTGTGGTTTCCCACCTGGCTCTGAGTGCCTGTTAAGTTAACAATGGCCGTTGTTACAGGATATTGGCTAGAATTGTATATGATGTTGAACACGCCCGTGTCGTTGCTTGTGAAGGTAAGGTTGTCAGAGTCCGGGTCTGATGCATTGATGAAAATTGTGCACAGCACGTCCTCATAACACGTAACGTTTCCTGTCCGGTTGAGGGTCGGAGCTGAGTTGTTCAGGATCGTGAAGTTGATTATCATCGACCCATACAGCCCTTCGTCATCCGTTACTGTGATGTTGATGGTTTGGTTTCCCACGTCGGAATAAGAGGGGGTGAATGATATCTCTCCGTCGGAACTGCTTATGTTGAAGATCGTTGCGTTGTCTGAATAAGTAAGGGTTTCTCCCTCATAAGTCAAGGTGTCGGGGTCCGACGCGTTTACCCTGTAAGTGAAGGCTGCGTTTGCGTACGCTGTCAGGTTAGTGATGTTCTGCTGCTGTGCAGTGTTAGAAGAATAGAAGCTGAGGACTTCTACGATTGGGGGATCGTTTGTGTTAGAAATGTTCAAGAACACGTCTTGAGAGTCCTCAGCTCCTTTGTCGTCAACGACTGTGATATGTATGTTCCTGCACACGACGTGCTCGTTCGTCACGTTCGTCAGGTTGATAAGGCCGGTTGCGTTCTGGCTGCTGTTGGTGGTCGTGATGTTCCATATCCCTGAATATAGGCATCCGGATGATGTGATGCTGAAGTTCAGTGTGGCATTGTCGTCCGGGTCGCTGGCAGTCACATTGAAGGCGTAGTATTGGCCTTGCGTGAAGTTGTACATGGGAATGAAATCAAGCACTGGGTCTAGGTTGACCGAGATTATTTCCAGCGTGAAGTTGTAGACGGCGCTCGCGTTCAGGCTGTCTGTTATGTTTAGCGAGACTGTGTAGTTTCCTGATTCTGAGTATGTGGCGCTCCTGTTGCTCTGGAACTGGATCAGTGAAGAGGTGGTATTGATTGCGCTTATTTCCAAATCTAGGCTGGGGTTGACGTTCATGGATATGTTTAGAGGGATGTTGCCCTCCTCGTCGCTTCCATGCACTGCGTAATTGAATATTTCACCTTCAGAGATGTTCTGCGTGCTCAATGCTGGTGAGAACGTTGGTGCGTCATTCACGTAAGTCACGTTGAACTGCACCTTCTTAGCCGTGATTCCTGGGTTTCCGCCGTAGTTGTCAGTTGCGTAGAACGTAATGTTGACCGCGACGCTGCTTTGGACTGGCGTCCATATGAACACTCCTGTATTCGAATCAAACGAGGTGCTTCCTGTCTGGGGGAGCTGTCCGATGTAGCCGTAAGTCACGGTGTCGTCGTCAGGGTCTGTAGAAGCGAGGGTGAAGTTATTGGCCACGTCCTCGTACACTACGGTTTGGTTCTCAATCAGTGAGCTCGTCTTGTTTACGAGAGTTGGTTGGGTGGGGGCTGCGTTCTTTATTGTCACGTTCGTAGATAGGTTCATGCTGTCTGTACCATTGCCGATGACGACTTGGCAAGTCCATGATTCCCCTCTCAAAGTGTAAGCGGATGGCAGAGTAGACGTGGATGTGAGCACGTCCGTGTCGTTCAGCACCTGCGCGCTGCCGTTGAACCACGTCACGTTTTCAGAAGTCGAGTCGGCGGATGCGTTCCACGTGCAAACGAGATCATCAGTGTTATCTGGTCGCGTCGTGCTGTTAGGGCTTATGAGTGGGTGATTGTCGAAAGAGACTGAAGAAGCAAGGAGAGCCATTGCTATGACTAAGAGCACTGCGAATACGATGATCGCCGCCTTCTCTGTCCAATGGGATTTGTTAGCTTTGCTGTCTTCCATCATGCTCTCCTAATATAGTCTCTTAATGGTTCCTTTTCACTTCCTCTTCCAATGCTTTGATTATGAGTTCCTTGAGCGAGACTCCTTCTGTCGCTGACAGTATTTTGATCTTCTTGTGCACTTCTTCAGGGATTTCGATGTTTACATTTGGCATTTGAGCACCTATAGTTTGAGCTTGACCTTCTCTGCTTTCTCATCCAGGGCTTTGATTATGAGTTCCTTGAGGGATTTTCCTTCTGTAGCTGCTAGTATCTTGATTTTCTTGTGAGTCTCTTCCGGGATTTCGATGTTTATATTGACCATTCTACTTCCTGCTACAGCTTTATCTTCAGTTCCTTTGTCTTCTTCTCCAGAATCTTGATGATGTAATCCTTTAGAGTGGTGTCCTGCATGATTGAGGCGAGCTTTATCTCTTTGTGAAGCTCTTCAGAGATCTCGATGTTTATGTTAACCAAGATGAGTCGACCTACTTAGTGAAATAAGTTAATTAACTTAGTTAACTGAGCTAACTGAGAGAACTTATTTATAAGTTTTTTGGCAGGGGGTGGGGAGGCTTTGGCTATAAATAAAATATTAGAAATAAAATATCAGAACAGAATCGCAACTGAGATATCACTATCTCTTATCCCTATCTCTTCTTCACAGTCCACGCCCAGCCATTAACATAGCTCACGTTGTTGTACAGCCTTTGTATCATCTGGAAGGCTTCCTCTTCCTCTTCTATCGTCATCTTATCATATTCTTTGATGATCTCAAGGTATTTTCTCTTCGCGACCTCTATCTCCACGAACTCAAGGGCTATGTAAGTATTGAGTATGCTGTACGTCACCTTCTCCAAGATTGGTCTATCTTCTTTTTCCTTATACTCCTGAATGTCGCGCGGGTATTCCCCAACCGTTACTTCAGAGGTTTGGAGGATCATGTTCCTGAGTTCCTCAAACAGCAACATGACGTTGACCCTGGTTATCCGATCTTTATCTCCTGACACTCTCTTATAATCTGTGAACATGGACTTGAATACTTCCCGGAGCGCTGGTATTAGCTTTCTCTTTGACTTCTCAATCTTGGCATTCAGCATCTCCTCGTCAAATTCAGGATTAATCTTGACCACTCTAGACAGGTAGTATCGAAGCAGCTCGTCGTACTTGTTTAGAACCTCATATAATGGGACGCTAAGGCTCTGCTTATCAAGCTTGTTCTGCAAGGGCATGATCTCGGCCATGAGCTTCTTCTGGTCTTCCTTGGAGAGCAGGTACTGCTTCCTTCTCTTGCGCATGAGGAACCATCCGAACTTGGCGAGCGTCTGGTTGATCTCCTTCCTGAAATAGTGATATCCTAAACTTCCAGTGAGGAGTAACAGGAGGAATCCTGTGAGGATGTAGACCCCTATGCCTTTCTCTTCAGGGAACGGGTATGGTACCTGCACGCTCTGGCATGGCTCGCAAGGTCCGCCGCAGTCCACACCCTCCTCGCAAGCGTTGTCATGGCAATTCTTTATCCCGTCGCTGCAGTTCCCAACGTATTCGCACTCCCTTGTCATGATCGGAATAGAATAGTTTGTCCCACACCCATTTATATCCACACAACTCCTAGTCTGTATGCCGAATGGGGTGCATGAACTCCACTCCGAACAAACCCATGACTCGTTGCATTCCACCGGGGCTTCGTATTGGCATGCCATCGTCAAGAAGTGATCTCTTTCACATCCATGTATATCAATGCAGCGGACAAGCTTTTGATTGCTTACGTTGCACTTGTGATAAGTGTAGCACTCATACTCTGGGGGAGGGCAGACATAAGATCCTCCGCCTCCGCCGCTTCCGCTGTCATCACCTTCCCCGCCGGTGTTTTGGGGAGGCTCGCTCAACACGCAGCTTATGGCGACGAGGTTGCTGTCGGCTGTGAGGTTGTAAGGATCCATCGCAGTGAACATTACATAGTCGGTGCCACCACAAGAAGTGGAGCTTAATATGACCTCGCTCGTAGGCAGAATGGTGATTGTTATAGTGCTGTTACCGGCAACAGTGTAGTTCAAAGGGTCATTGTCAGGATCTGCAAAGTAATTATTGAGGTAGAGTGCGTGGACAGTCTCGCCCTCGTTGAACGTTATGTCAGAGATGTTTTGGACCAAGTACGGCGGGTCATTCTGGTTGCTTATGTTAAGGGATAATAGCCTTGTGAAGACAGAGTTGCTGCACCCCGAATTATCAGTCGCGCGAAGCTGAATAATATAGATGCCTACGTTCTCACTTGTCGTGTTGAATATGATCGTGCCGTTCGACAACATCTGAAGTGGCAAGCTAGTGTCATTTGAGAACGTCCTGTTGATGAGTATGGCGTAAGCGGCGAATGTAATAGTATTTCCGTCTGCATCGCTTCCTATGACGCTGCAGTTGTAAGGGACTTCCTGGTTAAGGGTTATTTCATAGTTACTCCCTCCCATCGTGAACGCGCAGCTCCCTGCAGTGAAATTAGGGGCGGAGTTGATGCACATATCGACCATTCCATATGCCTTGCCGGTGAATTGAACAGGCATTCCAGACCTTTGGATTTCTTCTAGCGAGTTGTACGTCCACATGGAGAGTGAGAGCGAGTAGATTATTGATAGAACTAAAACTACTGCTAATAGGTTATTCCCTATTTTCCTCATGGAGAATTTTTTTCATTCTGGTTTATATAAAGATTTCCATATCCTCGGGCTCTGTTCAAAATCTTTCGTAGCCCGCTGCGACTGCTTATTAATAACATCCTTTTGCCGAGTCTAGGTTAATCGCTTTCCGACTCT
>JAFGBP010000067.1 GCA_016933095.1 Candidatus Woesearchaeota archaeon | reverse complement strand
ATAATAGATGAGATATTGAAACAGCTGCCTGAGAACAAGATAAGCGATGCCGTGTTCGAGGGCGCTAACATAGTGCTCTACACGAAGAAAAGGGAGTTCTTCCTTGATGACGGTGGGACTGTGAAGGACGTCGTCAACCAGATCAAGAAAAGGATTGAGCTTAGGCCCGATCCTGAGATTGCCATGGAGCAGGAAGAGGCTAAGAAGATCATAAAGAGGATCGTGACTGAGGATGCTGGTATTGACGAGATCATATTCGAGCCTCATAGGAGCATCGTGATAATCGACGTGCAAAAACCAGGGATTGCCATCGGCAAGCAGGGAGAGAACCTGCAGCAGATCAGGCGCGAGACCTTTTGGGTGCCTCAGATCAGGAGGAGCCCTGCCATCAAGAGCCCGATCATAGAGAACATCCAGGCAGTATTGTACCAGAACAACGATTATAGAAGGAAGTTCCTCCATAAGACAGGGCTTAGGATCTACAACGGCTGGCTGCGAAGGGCTAAGAAGGAGGAGTGGATCAGGCTTAGCTTCCTCGGTGGGGCGCGGCAGGTCGGCAGGAGCTGCTACCTGCTCCAGACACCAGAATCAAGGGTTCTTCTTGACTGCGGCGTCGATCCTTCAGGGGACGAGGACGCTTACCCTTATCTTGAAGTTCCTGAGTTCGAGATAAAGGAGCTTGACGCTGTTATCATATCGCACAGTCACATGGATCACGCAGGACTGTTGCCTTATCTTTTCAAGTTCGGCTACAGGGGACCTGTATATTGTACTCCTCCGACGAGGGATGTTATGAGTCTGTTGCAGCTGGACATGATCAAGATCCAGAAGAACGAGGGAAAAGAGCCTATCTACTCGACTGATGACATCAAGGAGACTGTGAAGCACACCATCACGCTTGACTATGAGGAGGTCACTGATATCACTCCTGACGTCAGGATTACTTTCTACAACGCCGGCCACATCCTGGGAAGCTGCTTGGTGCATATCCACATCGGGAATGGCCTTCATAACTTCGTATATTCAGGAGATTTGAAGTATGCGAAGACCAACATGTTGAGCATGGCTTCTACAAACTTTCCTAGGTTGGAGACTCTTATGATCGAGTCGACTTATGGAGGGAAGGAGAACGTAATGCCTAATCCTAGGGAGGCAGACGACCAATTGGCGGATCACATAATTGAGACTATTAAGAAGAAAGGAAAAGTCCTGATGCCAGTCTTGGGTTCTGGGAGGGCGCAGGAGATTATAGTCTTGATTGATAAGATCATGCGCGAGAAGAAGATAAGTGACAAGATCCCGATCTACATCGATGGGCTAGTCTGGGATATAACAGCCATACACACTGCGTATCCTGAATACCTAAACTCTACAGTCAGGCAGCTGATATTCCACAAGGACAGCAACCCATTCCTGCGTCCTAACATCACGAGGGTCGGGAGCGCAAAGGAGCGAAAGGAGCTCATTGAGGACAAGGGGCCTTGCTTGATTCTCGCGACGAGCGGAATGATGACTGGTGGGCCTAGCGTGGAGTACTTCAAGCAGCTCGCAGAGAACGCGCGGAACCTGCTCATACTCACGTCCTACCAGCCTGAAGGAACTCTAGGGCGAAGGATCCAGAGGGGTGAGCGCGAGTTCGGTTTCCAGAAAGGATCAAAGGTCGACACGATCCAGATGAGGATGCAGGTCGAGAAGCTCGAGATTACAGGGCACAGCGATAGGCGGGAGTTGATGAGCTTCATCCAGCACTGCAGCCCAAGGCCCAAGAAGATATTAGTAGTCCATGGGGAGAGCAGTAGGTGCTTGGACCTTGCGAGGAGCATCCACAATGCGACTAGGATCGAGACTGTCGCACCCAGGAATTTGGAAGCGATAAGGCTGAAGTAAGAAGCGAGAATCGAGAATCTTCAGGTAAACTCTTTGGATTATTCTTCTTTTGATCTTTATGCCTTCTGATCTTTATTCTTTTCTTGCTTCCTCCTTATCTTTTATTTCCTTTCAGGCGGCGTGGGCTTATAATATTTTCTACTCTTTCAACGCACCCCCTGCCGTTCGATAGATTTTTATATGCTTTATTCTCCCCACGCCATAAATCTTTACAGGTGATGTGTGTATGGATCATTCCAATGAACGCGAACCAGTACTTAGCAGGGAAACTCGCAAATATTTATGTGCCTTAGCGGGCTCAACCATCTTGAGCTTGGGCGCGTTAGCCATGACCGCATTTCTGACAATGTCGGCGTCTTCTACTCCTGCGAATGACAAGAGAAAGAGCATGGAATCGCTTGAGTCAAGCCTCACGAAGCAGATTTACAGCTATGCACTTTCACGTGAAGTATTGCAACAGCCCGAGTTGTATGAGTTTACCAGGCTTGTCAAGGAAAGGAACTCGCTTAGGCAGCAGCTGTCTGACCCTGCTTTTATATCCCTTCAGAGGGACGAGATTGACGAGTCTTATGCCCTGGTGAAAGACAAAGGCTACTTTGGCATGGGCCTGGGCATGTTGGGTGGGGGACTGATGCTTTATTTCGGAAGAAAATCCATGAAGGCGAACGAGCAAGATTACTTCGCCGGAGTACAGATGGGCTGTGCCAAGAGAAGGCGCGCTTAAACCGTGGACTGATCTCTAAGTAAAATCTTTTGATCTTTTTCTACTTCCACACGGCGCTTGGTCGATATGAACGTCAGATGAAGCGCCGCTCGCCCGATCTTCTTTATCATATAGCAAGCTTTAAATACTATCTTTCCAGAGAATAACCTATTCGACTAGACTTGGAAAAAGAGGGATTTGTAGAGGTGGACTTGTGAGCAACATATTCTTGGACATAGGCTTGATGATCGTCCTTGCCGGCGTTGTCGCGTACTTCGCGCGCCTGCTCAAGCAGCCCATGATTCCAGCGTACATCATCGCCGGCATATTGCTAGGCCCTGTCTTCGGCTTCATCACTGACAAGGCGGCGATCGACGCGCTCTCTGAGATGGGGATCGCGTTCCTCTTGTTCAGCGCAGGTCTAGAGCTTGACCTGAAGAAGATCAGGGAGGTTGGAAAAGGCGCGGCTCTCGGAGCATTGGCTCACATGTCGATACTGTTCTCTCTCGGATTCCTGGTGTTCACGCTCTTAGGCTTCGGGTCTAAGGTGAGCGTCTATCTTGGCCTCACGCTGATATTCTCGAGCACATTGGTCGTCGTGAAGCTCTTATCTGACAAGAAAGAGCTGGATACGCTCCACGGCAGGATAATCCTCGGAATACTCATACTGCAGGACGTCGTCGCGATAACTGCGCTCACAGTCCTCAACCTGAGCGGAGGATCTGCCCTCTCGTCGCTTCTATGGCTTTTCCTTGAAGGGGCCGCCGTGATCGCGCTCGGCTACATAATTGCAAGGCTGCTCTTCCAGACAGCCTTCAAGTTCGCGGCGCGAAACGACCAGCTGTTGTTCATACTCACACTCTCAGTATTGTTCGCATTCGCGCTCGTGTTTGTTCAGATAGGTTTCAGCGTAGCGATAGGCGCCTTCATAGCAGGGCTTCTCATGGCCCAACTGCCTTACAAGTACGAGATGATAGGGCAGGTCAAGGGGTTGAAGGAGTTCTTCGCAATCATATTCTTTGTCAGCATTGGCCTCGCACTCCTACCGTTCTCTCTCGGAGACATCGCGGTTCCGCTTGTCGTCATGCTATTGTTCGTCCTAGTTGTGCTACCGCTTGTCATCATGACATCCCTCAGCCTCCTAGGCTACAAGAAGAGGACAGCCTTCATGGCAGCCATCACGCTTGCCCAAGTGTCAGAGTTCAGCCTGATAATGATGAGAGCAGGACTTGCACGGGGGGACGTGCCTGGGGAGGTCTTCAGCCTGATAATACTCATGTCCCTCATAACATTGACTATAACGTCCTACGTCGTGAAGTACGATGAGAAGATCTACTCTATAGTCGGCCGCAGGCTGTCATTCCTTGACATCCTCTCGAAGAGTGACGGTAAGGAGAAGTACTCTTACACCCCCGAGTCCTACACTCCTCAAGTCATACTCGTAGGTTATGACAGGACTGGCTACAGCATCCTTGACAAGCTTAGGAAGCTCCGCAAGAAAGTCTTGGTCGTCGACATAAACCCTGACATCATAAAGAAGCTCATGGATGAGAAGGTGCCTTGCTTGTACGGCGACATAGGAGACGAGGAGATAAGAGAGAGGCTCATGCTAGAAGACGTAGAGGTCGTGATAAGCACGATCCCGAACTTCACAGAGACGATGCTGCTCATCGACCAGGTGAGGGCGCAGAACCCTGACGCCACGATCATTGTGACTGCGTATGAGGCTGACGATGCCCTGAAGCTGTATGAGGCAGGAGCAGACTACGTGATCGTGCCTCACTTCCTCGGAGGCGAGCACCTGAGTGTCATCTTGAAGGACCTTACTGGCAAGGTGTCGAAGCTGTTAAAGGTCAAGGTGACGCACCTGAAGGCGTTGAAGGAGCGCAAGAAGAGGCATCCGAGTCAGGCTTAAGAGGCTGCGTCAGAGACCGCGCTCCGTTCGCTTCTGTTTTGCAGCAACGCACCGATTCTTCACAAGCCGCTTATGAATCGGAAGACTCCGCGATGCGGCCTCTGTCTCTTGGAGCCCGTCGCATTAGCCATACATTTATAAATTCCAGATTCCAAGGATAGACTAAAGAGAGAAGAGTTGACCTAAATGGCAATCTTACCACCCCATATGAAGGTATTGAAGGAGCTTCTAGTCAAGAATGGGTTCATAAGTTCCAGCTACAAAGGGCTTTACACTAAGAACAATAAGGGAGAATACATCCTCAAGGAAGGCGGAGGGATTGACGTCAACCACGCAGCAGTCGAGGTCAACGAGGAAGAGAACATAAGCCACGGGATGAACTACCTTGAGACAGGTTATCCAAAGCCTGCAAGACGCTACAGAATAATGATAGAATCCATGGGTGCAAGCATAGAAGAGCCGTACTATTGGATGTTTGAGCATATGAAGCAGGACCAAGGTTTTCCTTACATCGAGAAGATAACAGACACTTTCACTAGCAGCGAGCAGAGCGCTTTTTGGGGTGCGGCCCAGTCGAGGATGGGGCTGCAGCAGGACCGCGCCAGCCAGAACATGAGGAGCATCAGCGAAATGGTGAAGCAATTGTTCCAGCTCGTCCGAGAGCTTAGGATCCTCGACGAGAAAATGGCGCCGAGAAAGGAGTGGGACAAGAGCAGCGCAGCAGACATGGCCCTCAAAGCAGAATATACTGACATCGTAGAGAACAGGGTCGGCCAGGTGCAGCCAGGAAGCATATATCACTTGGCTCAGACCGTCGGATACACCATCCTTCCTGATCTCTTCTTCAACACCAGGGTCTACAAGGTCGAAGACGTCGACAAGAAGATCGACGAGATGAAATACAACAATAACGTCAAGAACGTCCTGAAGAGGAAATTGTACGCCTTCCTCAACTGGAAGCTCAAGACAGACATGGAGCTTCAGGGCAGGAGGAACTTCACGCTTAAGTATCTGCGACAGCACTGGAACACTATCAAGATGCTCATGAACTGGGTCAAGCCTTATCTTCGCAACGTTGCGAGGATGCAGATGAACCCTAACGTTACAGAGGGACCTGACATCGTAGGCGCTTTCGAGACCAGCGTGATAGAGCTGGAGATACTTGGATATAAGCAAGAGATAAGCGGCGTGCACCCTTGCATCTTATTGTCTTTCAAGTTCAGGACGAGGCCTGAGATGAGCTTCCAGCAGGACAACTACCAGCACCGAGGCCCTGTGCACGTCGGCCGCGTAGAGGTGAACATGAGAGCTTATGGCTGGACGTCAGACCAGATCGAGGCTTACAAGAGATACCGACGGCAAGAAGACATGAACCTGCTTGGTATGGTGGATGCTAACGTCCAGGACGCGATGGATGCGCTTGGAGAAGACCTGGAGAACTACCTCTCAGAGGCAGGAGAGAAGGAATTTGCAGAGAAGAAGAAAGCCGCCGAGGAAGCAGCGGCTGTTTCGCAGAAGAAAGCCGAGTCGAAGAGCATGGACATGCTAGACCCGTTCGTATCAGTATTCAAGGGCATTTGGGAGATGGGGTCTCTCTTTGGAGGCGCTCGTCTGTTCTCTGCTGTGACCTCGAAGAAAGAGACAAAGGCGAATCCTAAGGACGCTATCAAGAACTCGACTTTTTCCCTGTTCCAGATATACAAGAACTACAAGAAGGGGCATGGTTTCCTTGCGTGGTGAACATGGCAGTGCCGTCGTGTATGTTACGTATATCATCATCACTTTAACAGACTATCATTAATCATTATCACATCGCTGTGAGAAGAACATGGATACTCAAAAAGGAATCAGCCCTGAAGAAAAGATCAAGCAGCTCGTCCAGGAGCGCGAAGAGAAGAAAAGAGCTCTTGAAAAGAAGAAGAAGGAACTTGAGGACTTGGAGAAAGAAGAGGTTAAAGAGAGGCGGGCTGCCGAGGAGGAGATAGCCGAGCAGATGGAAGAGATGGCCTCAGATGAGAGGCAGAGGCTGGAAGAAGAGGAAGAAGCCCGCAAGAAGAGGCATACGCGAGAGGAAGGCCTTGAAGGGATGGTCGGAGAGGAAGAAGAGCGAGCCACCCCTCTAGCCTCGACGCCACGGGGATACGGGGCTGCCATCGAGGAAGTGATGCGCGGTGCCCCTGGCTTTTACGAAGTCACGAACTACAACGTGATGAACCGCCTCGAATCCCTGGCGACACAAGCGCAGAACAGGCCGCTGACAGATGAAGAGAGGCAGTTCGTGTCAGTCATCGAGTACCACGCGACCCAGATGGCCCAGGACGACCATTACAAGGACCGCGGCGGCATGAGCTACTTGAGGAAGGAGCTTGCCAAGATCGACGTGATTAATAAGCAGATAAAGGAAGAGAAGGATAGCGAGAGAAAAATGCATGATGATTACCAGCTGTAAACAAAAGGTATGGTGTTAGTAAATGATATTCGGAGATTACTTCAACGCGATGGACAGGAGCTACGGCTCGATAGAGCCGCAGGATGTCAAGTCTGACGCACAAGTAGGCGTCGATACAACCAGTCTTGGGCCTCAGGAGCTTGGAACATCGACTAATCCTATGATGCACCAAGTCCAGGCGTTTGCTGCTAAGATAAGGGAAGGAGCGAGCAAGATAGAGGTCAGCTTCATGGGAGCGGGCAAATCCAATTCCCAGCAGCCAAGCCCAGAAGCCTTTGGGGCGAAAGACAGGGCTGACATACGATCCATGGCTGAGATAAACGACATAAAGACGAGCGTGCACGCTGCACTTCACGGAGAGAGTCTGGCAGGGCTTGGTCGTGAGGGCTTCAGCGGCGAAGGAAGGCAGCACGCGCTCAAGGAGATCGAGAGGGCGATCAACTTCGCAAGCGAAGCCACAAAAGGAGGGGCGATAGTATTCCATACCGGCGAGTGGATCAGGCCGATGAGCGAGATAGAGGACAAGGCAGGGGCAAAGTTCCTGAGCCACGCTGATGAGGCCCAGCAGGCCCCTGTGATAGTTGTGGATGACCAGACTGGCGCCATCCAGCACATAAGGAAGGACCACTATGTATTTGAGCCTAAGTTCCTGACAGCAGCAGATGTAGAGAAGGAGCAAGGGAAGAAGGTGATAGGAACAACCGACGCTAACGGCAACCAGATAGAGGCTGATGATTGGATTGACATGAAAGGGAACGCCATAAAGAGAGAGTGGCTGGTCTCAACTGACAATGACAAGATCGAGCGGATGTTTGACAGGATTCCAAGATGGAATGAGGGCAAGACTAATTTCGATGTTGAAAAAAGGGACTTTTCTCATTTCGAGGAAGAGGCTAAAAAGCTAAGCCAGAAACTCGGCCAAGAAGTGGCTCCTGAAATATTGTTCTTCAAGTCACAGCTTGCCAACCAAGTCTTGCAGTACAAGGGAAATGCGTTGTTCCATGGGCAACACTATAGCGAGTACAAGAAGATGCGTGATAAGACAAGAGAGGCCCTTAATTTCTATGAGGGTCTGGAAAAGGACATGCCTGAGGATCAGAAATGGAAGCTGATGAAACAGATGAACTACGGCGATTTTATACCCCCAGAGAATATGCTTCCTTCAGACTATCTTAAGGAGAAACTCTTAGGATATGAGAACCAGATGAGATACATCCACGAGTCGTCTGCAGAGTCTGATGCCAGGGCTAAGGAGGCTTTGGAGAGGATGAACCGCCTCAAGACAGTCGAGGAATATGGCATCCACAAAACTGCCGAAACGATCGGAAAGGCTGGCTTGATGGCCAGGCAATACAGCGACTCTCACAGGAAGGAGCTTAACGAGTCTATTTTCGTGGCTCCTGAGAACTGGAGGCCTGAACAGTTCGGATCTCACCCTGATGAGATCAGGAAGATAGTGAATGAGTCGAGGAAGTACATGCAAAATCAGTTGGTTCGTGAGGGCTTGTCAGAGAAGGACGCAGCGGCAAAGGCCAAAGAGCATATCAAGGCGACGGTCGACATTGGCCACTTCAATCTTTGGAGGCAGCACTTCCAGGCTAAGGAAGGAGAGAGTCCTGAAGCAAGGCACAAGCGTTTCGAGAAGTGGATGCTAGACGAGACTGAGAAGCTTGCCAAGGAAGGCATTATTGGGCACATTCACTTGACAGACAACTTTGGTTATGATGACGAGCACCTTACTCCGGGCCAGGGAAACGTTCCCATGAAAGAGTTCATCAAGAGGATGGAGAAGGCTGGGATAAGGGACATTATATCAGAGGCTGGAAGCTTCAATGGTACCACTGTCATGCACGACACCTGGGCTCTCGTCGGAAGCCCGGTCTACGGCGTAGGCCGCCTGCCGACGTTCAGGGGCATGCGAGAGCAGCACCTTGGTTATCACTCTCCTGCGCCTTACATCGTGGGCGCGTATTCGCCCAGCAACGAGTGGAAGCTCTGGAGCGAGACGCCGATGGAGTGAGATGAGTATGGAGTGCCAGTGCCGCCTTGCGGAGTCTTCCGATTCATAAGCGGCTTGTGAAGAATCGGTGCGTTGCTGCAAAACAGAAGCGAACGGAGCGCGGCACGAAATGGCTCATACAACAGAAGACGTGACCGTCTTCTGGGTTTGCCAAGCTTCGCTTAGCAAAAACCAAAACCTTAATAAGCTTAGCGCACAGTTATAAGTGAAAAAGAGGGTGTGTGATTGGAATTCGATATCCATAGGAGAAAGAGCCAGGTTAAGGAGAGTTATTCTAATGAGGCTGTCGACCTGGCGTACGAGTTCAGCAAGAAGGTCTACAAGGAGTTCGCCAAGTTCATAAAGGTCATAGCGCTCTTCGGGAGCACTGCCCGGAAGAAGCACGGCAAGACCGGCGACATTGACATTCTAGTCATAGTCGATGACGTGAGCATTGTACTTGACAGGGAGTTTGCCGAGGCTTACAGGATAATCATGGAGAAGATCGTCGGGGAAGTGGCTCCGCGAAAGCTCCACATCACGACTCTGAAGTTCACGAGTTTCTGGGAGTACATCAGGGCAGGAGATCCTGTAGCCATTAACATATTGCGGGACGGCATCCCGATAATCGACTCCGGGCTCTTTGAGCCGCTTCAGGTCTTATTGTATCAAGGAAGGATTAGGCCTACGCCTGAAAGCACGTGGGCGTACTTTAACAGGGCGCCGACGACCCTTAACAACTCGACGTGGCACGTGAAACAGGCAGTGTTGGACTTGTACTGGGCAGTCATTGACTCCTCCCACGCGGCCCTTATGAAGATGAACGAGGTGCCGCCGACGCCAGAGCACGTTGCTGACATGCTGGAAGAGAAGCTTATATCAAAAGGACTTCTCGAGAAGAAATACGCGTCTACCGTAAGGAAGTTCTATGCTCTCTCAAGATCCATACTCCATGGCCAGGTCACTGAGATGAGAGGGGCTGAGTTCGACGAGTACTTCAAGGAAGCGTCAGAATACGTGGATTGGATGCAGAGGTTCATCCAGGGAAGAAATTAATCTTAGAACTCTTTTTTCACTTTATATCCTTAAGTCCGGAACACTTCTACAGTCCCGTCTTTGCAGTATAATGCCATAATCCTTCCTCCGGATACGTCACCAAGGTCTTCTCCGATTAGGGGTATTCCCCCGTCCTTTAATGCCT
>JAFGBP010000066.1 GCA_016933095.1 Candidatus Woesearchaeota archaeon | reverse complement strand
TGCCTGCCAAGACCTCGACAGGAATGTCCTGGTCGATCGTGATCGTAGCTGCATCATCCACTATGTCAATGCCCTTATGAGGCATCCTGATGAGCTCAAGAACAGCCTTTATCTGCTCCAGCGGATCAGTCACTATCCTCTTAATAGCGACCTCATAGACCAAGTCCTTGCCTGACAAAGGGTGGTTGAAATCCACGATGACCCTGCCGCCAGACACGCTCTTCACAAAACCCAGCTGGCCGTCGATATTGACCTCGAGGCCAGGGAACGGGTCGACCTTGTCCTTCTTGAAAAGCCTCAAAGGGATGAGCTTCAAGAGGTCAGTCCTCTTCTTTCCAAAACCCTTCTCAGTCGATATCTCAATCTTGTGCTCACCCAAGTCCTTGCCGACGAGAGCGTCGTCAAGGCCTGGAATCAAGTGGTGCTCTCCCACGCAGATGATGACTGGCTTGTAATTATACTTCTTGTCATAGCTGCCGACTCCCTTGGCAACAGCCTCAGACGTGGTGTCGAAGACATCCCCAGTCTCCTTCAGCTTTGCAGTGTAATCCAGCTCTATAAAATCTCCCTTCTTGATCATTGAACATGCACCTCATGCATCCATTAACAAACCCATAAACAAATCCAGGATCTGTTGAATATAACCAACACCCTCGCATATTTAATTTTTTTGATATGCAAGGAATCATGCTCTCCGAAGTAGTTCCTGATTTTCCTGAACTCAGAACCACTTGATGAGAATCACGAACCCCAAGTCATTTATAAATGTTTCCAATCAGGTTCGGAACCGTTCAAAAAGTGCCGCATTGCGAAGTATGATGATATTATATGCGGAACCTCTAGAATCGGACAACCATTACAGGTCTAGGCGAACGGAGCGCGGCACAAAAGAATTTGAACGGTTCCCAATCAGGTTCCAGACAAAGACCAGAACACACCATACGTCACAGCATCTTCCTAATTGCCTCGAGCTGACTTAAACAATCAGCACGTTCCTGCACTTCCTGGCGCATCATCCTCTTCTTCTCCAAAGCCTCTTTAGCCTGCCTCTTGTAATGCGCATCAACAGCCTTGACGATGTACTCGTTCATCCTCTCGACCTGCATGAAAGCGGCAATGGCAAGGTCCCTGTGCTGCCCATAGATCTCTCGCAGGCCATGAGCCTTGACTTTTCGCAACGCCGCGACTGGAGCATCAAAAAAACCGGCCTCCAACTTAATCTCGTGCCTATAATAAACTTTTCTTGTTGCTTCCAGACAAATGTTCAGTCTCTCCTTCCTCGGAGAATAGTCAATCCTCGCCTCAAGGATCTCCTTTTCAAAACGACCTTCATAAACAACATACTTGTCAACATGCTGCTTATCATACAATGTCGTGAAGATTGATAATCTCACGTCGTACTTCTTGCTAATCTGAACACTCACTTCTGTCGGCTCGGTCTTATACTGGAAGTAACTGCTAAAGGGAAGGGCGAAAACAATCCTAGCAATGGACTCGGGCGTGACGTGCACGGAGAGCCTTGCCTTCTGCCTCTCAAACTCCTCGTTAATCCTGGCTTCCAGCCCGTCCTGCTCCAATTCCATGCCAAGAGTCACACCAACAGGCGGCCTGTAATCGCCGTTTAGAACCTGGCACACGTACTGCGAAGGGTATTCCGAAACTTCCTTTAAGCCAGTTTCTCCAAGAACAGCAGAAATACTCACAGGACTAGTTCTCACAGCTTCCACCATGACTTGGCGGAAACAAGCTGATTCTTATAAAGTTAACTGTTATTCCTCTAAGAACACCAAGATATCCGACACGTTCAGGACTGCCTTGCCAGGCCGCAAGTGGCTTCCCAAGCGCTTGTGGAGCGAGTAAGTATTGCTCTCCAGGATCCTCTTCTGCAATTCCTTCCTGCACCACCCATACGTCCTGCTGTTGACGTACACCCCTCCCACTCCGGGAATGAAGTCTTGTCCGTCAGACGCGAATCCAAAGAAGTGGCTGGTTTTAATCTTCGAGAGGGGCTCGATAACGCGAGCAGCGAGGTCTTGGAGGCGTCCGCCTTTCCCGCCTCTTTTCACCTCGACAGTGCTCTCTCCGCCGCAGATGTAAGCAAGAGGCCTCTTCCTAGTCTTTCGGAGCTCTCGCCTGAACTCTGACATCAACATCTCGGCGACCTTGGAACTCTCACCCATATAAGCCGTCTTCCTCTTCTTCACAACAAATCCTTTCTTCTCAAGGCTCTTGGCAAGATGATCTTGAACTGCAGAGTTATCGCAGAGCAAGGAGTGCCTCACGCGCTGTCCTCGACGAGGACTGCAATTATCAGCGCGCTCCAAAAGAACGCTTTCAGGGATGAACCTCAAAGCGCCAGACCTCCTGATGCTGGAGCGGATCTCCCTGCGCTGAGTCTCCGATAATCCCTCACCCATCGTAGGACCTGAAGCGACGTGCCTGTAAGCAACCGAAGGGCCGCCAGGCAACACAATATCCGAGACTACATACACCAAGACGTTGTCAGAGCCGATGAGAGGGATTAATCTCCCTCCCTTCACCAGAGAACAAGCCTTGCGGATGTAGTTGATGATGCGGATATCGACGTCCTTTCTCAGCAAGCTGCGTATGCACTCCTGCGCCTTTGCAAGACTCACTTTTGAATCCAGCACCTCGAACATCGCAGAGCCGCCGCCAGAAGAGATTATCACGACGAGGTCATCCTTGCAGGAATCAGAGAGCATCTTGACGATCCTCTTGCTCCCATTAATGTTCTGACTTGTGATGACAGGGTGAGTTGCGTGGAACCGCCAAACCTTGCCGGAAACCTTTGACTTCTTCAATGAAAGGTAAGCACAGCCAGCCAACCGCCTCCTCGGAACAGACTTCAGCAAGTCCTCAATGAAGACGTCAGAAGACTTGCCCCAACCGACGATAAAGACACGCCCTGCATGCCATTTCGCGACGTCCTTCCTTAGACGAAGCTTAGCGTCCCTGACGCTCTGGCTGATCGCGTCGCTAAACGCAGTTTGAAGAAGCGACCGGACGGATTCTTTCATGAACCTGAACCCGCATAGAAGATATAAATAATTTTTCCTAAACAAAGACTCACTCTCTCCAAAGCCCAGGCGGCACGTCCTCCTTGGCCTGGATTGCAAGGCTCTTCAAAGCCTCCAAGTCATCAGCCGCAGCGGCAAGCCTGGCCTTGTAGTTCTCAGCCTTGAACGACAGTCCGCTCTTCTCCAAGATCCCGACTGCCTTGTCGAACTGCTCGAGCAATCGAGACTTCGTAGTCCCGATCTTCACGTCCTGCCTGATGTCATTCATGGCAAGGTCAAGAGTGCTGCCGATGTCAGCTATGCTCTTAAGCTTCTCGCGTATCTCCTGCGGGAGGTCTCCACCATACTTGTACTTGAGCATGTGCTCTGTCGACGCCCAGAAATCCATTGCAATAGTCCTGATCTGCACCTCAAAGAACAAGTCCTTAGCACGGCACACGACGTGGTAAGACCTGTAGCCCGACTCCTTAGGATTATCGATGTGATCCTGCTCCTCGACGACCTCAACCTGATCGACCACGAACTTATCAAGAGCATTTCGGAACTTAGGCTTCTCCCAGCTCTTGATGAGGCCCATTATCTCAGGGACGTCATCTATGAACTTGCATATAACCCTGATACCGACGATATCAGTTATCTTCGCAAGACCCTTCTTGTCAAAAGAGAGCCCTTTCCTCTCAAGCTTCTCCTTCGCAGACGCCTCAGACTTAATCCTAGTCTTCAAAGTCTCTATAGGAGCATAACCAAGCTGAGATTTGAAAGTACGGTTAGCCTTCTCGAACCTGGAAGCAACCTCCTTCAACAACTCCTCGTAAGGCTTGACGTGTTCTGTCCAGATGATCATCTTTACAAGCCTTAAGTAAAGCCGCATTTAAAATTTTATTGGGATAAAGCATACACATCCAGAAAAACAGCCGGAAAACAGGAACCGAATGAAAACAAATAGGTTTACAGCCCGTCATACGATTAATTCAACTAGCGCTCAAACAAAGCTTTGAAGCGAAAAAAATCACTTCTTCCTTTCAAGGTCAACCCAAGCAGGAATAGCACACACCAAGCCTATGACCAAGTACCAGTACCAGTCAAAAGACAAGATACCATCCCACAGCTTAGCGATCATCAATATGAAAGCCGCAGTGCTCAGCTTGATCAGGCTGACGTCATACCATTGCAGGTTCTTGAGCCTCTTATTCATCCAATTTGAACCCATGTGACAAATCACCAATCTTAATCCTGAGAAGAAGAGTATTTAATTCTTACGGAAACTTCCGCACATGCAGGAAAATAAGGACAGAAACAACAACCGAGATCATCATCGTGATAGCATTGAACTCAGGGACGCCTTGTGAGTCTCCCTTAGGGCCGACACAACCAGGACAGACGACATAATCGAGATATGAGATCTCAATATCAACGCTGCTTTCCCTACCACCAATGTCCTTAAATCCCACAACCCCAAGAAGGACACCATCAGATCTCCTCAAATAATCTCCTTGATGAAGTGGAGGAGACATGATGCCGTCAATCAACAGCTTCACAGTGCTAGGATCCGACATCTCAATGAATATGACAGTGATTTCGAACTGAGCGCCATTGATCTCATACGTCTTGCTCTCCCCATCCCTCAATGAATCTTCAATCTTCCCGGCGCTGACAAGAGAAGCGGTCAGTAAGAGAATGAAAGTAAGAACAAAAATCAATCTATAATCTGCCATCTCGACGCCCCGTCTGGGATTCGAACCCAGGTCTTCGCCTTTCTTCAGCCAGCTACCTTCGCAGCCAGTTGCGAGAGGGCAAAATGATTGGCCGGGCTACACTAACGGGGCAATAAAAGCTTGTGAACGAAATGTATGAGTCCAGAGACAGAAGAAATCCTTGCAGGATTTCTGAGCCTCCGCCCTCATCCGCTTACGCGTATGAGTCCAGAGACAACAAAAATCCTTTGGATTTCTGAGCCTCCGCCCTCATCCGCTTACGCGTATGAGTCCAGAGGGATTTGAACCCCCGACCACTCGATTTCATCAAGGGACAACGTGCGCTGCCCCTGTTAAGAGTCGAGTGCTCTACCAGACTGAGCCATGGACCCGTATTTAAAGCTTCAAGATTTAGGGTTCATTTATATATGTTTTGCTAAAAATGGCTGTGGCTGAATGAAAATCAGAAGAAAGAAAAGAATATGTAAAAATTTATTCTAACGGCACGTTAAGTCCGAAGTACACGCCTAGCCCGTATCCGTTATTCGTATAGACTGCGTGTATGTCATGGCAGTCAGTGCAGCTTAGGCCCGTAATCCTGTCCTTACGAGTCATCATTTCCTTGAGGAACTTAGGATTGCCCCAGACTCTCCTACTATTCCACCAATCAGGCTTCCTTGGATGGTTGAATTCCAGCTCATCCTCGATCTGCTCAATCCTTTCGTGAGGCCACCTTGGTATTTCAATATCATTATAGAAACGGATTGAATACGTCAATATCCAAGGGTCATATCTTGCCCAAGAGCCATAATGATGGTTCAGATAGAATCCTAACCAAGGGAATGCCCTCAAATGACGGTTATGCCGGTGCCTCCAGTTGAAATGAGGGCCGAAACGGTAATAGTTAAGCCCATGATCTCTCCTATGAGTCCAGAAATCCCTGTTTCTGCTGTGATACCACCAAGGCTTCCCGTCGGGGCGAGGAGGTCTGCGATGCGCTGTTGCACGATTTGTAGGATGGCTTGGAACCGGCCTTGGCCTCTCATATCTCGGACTGGGATGTCTTCTCTCTGCTTTTGACGGGGCACGGCTGGAAGACCTGTCATTATGATTCTTCTGATACGAACTTGAGTCATTCCTTTGAGATGGGCTGTAATGGTTGCGGGGCGGGCTTTGGTAGCTGCTGGCATCAGATCTTGTCCTGGCCCTACTCTCCCCATCCACCCGGCCTTCAAGAGTTCTCGGAGCAGGCTTTGCTCTTGATTCAGTTCTTGGCTTTGCAGACTGGCTGCTGCCCTTGCTTGAGCTATGGCTTCTGGATGGAACGGGCCTTGGCGCTGCCTTGTAAGACTTTGGTGCCGGCGCCCTTTTTGCCGCGCTGCCCGAAGACCTTGACTCGCTGCTCTTCTTTGCCTTTGATGCCGCTTCCAATTCTGTAACGTTATTCGTTGGAGTCGGCAGGTACATCATGCTTAAAGAAAGTAATCCAACCCCTAATGCTTTTTTGAAGTCCATTAGAGCCACCTCCCTGGATGATGGTATTAAGGTAAAACTCATATAAATAATCTTCGAAATTAATTCCCATAAAGAGACAAAATCATCAATGAATTGGGATTTGACGATATAAAAAAAGCTTCTACCAGCCAATCCTAAGAATCTCAAAAGACTGAGAAGGAGCCTCCCGACCCTTGATAGGGCAAGGATAGGAAAAGCCAAACCCACCCCTATCATAGCAAAGCGGCTTTTCAGGCGAGAAGGACTGCTTCCAATAATTTAACCCTTCCATCCGCTTCACAGCCTCATCTATGGAATTCTGTCGCATCTCTAACTTCCGGGCAGCAACGTAATCCGCAATTTCCAAAGGAGAATGAGACATCTCATAAGCTGGCAAAGACCGTATTCGATCCAGGGAATCCAAGGAATAAGAACGATAACCAGAACGCCCCTTGCTGCTATGCGCAGCAGGGGCGCACATAACCATCATGGCACCTGTAAAGAACGTGATCAAGCCTATCTTCCAAAGCGTCCTATGATTTCTCAGGCACTCATAAACTCCCATCTATACACCTCTCAGCACCTCTCAGGCGAAAAACTGAGACTAAAAAGTTCATCAGACCCTCACAGGAGTCGAGCAGTAAGGGCACCTTTCTGGCCTCATCTGAACAGTATGATACGTGAACTGGTACTTGCATTTCCTGCAAGTATACTTGACCCGCTGGTCATCAATCTGCTCAAGAACAGCCCGATCACGCACCTTCTTGTCATAAGAAGCCTCGATCTCCTCATCATCACGATCCCAGCCGGCAGGGATGTCCTTCTTGACCTCAGAAGCGGCTTTCTCAGCCAAGGCGAGGCTGGCAGCATGCTTCAAGCCCTTCTCAGAAGCAATCCTCTCCTTAACGCACTGCGGGCAGACCATCATCTTATAGACGTGATCCAAGACCATCTCGTTGGCAGCGTGCTCTCGTTG
>JAFGBP010000065.1 GCA_016933095.1 Candidatus Woesearchaeota archaeon | reverse complement strand
TGTCCTTCCAAGAGTCAAAAGGCAATCCGGCCTTCTGGCTGGAAATGTTCCATAAACGGCTTTGTTCAAAATCTCTTGTAGCCCGCTGCGACCGCTCATCCATCACATCCTTTAATCGAGTCTATATTAACCGCCTATGAGTCATGATGCGCAGCCAGGGGCTACTCTTTGAACAGAGCCGTTCCATAAGCGATACCTTTAAATATCTGCTTGAGGATGATGTTTTCTATGAATCATAAAAAAGGAAAGATAATTGAGTATAATAAGCTTGCTGAGTCCGAAGTAAATAAATTTATCTTCAAATACAATAACAAACCATTGATTGATGCCTTGGCTGAATAATCATTTTTTCATCATTTCTTTTAGTTTCTTTAATATTTCATCTGATATGTCCATTTTTCTGGCATGTTTTTTTATGAATCTCTCGCAGTCCTTCTCGCTTTTCTTCCCTTCAGCCACGGCCGTAATGAACTCTTTTGATTCCCGAAATGGAAGCTCACCAAGCGTGTACCCGTTGCATTCCATAAACGCGTTGGCGGTTATGACCCCGCTTCTTTTATTTCCGTCGCTGAATGGATGCTTTGATATGATGTTATAAAAAATGAAGGCTGCCTTCTTTATGATGGCTTTTTCTCTAGGATACTCGTTATACCTTTGAATCACGTATTCCAAAGCGTACTGTAAGTTCCCCGATGACATGTACCCTTGCGAGATGGGGTCATCGCTTTTTGAATACATCCTGATTATTATCCTTCTTATGCTATCTACATAGACTTGTGGCAAGTAGAAAATTGTATTTCGGTCCTTTTGGAATGCTTTCATAAATTGAGGGTCTTGCTGGACCAAAAGGTTAAACAAAGAACTTATCTTTATGAAATAATCATCCACTTCCTTTGCTTTCTTTGCGTCGAAAAGGCGTTTCTTCTTTGGAAGAAACCATTGCATCAGCCGTTCCATGCAGTATCTTTAAGGATTCCTGCTTATATAATTTGCTTTTTGAATTCTGAACTATTCCGAGAACACTTCTGCGCTGAACCTAAGTATCTTGTTCTCCCTGTCCTTCCAAGAGTCAAAAGGCAATCCTGCCTTCTGGCACAGGCAGTTCAAGAACTCTTTTGTGCCGAACTCGTTCTCAGTCGCTACCTGAGGAAGAAGCAGGCCTGAGCCAAAAGGGCCTTCAAGGATGAGACCGTCGACCCCTATCACGATCTTCTTCAAGTACTCGTCAGGACTCTTGACCTTCATCTCTTCAGGCACTGTCAATACAGAGATCTCAATCCTCGTCTCTGCAAGCTCTGACTCTCGAAGAGGAGGAAACCTCGGATCGCGGAAAGCAGCGTGTCTTGCAGCGTCAACAATCCCCTCGCATAGCGGCTTGAATCCGATTGGGAAACCAATGCACCCTCTCAAGTCTCCGTGCTTGTCATGCAGCGTGACAAAAACCCCTTGGACCTTGGAGAACTTGGAAGCCCCTCCCAAAGGACAGCTCTTCCCCTGAAAATAAGTCTTTATGGAATTCCTCGCCAGGCCCAGAAGAGCCTTCTTGTCACCCTCACTAATTGTTTCTTTCATCTCTGCTCTCCTCTGTCTCGGTGCCTGCTGCTTCAAGCCAGGGTTCGGGCTTTAAGAAGTCCTTCTTGATCTTGAAATCAACGCCTTCCTCTCCAGGGTTGGCTCCCTTGTTGATGTCAAACTTCGACTCGATAACTACTTCATCATCGAATACGCAGTAGTCATCAGCGCTTCTCGCATCGTATAATCCAGGGAACGCAACTAATATCTCGTCAACAGTGATAGTGCCAGTCTTCTTGTAGAGCTCTGTCGGTTCATAGTCAGGGTTTCTTGCGCGAAGAGCGTCTATTGCAGGGATGGTGGCTCCATTGGCCAGCCCCAGAAGAGTCCTTTCCTTAGGAGTCTTGCCCGCCCTGAGAGAATTCTTCCACCTGCTCTCGCTCGCATAATAGACCCATATCCTGGCATCTCCTGTAAGATCATCAAGAGTCTCGTAGCATCCACTCCTTGTCTTCTCCAGAAGAACAACCCCCTCAAAACCCTTCCTAGGAATGCTGTAAAGCAAACCCTGGCTCTGATATTCAGAGATGTGAGAACGAACAACGCTCACAAACCCTTCAGGAGCCTCAATGTGCGTGTACATCTGGCCTGCGGCAGGGGCACTAATGAAGAACGCAGCCACAGTAGCAAGAGCCGTCTTTAACAATTCATAGCCACCCTAAAGAGAAGGGTTGGCGTGCATGCTTTAATATTTTTTGGAAGACCCAGCAAAAAGCTTAAATATCTTGATCTGCTCCTCAAGGCGGGGTGATGGCTGTGAATAATTTTGAAGAGAGTCCAAATCCAGTTCTAGCATCGACAGAATACTTGGTAAAAGACCCCGAGCACGTGAAGATAGATGATGACGCGATAGTGCGGGTCGCGTCGCAATACGCTTCAGAGAGATTAGTCATCCCTGATTGGCGAGGGCCGATGTTTCCAGAAGCAGACAATGAGGACGCTGCAAGATTCCTAATCGTCGGAAACTCGATAAACTTCTGCTACAACAACCTTGCAACCAACCAGAAATTCGCAACCGAGGGCTTTGGTGAAGGCTCAAGGCCTATGGCCGGCGCATTTGGTATGTGGACTTGCTTGAATCGAGCATTGCAGGCAGGAACCCCCATCCTTGATCCGGATTACTTGGCAGACCTAAGCGTCAAGGAAGCAGCTAAGATATTCAAGGGCAACATGAGACTGCCAATGCTAAATGAGCGCGTGGTGATTCTAAATGCACTCGGGGACTACGTGAGCGGCGTGTACTCGGGTGACTTCTTCGAGATGGTCGCGCTCTCAGACGGCCGATTGTATAACTGCGGCAAAGGATTTGTCGAGAGGCTTACGCAGATAGAATCTTTTGATGACTCCTATCCCGTGGACGGCAGGAACGAGGCCCAAAGGCCAATCTTTGATAAGAGAGCTCAGCTCGCTGCAGGCATGATTGCCGGAAGGTTCCAGAACAGCAGCCTGGTAAGGTTCTCAGATGTTGACTTGCTCACTGTGTTTGCAGATTATGAAGTGCCAAAGGGCTTGAGGGCGGAAGGGATAATATCATATTCCTCTTCCCTTGCTGAGAAAGTTGATTCTGCAGTTCCTATAGAAGAAGGAAGCCGAGAAGAGCTTGAGATAAGGGCTTCTACAGTGCACGCGGCCTACAGGCTGGCCCAGGCAATCAATGCCTTGCGAGGGCCTGCTGATCAGGTAAACGCCCTACATATCGACTACAGGATTTTCATGGCAGGCAAGACAAACAAGGACGCCAAGCACCACCTGACAAAGACAATCAGGTATTGATTCCGCGGAGTAGAATCTTTTACTTTTTTTTCTATATTCTTCAAAATATTTCTCTTTATCTCTCTTATCCATTCCTTTCCAGAAAAAAGAACAATGCTCTTACTTTGCCTTCTTGAAGCTTGCCAGGAACTCCTCGTTCGTCTTGCCGAGCTTCTTTGCAGCGGCTTTCAGAGCCGACGCCGCGTCCTTCTCGCCCTTAGTCTCGACGATGAACTTAGGAACTCTGATAAGCGGGTGCTCGATGGTGTAAGTTGCGTTCTTGACGTTGTCATCCTTGTTAAGCTCTTCTTTCAGGCCGTTTGAGAAAGTGTGGTCGGTGCCTATAAGCTCAAACACGATCTTTTTCTTAGTGTGATCGATGACTTTTATTTCCATACCTGCCTGGATAAACAAGTGATTTATAAAGCTTTTCCTTTCTAAGGGTGCGTCCAGAAAGGCCGCCTAGCGCAGTCTGACTGACCTGCACGCGAAGGCTCTAGACTCGGCCAAACAGGACTCTTCTGGATC
>JAFGBP010000004.1 GCA_016933095.1 Candidatus Woesearchaeota archaeon | reverse complement strand
GTCTCCAATGCGGCCTCGTAGAGTATTGGTCTATGGATGAGGAGAGCGGAAACCTGACAGGAAGCCTTGGAAGATACTCTCTTAACAAGTATGGAAACCCCATATACGATGAATTAGGATGCAAGGATGGCGGTTGCTACCTCGTCAGAGGCACCGGCGGAACAGGCGTAAACCCCGACTCGTTCTCGACAACCACCAGCATGCTCGAACTTGAAGGATCTGATGACGTCTGCCTCAGCTTCTGGGGCCGGATAAACCAGGATGGAGGGGAAGGATTCTGGCATTACACCCTTGAAGGCCCAGGACCAAGCTATGACCCTGGCTACAGGGCATCTTATATGATGTCAGGGCAGATCTACGGAACAGGAGGCTATCGGCTAATGGATAATGACGAGCAGTTCGGCACCTCTTACGTAACGAGTCCTTTCAGCTTCGAGAATGAAGAGCTTCACAATTATATACTCTGTGAAGAGCCAGGTAACGGCCATTTCACAGCGTACGTTGACGGAGTGCAGGTCATGAACGAAACAGCCGGAATAAACCTCTCAACGGTCGGAAACCCTTCAGTGCTGTCGCTAGTAGGAAACGAGCCAGGAGACGGATTCAACTTCGGAATCCCTGAATGGCAGCAGTTCGACGAAATAGGCATCTGGAACAGGATGCTCACCCAAGAAGAGATTGACCAGCTACAGACACAAAATCCCTTTGGAGAGTCTTATGAGGCTCCATCTGCGGGCTGCGATATCTTCGACAGTTACCTCGAGACTGGCACTTATTTGCTTGGTGAGGACTGCACAATATACAACGACCAGTACCTGGCAACTGACGCAGTGCTAGACTGCCAGGGGTATAAACTCACATTCTCTGGCGATTCTGCCATATCTAATGGAAATCTGGATGATTGCACCTTGGAGAATACGGCTGGAAGCAATATCTTGGTCAGCGGTTCAACATTGACCGGACACGGCAGGCTTAACTTCTACAACGCCAATAGCGTCAACTTCACAAACGTACTGTTCGATGGTTATGACATGGACGAAGTGCCGGCCGATGGTGCAGGCGGGCAGCATATAGACCACACCATAGAATATGTCGCTATGCATAACGTCACTTTCCAGAATATAGAAGTGAATGCTTCTGTAGGAACAACTTTCTTCAATTACCTCCAATTATATGAAGAATCTTCTCTTCCACCGAAGTACCTTTTTGACGGATTGAATCTAGTAAATTTCACGTCAATTGCTTGGGAAAACAAAACGCTAGGATGGGGAAATATCATCACATATTTCAATATTAATCATGGCGGATCAACTCAGATTACTTCTGAAAACGTAATTGTAAAAGGCGGATATTTCGATGGTGATGGCGTGGCATTAAGGATGCACAATGTAAATGCCACAATCCAAGATAATATCTTCAACATGAACATCGGAAGCCCTTATAGTTATAATTATAATCTGGCATTCACAAGCTGGGGAAATTTAAAAGGTCAATATAACTTTCGGAACAACAACTACACAGGCACAACAATTGAAGTTCCATATGCCATTGCCATATTTGAGAATAACGAGCTGAACATGCGAGTAGGCTCCCAATTTGGATTTATCCGTGGAGCTACAGGCGGAAAGTTCAATTACAACAACGCCACCGTTATCGAGATAGAAGATAAGTGGAGTGAATCATGGCCAGATAGCGTTAACGCCATTCAGCTTGGAATGACTGAGATTGTCGGAAACGTATTCTCAGATCCTTTCAAGACATATCAGAACACAAGCACGGCCAAGATAGGTTCTATACTGCAGCTGACTCTTGGAAGCAATGACTGGTCCACGTGGCCTCCGACAAGAGTGGGATACAAGGGAGAACCTGTTGTGATAAAGGACAACCAAGGACTGTCAGGTATCGCTGTGACGGTCTACGCAGATGCAATGGACATTACTGTAGTTAACAATTCCTTTGAGTACCTGGAAGATTCCGGAGTAAAGAGGAGAATTCCTATTTTATCAACCCAAATAGGAGATGTGTGGATCGGCCCAGAATACAGCAACTTGCACATAACTGGAACCATAGCCAACAACACATACAATTACTCAGATTATGCCGTCGGATATTTTGATTTCGGAGGCGTAAACTCTACAAGCATCGATCTGCAGTTCAACGATAACGTCGTTGACGCAGCTCTCTATCTTACGCCGGATTTCGGCATCATAATGGGAGGAACATGGGAAATTATACCGGCCAACCTCACGAGTGACTGGTGGTCTAACAATGTGGAGAATAATGAGTGGAAGCAACCTATTTACATCGCACCCATACCGGGCGTGACACCTCAGGAACTTCGATCAGATTACGAACCTATAGAAGAAGGAGAGACCATCCTAAACTATACAAAGATCAAGGAATACAACTTCTTCAATACAGAAATCCCTCCCAGCGACTCCATCATCGACCTTGGAGGGCTTGCATTATCAGAGGTGCAGATCGAGGGGGACAATAACATCATAATGAACCTCCACTTGCTAGCACCTCCAGTTGACCTTGGAGTTAACACGACGTGGATAAACGTGTATCATGACTATTGGAACAAATCAGACTACACATTTGTCAACGGACTCTGGGTGTCTGATGAGAATCCTGCGGCTAACGAGTCAATAGATGTGAGGGTCACCATCCAGAACATCGGCTCTTCTCCGAGCGGAGAGACTGACGTCAGGTTTTATGACAATGATGAGCTCTTAGCGACTGTGCCTTTGGCTTCGCTTGACAGCGGAGAGTCGGTCCAGCTGACCGTGCAGTTCGCATCTGAAGCGGACGGGGTGCATTTCATAAGGGCTGTCGTGGATGAGGATGACTTAGTCGAGGAGCTTGATCCTGACAATAACGAGATCATCAGGGTCGTCTTGGTGGGTGATGTGACCAACGCGGGCAACATCATCGTGAATGGCGGAGTCAGTCCTTCAAGCGTTGAACTGGGCCAGAAGATCTACGTGCACGGCTCTGCGGTGTACAACACGACTTTCGGAAGCGGTACTTCTGTAAAAGGCGCGGACGTCCGTGTCAGTTTCGCAGGCGGCGAGTGGACTACGCATACCAATGCTGACGGGAACTATGGAATCTACGTGCCTGTCGCTTACGAGGTAGAACTTGGCCCTCAGGACGTACAGGTGTCTGTGACTGACTTCACTCTTAATGGAGAGGATTCTGACAGCGTGACTGTGAACAATCCCCCTCTGCCTCCCGAGCCTCAGCCTGACTTGACTTTCTATCTGAACGCCATAAGCACCAATCCTCAGTACTTGCTTGAGGGAGAGAATGCCACGCTGAAGGTGAACGTGAGGAACAGGGGGAACGCTGATGCCTCCGGATTCAACGTGTCAGTGTACAAGGACGAAGTCCTCTTGGCAAGAGTGTTCATAAGCCAACTGGCAACGTCTGGTAGCACTGACTTTTACCTGCCGTTGGATGGTTTGGAGAGGGGACAGTTCACAATAAGGGCTTATGCTGACGAGGAGAACAGTGTGAATGAGTCCATTGAGTATAATAACGAGAGGACTGCTGAGTTCATAGTCTGGGGTCTTGAAGAAGTCGATCTTCATGCGTATGGAACGTGGATTGATGGTGTGCCTTTGGAAGGAAACAACCTGATCATAAGGGCAAGGATCTACAATCAGGGTCCGGCTGAGGCTGGAAGCTTCAATGTGCGGTTCACTGACAACGGCCAGATAATGGGATCCATCCCGGCATCCGGATTGGCGGGTCACTCATACTTCGACGTACCTATCCACTGGGATAATGTCACTCCAGGGATACATTACATCCAGGTTTACGCAGACATAGATGATGTCATAGCAGAGGCTCCGTATTATTCCAATGTAAGGACTGACGGGTTCTACATCCACTATTTGACAGAACCATTGCCAGACTTGCAGGTGAGGTCTGAGGACATCTCATTCTCGGATGAGAACCCTGCACCTGGCGACAACATTACTATTTCGGTGGCAATACATAACATTGGTCAGGCAGATGCCGGAAGGTTCAACGTGACAGTGTATGAGGACTTCACAGAGTACAAGGACGTGCTGGAAGAATTCGAGATAAGCGCTTTGCCTATTGGGTCAACCGAGACAGTCGCGCTCGACTACTCGACAGGCCTTCCAGGATCCCATGTGATACTGGTCGAAGCAGACTCGCACGATGAAGTCATAGAGGTCAAGTCCAACAATAAGGCCACAAGGGCAATCGTGTTCATGGTGCCTTGTACTGACGAGGATGGAGACGGGTATGGTGTCGGGAACATAACCAACTGCGAGTTCCAGCTGGTGGATTGTGACGACTCGAATCCTCTCGTGAACCCGAATGCTTCTGAGACCTGCAATGGTGTTGATGATAACTGTGATGGCATCATTGACGAGAATCCGGAAGGGCTATGTTCGGATGGAGTCTTCTGCAACGGTGCAGAGACTTGCGGTGGTGTAAGTGGGTGCCTGAATGCTACGCCGCTCACATGCGATGATTCCAATGAGTGCACTGACAATGTATGCAACGAGGACTTGGATGTATGCGAGAACCCTTACTTCTCTTACGGAACCAGTTGCGGTCTCTTCAGAACTTGTCCGGCAGACCAGTGCAGCAGCACGAACCCTTACTTCGGATTGTTCTATCCTGAGAGTGGACAGGACTTCTGCAACGGTCTTGGATCCTGCACCGAGTACTCTTGCGAGTTGGAGGATAGCTCTTGCTGCGACCCTGACCTGAACGACAGCGTGGGAGGCCTTGCCTGCAGCGCTGAGTGCGACGAGGACTCTGACTGCCAGGCTTACTGTGAGGGCGACACTAGCTATAGAGGAGGTTCCTGCGGTGCGAGCAGCTGCGCTTGCAGCTTTGTGCCTGAGGACTGCAACAGCTATGATTGCAGCTCGAACGTTGCATGTATTGGCGTCGGCACAGAATCTATCTGGGAAGATGGAGATGATTATTCCTGCGGGGTCGGAGCTGATTGCATTGTTGTTGGAACGACGTCTTGCTCTGACACTTGGACTTGCGACGCTTTGAATGAGTGCAACGCGCTTCAATCCTGTGCAGGCAGCAATTACGTCTGCTACGACGCTTTCAATGAGACTTATACTTGGGCTACGGATTATCTAAGCTCAGAAGTTGGTCTCTGCGGAGATGGCAAGGATAACGACTGCGATGGACAGGCAGATGAGGGTTACTTGAACGTGGAGGCTACCTTGCACGTTGTCAAGAGTTCTGAGAGCTACCCTGAGACTGGTTGGTTCCTGATAAATGATTCTGAAGTCCGGGTATTCGACAGGTCTGCAGGGTCTTGTGTCGAAGCAATGGGCGGATCGAACTGGCAGCATTACGAGGACATCTGGAATAATTGCATGCCAGTCCAGTCTTGCATCACTGATGTGGATGGGGAGTGTTCTATGGATGTGGGAGAGGGCAGTTATGTCACGATATTGAAGTATGTCCAGAACGCTACCAGCACTATATATGAGGGTCAGGTTGACAACACAGTCTGCGACGAGACGACCCAGACCAAGCTTACTGTAATGATTAAGCCTAATGGAAAGGGATCTGGCGGCAAGGTCACTACGAAGACTGGTTCGTTGCTCTACATTATAGAGCCTGAATACGTGGTGTGGGACGGCGATGCCGAGCCTTATCCCTTCATCCTTTTAAGCGAGGGTGACTGGAACGTAACTGTGACTATCGATCCACCCGAAGGATTTGAGTCAAACTATGACAGCTTGAATGTCGAGGTGAACTCTGATGAGAAAGCAGTCCAGTTCCAGATCACCGACATCGGCAGCGACTGGGTGCCGACAGACGTGACTTTCGAGATCTATCATAAGGGCAAGAAGACGAAGCTGAAGTCCAAGATCGGTGTCGGCATGACTGAGGAGCTTGCCAAGCAGAAGGACCTGTTTGAGAAGTCCAAGAGGGACAAGCTTGGTTTCAAGGACCTCAAGATCGTAGAGTGAGCAGCAGAAATTCTTGATATTCTTTATTTTTTTCTTCTTCCTTTTCGTCTGTCTTTATCCGTACATCAGTATCCCTGCTATTATCGTAATCTGTGCGACGAACCATAGGGAGTTCAGCACTATTAGAGGCTTTGTCTTGTGTGCGATCCCGTAGATGAAGAATGGGATGATGCAGACTGTGTAGAGTACCCACATCAGGAGCGATATTCCTTCGACGTTGTGTGTCGTGTATATCTCTATTATCTGTGGCAGCGTCGTCATTGGCATGATGACTGAGAAGACTAGGCAGGTGTCGTCTAGGAGCCGCATCCACTTGTTCGGGTGGGGGTAGGGCTCTGCTGGGCCGTGCAATCCTTCCAGCGGCACGCCTTTGATTGATCCTGGCTGGCTGTGGACTCTCTCGCGTACGTGCTTGTGGTGGTCGACCGCGTGGTGGTGCATGGATATGGATTTGGAAAGGGTGGTATTTATAGTTTTTCCATTGGCTTGGCTGCGTCCAGAAAGGTCGCATCACGTGCCTTTTTCAAAAACATTATATACTCATTCTGGGCTTTTCAGGTCTATGAAGCATGATTTCAAGGTCACCTTGTTCCTCATAGCAATATTTGTTGTGGCTCAGCTTGTCGGCTTGCTGCTGCTCTCCAGCGCCCTTAAGGAGCAGGTTGACGAGCAGGGCAACAGGGTCGTGGTGTTTGACGAGTCTAAGGTTGGAGAAATCCCTCAGATGAGCGGGCTTGGATTCCTGGTCTACATCACGCTTGGCGTCGGCATTGGGACTGGTCTTGTCCTCTTATTGGCCAGGTTCAAGAGGGTGAATCTTTGGAGGATCTGGTTCTTCCTCGCCGTCTTCATAGCGATTGATTTTGCCTTGAAGACAGTCATGCCTTGGGCGTTTGCTTTCTTCATCGCGTTCATATTGGCTACGTGGAAGATCGCGAGGCCTAACGTCGTCGTGCACAACCTCTCAGAGATTCTCATGTACTCTGGAATCTCGGTCTTCCTGGTTCCGCTCCTGAATAGCATGCAGAACAGTGATGTTCTGGGGATCCCCGGCAACATATTCTGGGCGTCGCTCATCCTCGTCCTCATATCTGTCTATGACTTCATCGCGGTCTTCCAGAGCAAGCACATGGTCTCGATGGCTAACTTCCAGACTAAGAGCAAGGTGTTCGCAGGCCTTCTCATCCCTTACAAGGCTAAGGCAATCGAGGGTGCAAAGGAGCTCAAGGCCAGCCTGAAGAAGGCGGCGGCTGCGGCGTCTAAGAGCTTGAAGTCTCCAGTTCAGAGGATGAAGCAAAAGCTTCCGAGGAGGTTCCCTGACGTCAAGCAGCCAGTTGACGGTGAGAGAAGGACTGCCATCCTTGGCGGCGGAGACATCGCATTCCCGATGCTCTTCATCGGCACCGTCATGTATCACTTGGCGAACAAGATGCCTATCCAGCTGGCGCTCCTGGAGAGCTTCATCATCGTAGGAACTGCTACTGCTGCCCTTGCAACGCTGTTCATCGTCGCCAAGAAGGACAAGTTCTACCCTGCCATGCCGATACTTAGCGCGGGGTGCTTCGTGGGTTATCTGATCGTGCTCTTGATTTGATGGAATTGAAGGGTTTGTTTCTTTTGTCTGCTTGCTATCCTGCGAATCCTATTGAGAAGGAGGGATCAACAAGTCAAATAAAATCATCACCTAGAAGTAGTTACAAATAGAAAAATTTATAAATAGCAAATGCGACCTAAACACCAAATGACAAGCGCCGCCCAAGAGAATGGCCAGAGCACACCACTGAGAGTTCTAGAGAGCATCATACAGAGACACAGCCATCCGATCATAGGGATAATCGGAGCCACAGACCCATTGCCAGGATACGACGATTACGACAACTACATGCTAGGATACCATCTCAGGGAAGCGATAGGGAATCAGGGAAGCCTGTTCACAGGGGGAGTCCTGGGAGCCGGAAGAGACTCCTACGAAGGCATCGTGCAGTACTGCACTGAAAACAATGTAGATGACCGCTTCTTCGTAGTCCTGCCAGAGAAAATTGAGCCTCCACAGGAATACCTTGATCTTGCCAAGAAGACAAGCAGAGGAACCCTGCATGTAGAACCAGCAGGCGCCAACATGGAAGAGAGAAGGTCATACATCGGGGCGATAGCCGACCTCATCGTAGTGATAAACGGAGCCCGAGGAACATTAGATGAAGCCCTGAAAGGACTCATTTTCGGAAAGCCAATCCTCAGCCTGGAAGGCTCTGGAGGAGCGGCTGACGCGCTCGTGAGACTTCACAAAGGAGAGAAGACGATTCCGCCGGAAATGGACAGAAGCCTCATCAGGCCATATGACACGGTAATGACCATCGCAAACGCAGTGGCAGAAGAGACGCATAAGTATTCAAGAGGAAGATAAGATGGCCAAGCCAGACAAGACCAAGAAAAAGCCAGCCGACTCAAAAAAATACATGAAATTCTCAGATGCCGACTTTCAGATCCTAGTAGACTCATATAAAATTTTTTTCTCCAACCAACTATCAGGAAAAGTCCGGAAACATCCGGATGAAGGGGATCTGGAGAGCTTGCTTCTAAAACCCGAGAGCTTGAAAAAAAGAAGCGATTACGACCTCCACCTTCTGACGAACCCTCGGAAAGAAACCGGAAAAAATTTTTCCCTAGAAAGTAAAATTGTCAAAGAAGACTACCTGAAGTATCTTCTCCCAGATGCATCTGACGAGAAGCTCACAACATTGGAGAAATACATAAAGGACTTCGGTTCCAGTAATTACATGAACCTTATCTATTCACCGACAGGATTCAACCTCGGGGTATCAACCGAGATAAACGCAGACAACATAGGGTATTTTGCGCTGCCGATCGTCGAGTACATCCGGGAAACAAGGCCTGACTTCGTGATTGCTAGCGACAGGGGAGCAAGGATGATCGGCCTTGCTGTCTTCAAGCTCTACACCGCACTCTATGGAAGGTTCCCGACAGCTGACGGAACGCTCATGTTCAGGAGGTTCAGCAAAAGCAATAGCCTGGAAGCCACTGAAAAGTACCTGGCGCCTGATGTCAAAAAGATGCTGAAAGCCTCCAAGAGGCCTAACGTATTGGTGCTTGATGACTGGGTGGCAAGCGGAAGCACCCAAAGGATGGCCAGGCAGGTCCTTGACAGGCTAAGCAAAGGAAGGATCAGGACCAAGTTCGGGGTCATGATGGGGGAAGGTGCTGACATTTCAGGGAATAACGGAACTTATGCTGGATTCACAGGGCTCACTGACTGGGGAGATGACTCGCAGACAATAGGAGTGTCATATGGTCATTCAGATTTTACATACTTAAACTTGTACCGTAACAATGCAGATGATTCTGATGGTTTGAGACCAAAACCAGTACGAAGCCGAGAGGCTCGGCAGTACAGGAAGAGGATGTATAAGGGACTAAAAGAGCTTACATCCCAGATGAAGGGATCCCTCCTGGAAGACCCAGTGGATTTTTTTCAAAATGGTAGGATGAGATTAAATCCCCATTATGTCCAGCCACTACCAGCTCATCCTTGAAGCGAAGCTTAGCAATCCATACAGTCCCAGCGTGAACAATGCACCGGCGCCGAATATCCCTGACGCCCAAAAGGACAAGTTCTACCCCGTCAGCCCAAGAGTTCTCTTACCTGAATCGATGGCTTTCTTTTCCGTAAAATTTAAATATGTAACAAATTACACAGTTGTGTAAAATGATACACAAATCTTATTTTGAGATAGTAGAACAATTCCTGGGAGACTTCAGCAAGGAGGTCTACGGAAGGGAGCTGATAGGAAGGGTAAGCCTAAGCCAGAAAAGCATCGCACTGGCCCTTAACGCCCTTGAAAAAGACGGCATCCTGACTTCGAGAAAGCGCGGCAACATGAAATTCTTCAAACTAAACAATCAACATGGCCGCATAAGGGACGTACTCGCCATGGCAGAAATTTCCAGGAAGACAAGGTTCCTGGAAAAGCACAACATGATCGCAAACCTGTTTAAGAATGATGAGCGAATCGTCGGGATCTTTGGAAGCTACGCCAATGGAACAGAGAAAAAAGACTCGGACCTGGATGTGTTTATCGTCGGGGAGAGAATCAAGGAAGATTATGCATCAAAAGGCAGGATATACGACCTTGACGTCAGCGTCAAATATTTTTCAATCGAGGAGTTCAAGGAGCTCTTGAAGAAAAAGAACCCATTGATTCGTGAAATTTCCGAAAATCACGTGCTAATGTTTAATAGCGAGCAGTTCATCAGCCTTTTATGGATGGACTTTTATGGTTTCGATTGAATGGTGCCTAAAACAGAAGAACGGCTTGGAAATAATATCTCTGAACAGGAACATGTCAGAGTCATACCTGAAGATGGCAGAAGAATCAATAGCTGTCTTGCCAAAGGTCTCTGAGAGCGGAATCTGGACCGCCACCATAAGCTACTACATCTACTATTATTCTTTGTATGCCTTGATGCTTCGGATAGGAATCAAGTGTGAGATCCACAGCTGCTCGATAGAATTCATGAAAACCTGCCTTGAAGAGTTCTATTCAAAAGAAGAGGTTGATGGTTTTGAGGAAGCCTTTGGCGCCAGGATTGACCTGCAATACTACGCTAACAGGCCAGTAGACAAGGAAGCAGTAAAAAAAGCTAGCAAAGGCTGCAAAGCTTTCTTCATCAAGACCAAGAGCATGCTCTCAACAATCAGGGAAAAGCAGATAGAGAAAATCAGGGAGAACCTGGCTGGCAAGGTCAGATGATTGGTTCCGCCTTATTTTGATGGCTTGGCTTCTCTTGGATAATACGCCTTGCCGAATGCAGTCCATTCCTCAATCTGGCGCTCTTCTTTGCGCTCTTCTTTCTTTCGCATGCGTGGGTTGAGAGAAATCCGATGATAGTTATAATTATAAGCTTATCCCTGTTAAGAAGCCACCTGAGCTTTATCGTCCCTTGACTCCTCTGAACGGGTCTGCGATTGTGTCGCTGTAGTCTTCTTCACGTCTCTTTGGGAACAGTCCTTTTTTCGGGCTGGTGTGCTCGTGGCTGTAGCTATGGGTGTGGCTTGACCCTTTTCTCCTGCGGAAGATGTCCCTGTGCCTATTTGAAGACCCGAAGAGGTCTGTCGTCTCCATCCTTCCTGGCTCCATGCGGGCCACTGTGAAGAAGAGCGAGCTGAATAGTATCGTCAGTAGGATGTAGGCGACAAAGAGGTTGAGGTCAATGGCTATCTCATTGTTCACCACGACCATGAAGACGTATGCCAACACGTTTATCGGCAGGTGGGCTGAGAATCCGAAGAACTGCTTCTTTGGGAACTCCTTCAAGTATTCTATCATGAAGACTGCCACAGACAGGAGCAGGATGAAGAATGTCGCGAGATTCCTCCCAGATAAAAGGTTTGATACGAATCCTCCATCATGAGAAAACGTGACCTGGGCAGAGTTGAGGAATACGAAGAAGAGTATGATGGCGTTAGGCAATGCTTGCTTGAGGCCGAAGCTCGCCTTCTTGCCAAGGCCGAGGTTAAGCTCGATTATGATGATCGTGATGATTAGGGGCAGGCCGAACCAAAGAAGGTTGGGATTCTTGAAGGGGGCTCCGATAAGCTCTGCGAACTGGTAGATCGTCCCGCCGAGTGAAAGGTCGAAAAACGCCATGAAAGTATCTTTTGCTTGGTCGTATTTAAAGATTACGCCCAAAAAATAGAATAAGAACATGTAAAGATTATAGTTTGTATTTTCCCATGTCCATTATCACGCGACCGTTTGACTGGTCAATGACTGACGTAGATGTCAGGATTGCGTCTGCGTGAGTCTTGGAATTATATTGCGCGCCGGTCAACTTCGGGTATCCGTGGCCGTTCGCGAAGTGGACTCCTGCGATCTTCTCATCGTTTGCGATGATTCCGAGAAGTCTTGGGATCCCGAAATTGGTCCCCATGCCATATTCTCCAATCCTGTTGCTGTTCTCGTCATCTTCTATGCTTTTCCTTGCAACTTTCAGGATTGCTTCATCTTCACACTTCACACTAACTATCCTTCCGTCTTTCACAGTCCAGAGGATAGGTGTGGCTGCTATGAAGTCCAGCAATTTCTTAGGGTCAGCTCCAAGGTATGCCTGCATAAGCGGAGGGTAGGTGCCGTCGACCACTATCTGGCCGTTCACGTTCCCTGGATGCGTGTATACTTCAGCAGGAGAGATGTTTTTTGCGATCCCTTTCTGGATGTAGCCTGTCGATGCAAGCCACTTGTACTGAGGGTCAAACTCAACTATAACGTCCGTTCCTTTTGGCGTCCAGACCCTGACGGCGGATGTGCCCTGCATGTAGTCCAACACCCTGTTGGTGAGATCGGTCACCTGCTGAGGATTGGCGGAGAAGACGCTTTCTATGAGTTCCTCTGTCGGCGCCAGGAAGTTCCCGACCCTTCCGCCGTTCGACTCCACGCATTCGTTCAGTGCTCTCCTGAAAGGGAGCTCAGTCTTGTCTGCGGTGACCTTCTTGTCGATTGCATAGAAGCATACGTCAACGCCTTTCACGGCAAGTTCTATCTCAGGCGTGAGCGCCTGTAAAGGCCTTTGGCTGTCATCTAGGTTGATGGAGGTGAACGGAACAGATTGAGTGCCTATCAACTGTCTCAATACTGGCATGACGATGCCTTGCGTTGTCTCGTCCCCTACCACAGCGATTGTCTCGTCCGGTTTCAGCTGCAGGTAGTGCAGTATCCTTTGTGCGTGTTCTTGGGATATCATCTGTCCTACAGGGGCAGTTTCCTTTATAAATCTTTCTATTTTGTTACTACCATAGAGAAGTAATCAATTCCCGAAGCTATCCAGGTTGATATGCTTGACCTTCGATCCGAAAGACGCAGGACTGATCACAAGCCCATCTGTCGCGGCTACGACTTCGACCTTGCTGTCGCGCTGGATGTCCCTTGCCTCCTGCATCGGATTGGCCTGTATCATCTTGATGCCGAAGCCCGTCAAGACTGCCCTTGCCGGCTTTGTGTGTCTGAGGAATTGAGCGACGTCTTCAGAATTCATGGATCCGTCTTCCTTCACACCCGTCGGATTCTTGCAAGGGATTATCAGGATGTCGCAGTTCTTGTACTGGTCAGCAACCTCTTCCGAGTATCCCGTTAGCGAGGTGTAGCCAACCCTGTATTTCTGGGTCTCGAATATGAACCCTATGGAGTGATATTCCGGGTTCGTGGTCTTCATAGGCATGATGTTGATGTTGTTGATACTTATCTTGCGCCCTGGCTCAAGAGTTATGGCCCGCTCCACAAAGCCTGAGAGCTCCTTCTTGAGTACTGGAAGGTCAGTGTCTGTACCCTCGATCACGCTCTTGGCCCCGACAAGGACACCGATGACGTCAAGCCCTGAAACGCTGAGCGAGTCTATAAGAATGTTCAAATCATTCGAATAATAAACAGAAGGGTGGCTTGCAAGGATCGCTATAGTGTCCCTTACGTTAACATCTGCCTGTCTTGCGCGTACCAGGCAGCCAGGGCCAGGGTCTAGCATGAACTGATTTCCCTCGAACTCAAGGACAATCCCCCCGCTTGCGCGAAGCTGCTTGCCTATGACTATGGAGTCTCCTCCTGTGCCTAAGAATGTTATGCCGTCTGACATGTTTACCCCCCAATCCTCCGAGGTAGGTTCCCTCGGTTAATATGTTTTTCGGTGTCTTTAAATGTGCTTTTTATAACTCTCTATGCTGCACGCGATAGGCATGAGAAGGACTGTACCTTCCACTTTCTGCCCTGAAATCATTCCTAACAGGTTATGTGTTTCACGATCGTAGACTGGGGCTCCTACGTCCCCGTACTGGTTGAGCACCTGGTTCCCTAAGTCCAGGACGAATGAGTGGTGGTTTATGGTCCGGATGGATCCTAATACAGGTTTTGGCCTGGCAAATGCCTCTGAGCCGAGGATTAACACTTCCCTGCCGAGCTTGATGAGTGACTTGTCTCCCAGTCCTTGTTCGAGCTTTGAAAGCTTGTAGTTTGGTGGGGACTTGTACAGTTCAATCCCTAAAGTTTGATCTTCCACCATCCTCTCAAGTTTCGGATCAGGCACGTATGCGCCCGGCACTTTCAGGTATACATCATTCCTAGTCTTGTCCAGATTCTTTTCCTGCTCCTCCTTGACACGAGTCCAAGAAGCCAGTATTGCTTGTATTCCGTCTCGTCTTAATGGAAACCTCTTATCAGGATTGGCATGGCCTGAAGAATCCTTCGGGGAAGATATCTCTAATCTCATGGTTATGATGGCGCCGTGGCAAGTTGATAAGACGTAATCCCCGAAGCACACTCCGATCTTGTTCAAGAGGGAATGGGCAATTATGGATTCCATCGGGATGAGCGGCTTGCTCTGGAAGTTTTCTAAGATATATGCTGAGTGCACCATGTCGGGGGTAAGCGGCTGCTCTTTCGAACTCCCAGAGGCTACTGGTCCGGGGGGTTGGACTGCGGGCACTTCTCTGTGCAGTACGCATCCGACTGCCCCTATTCCTGCTAATGTTGCCAAACCCCTGTTCATGAATCCTCTTCTGTCAGTGGCCACCATCCAAGAAGAGGTAGGAGCGAGATATATAAAACTATCTTTAGTATTCACTCTCGAATGGAGAAATCATTTTGGGATAAGGAAATCACTTCTTCCCGTGCTTCTGGTGGAGGTCGTGAAGCGCCACTATGAACAGGCTCTCGCTCCATCCAAGAGGATTGTTCTCGTTGTGCTTCGGGCTGTTCGAGAAGTACAGCTCTGGCACGCCTTCCGGAGTTAGCGTCTTTAGCATGAGGTCTATGAATTCCTTTGCCTTCTTATAATCCAGCATGTGCTCGTATATTATAGCTAACCAGCTGAATCCGAAGGTCCACTCCGCCTCTTCGCTGTAGCCGTCAGGGTTGGCATTGTAGTAATAATCGTTCTTGTACCTGATGACGCCGCGGTCCCTTATGAGCAGGTATTCCACGTTCTTGAGAATCTCTTCCCGCTCCTTATGAGTCACGACTTGGTAAGGCCATATGAGAGACAAGAGCGCGAGGTCGACGTATTTCTTCTCAGACTCCCGTGGGAGCAGCTTGTGGAGCGCGTCTTCGCCGTGCCTTATCAGCCATTCGGGAACCTCGACATCCTTCAAGTGAGACACGGACTTTAGGCCTGCGACGCAGGCACCTATGCTCGATGCGTGGAGCTCCTCGTCCTCTTCCCACATGCCGCTGTCCTTGTCCTCCCAATACCTCACACTCTCAAGATACTTGACGAGCTTGTTCACGATGCGTACGTGCGCCTCTGTGCCGAGTATCGAGCGCTTGAGGTGGTGCTCCAGCTCTCCTATCCTGAACAGTATCGCGCCGATGGAGTCGTTCTGCTTGTTCCCCCACTCCTCCCAGAACTCGTTGAAGTTTTCCGGATTAAACCTTGCGTGAATGTACTCGTGCTTGTGTTCTGGTTTCCTCTCGATGGCGTGGTCTATCTTCTCCTCGTGCTTCAGGAAGATGTTGAGAAGCGCGTCATAAGTCTTCTCGACAGTGTCCCAGTCGCCTATGACCTCAAATGCCAGGCACTCGTAGAAGTTGTCGCGAAGCCAGCTCTTGTCATAGCCTGTCCCTGCCTTCTTGCTTGACGCCGCAAACAAGCCAGAACTGTACTGCAGGCATCTCAGTATCTTTAAGTGCTGCTTTATGAGCTCATCATAGCTTAGCTTATGCCTCTTTTTCTGAAACAGTTTCTTGAGCATAGATATTATCTTGATGAAGAGAATTAATAAATCTTGCGGGAAAACAGAGGGTTCCAGAGAGACCATCAAGCGCGCCTGCATCGAATGGCAATCGGATCAAGGCGCGGTTGAGAAGAAAGAAAAAACTGAGAAAAAAGAAAAAACTGAGAAGAAAGAAAAAACTGAGAAGAAAGAAAAAAAAGAAAAAAAATTGAAAGAATTTGGGAAGAGATCTTATTCAAGAGATCTTATTCTTCAGGCTCTGCAGCCAGGAATGCCCACCAAGGCTTGTTAACACCCACGACCTCGCCGTTCTCGGCGTCTACCTGGGCTTTCACTTGCATCTTGGCCTGGAATATTCCGAGTATCCTCGAGTGCCTCTCGACCTGGACTTCGTATGTTGCTTTTGCCTGGTCTCCTTGCCCAGTCTCTTTCAGCTCGATCTGGCAAGAGTTCTCTTCAGAGCAAACATTTATCCTTAGCCTTTCAAGAGCGGCCTGCGAAGCCGTGTCAGGCATGACCTTGATCTCGGCCTCTTTCCCGTTGCTGAGCTTTGCCTTTATCTTGTTCTCTGCCTGAACGAGCTCAAGCCCTGTCTGGGCCTGAGAGTTCCCTGCTTTCAGGGTAACCCTGTTGTTAGCAGCGGTCTCGACTCTTAACATCGCCCCATTCTCTGCCATCAATTCTCGCACTCTCTCCTGCGCCTGGATTTGGGAGTCTTCTCCCTTATTCATGGTCGCGCTTGCCACCGCGACTCCTTCTCCAGCCCCTTCAGGCTGACCTTCTCCCAATAACATGGGTTCGGGGTTTCCTGCGTCTTCTGGCTTTGCTGCCTTGTCACTGCCTTCTGCAAGGACGAGTGATGCCACCAGCAATGCAAACACTGCAATCAATAATATCTTCTTCATGTCTTTTCACCTCTAATAGATTCATTCATCTTCCATCACTACACCAGGGATGGATTTAACTCTTGCTGCATCCGCCACGTCCTTCCGTGGGACTGGCTTGATGCTTATGTTGTCAGCCCGTTCTGCGATCTTGTCAGCGCGGTCGCTTAGCTTCTCAGCCTGGTCCGCCATGATATCGGCCCTCTTTTCCAGCTGGTCGGCCCTTACTGTCAGCCTATTCGAGAACGCTTCAAGGCGCTCTTTCTGAACCGCATTCGCATTCCTTATCTTCTCCCGGAGCTGCTACTCGACCTCTGCCTTATGGGCCTCGTACCTCTCTCTTATGGCGGCCTGGAGCTCGTCCTTTGTCTCGTTGAAGGTGCCGTTCTGATGCGCAAGCCTAAGTCTCGTCGCTATTGCAGCGATCTCGTTGCCGTACTCGTGAACCCTGTCAGCCCACTTATACGCGTCCTTGGCATTGGAGTTGATGCCTGCTTCTGCCTCTGCAACCTCGTCATCTGCAAGTTCTAGTCCTGCCTCGAGGTCTGCCACGTCCTCTCCGGCTGCCTTCTGGGCATTCACTCTCTCCCGAGCCCTTGCAAGCACTGCCTTTGCGAGTGCAACCCTTGCCTTGGCGCGCTCAACCCTTGCCTTTGTAAGGCCTGTCTCTTCATCAATTGCAGCCTCTTCATCATCAACCTCGTCATCAGTCTTTCCGCTGAGCACCTTGAACTTGGTCTTGACAGAGTCCTTCTTGGCCTCTACCTTTGCTTCAAAGTCCTCGGTCTGCTGCTCGACGCGGTCAAGTATCGCCTCGAGGTTTGCCTTTTGCTCGTCAGTTATGTTCTCCTTTGCGAGAGCGGCTTCTATCCTCTCCTTGACGTTTGCCAAGTGGTCCCTGTGAGCCTCTACAGCGTTCTGGAGACCTGCAATCCTTCGCCAAGCATTCTTGGCCCCGTCAGCGTTCTCATCGCTGTCGATTCCCTCGGCTGCTTCCCTTGACTTGTTCAGGAATTGCTCGTACCTAAGCCTTGCCTTCTCTGCATGGTCAGCCTTTCCCTGCTCAGCCATCACTCGGAGCTCAGACAATCTCTCCTCAGCAATCTGGAGAGCCTTCTCTGCCCTCTTGGCCTTGTTGAAGGTCATGGCGAGCCTTATGCGGTCCCATGCGTTCTCCAAACCATAGAACGGAGAATCAGGAGTGACTCCAGGATCCACTTCATCAGCATCACTCACCGTGTCATCCGCCGCATCATCCGACGCGACCGTGGCGTCAGCTGAAGTGGTCGTCACGTCTTGCGTTGTCCCATCATCCTCTGCAAGCACAAGCGCTGCAGACACTATCGTAAGGAGCATCAATACTCCGAAGAGTTTCATCCAGTCTTTCATGTTGTATTCCTCCTGAAGGCCAGCGCCCGCTGCCAAATCCGCACTCGGAAAAATGATGATAAACAAGTGCGGCGAATCCTGTTGCCTGCCTTCTTAGAATAGGTATGTTGAAACAGTATATAGTTAATACGTGTAATGAGGTGAAACTTGGTGTAACAACCAGATTAAACAAAGCTAGATTAAACAGTCAACAAGCGAGATTAAACAGTCAACAAGCTGATAGAAAGCATGCATGTTCATTCCTTCCTGAGCCTAATATGGTTCGTGTTGCCGTAAGGAATCTTCTCAATGAGTCCCTTGGCTTCCAGGCTTCGCAGCTTTCGAGACAACCTGACCTTTGGTATGCCAGTCCTAACCTCGAGCTGCTTCTGCCACAACTCTTGGCGGTCTGCCTTGAACAAGACTTCTATTATCTTCTTTTCGTCCTCGAACAGGTTGCGAGTTAGTTGAGTCTGCTCTTTTGCCTTCCTCTTCTCTTCTGCGGCTTCTGCCTTTTCCTCTTCCTTTGCAGTGTCGATGTCCACTTCCCGCGCTGATGCCCGAACCTCGCTTGGCTTCGCAGACTTGCCTCCGCGAAGGATGAAGTAGCTGGCGGCGAACGCCACTACAATTATTAGAAGCACAAATCCAAGGTGGGTCAGCCAACTGGTCTCGTGCAGGTCGTAGATTATCATGGCTGCCTTGTTCGCGGCGAAGTCGTCTTCGTTCCAGTGGATTATTATCCTCTGTCCGTCCGTCGTAACGTCGCTAGTCTTCGGGATGACTGACAGCCTCTCTGAGCCCAAGGGGTATTTCAGGGTGGCTTCTTCTGGCAGCTTCACTAGGACGCTGATCCTCGGTGCTTCTATCTTGGAGAAGTCGGCTATGAAGTAGCGGCTGCTGGTCTTCTCTATCAGGCCTGAGGTCACGTAGCTGAACTCTATCTCGTCCAGGCTCTCATTCGTGACCATGGCTTTTGAGTCTCCAAGGTCGAGTATCGAGTAAGGTATCCCTCCAGTCTCTATCTGCCTGGCGTCGTATGGCAGACCCCAGACAAAGTAGTCCCCTGCCTCGTTGAAGGCAACGTATACTGTCACCAGTACCTGGTCGCCTATTATGTCGTAGTCTGCAGAGTACTCGGCTAAGTTATTATCGGCGCTGACAAATGCTGATAGCAGGGCTATCATAGCTGCCAGCACGCAGGCTGCAGACTTCCACCTCATAACTAGGGGTTGGGAGGATGAGTTTTTAAAGTTTTAGCATAAGGTACCTTGAAAGAGCCTTGGCATGATAAGTTATTTAAACTCAAGCCATTACTAGAGGGGAAAACATACAAGAAAGCATAGAGCTATTTCGACGATTTCTTATATGTCCATAAAGGAAGTAGATTTGGAGGAAGGAATAAAATGGGAGATTTCGATAGAGGCGACCGAAGAGATAGCGGTCGCAGGGAAGGCGGATTTAGAGGCGGCGGCCATCGAGGCGGATTTGGAGGAGGCCACGGCGGCGGTTTTCGGAGAGGCGGCGGTTTTGGCGGCCCAAGGGAGATGCACAAGGCAGTCTGCACTGAGTGCGGTGCTGAGTGTGAGGTGCCTTTCAAGCCTACTGAAGGAAAGCCAGTCCTTTGCAGGGATTGCTTCGCCAAGAAGCGAGAGCAGCGGGACAGGTTCTGATTATCAGGGTCTGATTTGCCTATTTTTCAAATTTTTTATCTTTATTCTCGTTTAGAAACCGTCTTCGCCGCATAGCTTCTTACCTGCAAAGCCCGGCACATGGAAAGATTGATATACCGCGCCAGGATTCCGTTTTGCAAGAAGAGGCTCTATTATGCCAGAACGTATCAATGCGCATTGCCATCTGCTTAATTATGATTTCATTCCTGACGCTTTCTTCAAGAAGAGGGCTCCGATCAGGGAGTGGATGCTGAGGTTTCGGCCTACTTGGTGGATTGCTCGGCTATTGACATATATCCAGCCTGGCAGGAAGTATGACAAGATCCATGAAGTGCTTGCTCTCCTGAATAAGAACATCGAGAGCGTCGCTGAAGAACTGATTGGTGAGATGGATGATTCAGGGATCGAGCTCGCCACGCCGCTTATGATGGATATAAGCCAGGTTTCAGCCGAGCAAAAACCCGAGATCCCTTATGAAGAGCAGGTAAGGCTGGTCTCTGACGTCGCCTTGAAGTATCCTGGAAGGTTAATGCCTTTTGTCATGTTCGATCCCCGGAGAAAGTCGGCTTTAGAGAATATTGTTAAGAAGTCCTTGTCAGAAATGGGTTTTCTGGGTGTCAAGATATATCCGATGCTAGGCTATGATGTGGATCCGGATTCGCATGACAACTCCCAGGAAGCGAACCTTGAATTAGGCCGTTTCTATGAGTATTGCGAGAGTAACAAAGTCCCTGTCACTGCGCATTGCACCAAGGACGGCGCTTATAGCAATGACTTATTGGGAAACAAGGAGCTGGGCAACAGGTTCTGCTCGCCAGCCGCCTGGGAAAAGGTCCTGAGGCTGTATCCTTCGCTTCGGCTCAACCTCGCTCACTTTGGCGGGGATCAAGACCTTATGAACGTCTACGAGGATTGGTCCTGGACTCGGCAGATAATCGGCCTCATGAAAAAGTATGAGAACGTGTATGCCGACGTCTCTTATAATGACAAGGCCTTGAAGGATGAGACTTCCCAGGGCTATTTTGAGATATTGAACATGCTGATGGATGACGAGGTCGTCAGGGAGAGAGTCCTGTTCGGCACGGACTGGATGATGATAAGGCACACCTGGACAGAGCAGGAATATGTGGACGCATTTATAGGATCATTTAAGGAGGATGCTTTGTTTAAGGACATAGCTTTCTACAACCCGATGAGTTTCCTGTTCCCCGAAGGAAAGGCTCCTGAGAGGATCAGGCGGTTCTATGAGGCTAACGGCAAGGAATTGCCGGCTTGGCTGTCAGGAAGCTGAAGATGAAGAAAAAATCATCATGTCAAATTCCTTTTTCTTGTCAATACGATCTTTTGCAGCAGGCAAGAGTCATGCTTATTGCATTTGCGATCCGCAAAACCTTCTCTCACAGAGTATTTCCTAAGCGAGATGTCGAATGGGCATAGTATCTTCTGCAGGTCAGGAAAGATGTTGAGGAAGCGACAGGAGGCAGCCACAGGATATTCTTCCTGCCTGTCAGTCTCCAACACTCCTCTTTTTGCTATGTGTATCTCTTCCAAGCCTCCGGAGTATTCCTTTATGAAACGGTTCACTATGTGCGCATACTCATCCATTGGGACAGTCTCATCAGTGTCTTTCCAGAAGCTTCCGGTCGTTGCGATGTCCCTTATGCTTGAAATGTAGAATGCCTTGCAGTTGAAGTTCTTCTCTGCATAGAGGGCTGTAGGCATGAGCTCGTCAATGTTGTCCTTTCTGAGCATATAGACTATTGTCGTGGGCACTATTGTTGGTTTTATCTTTGCCAGCGCCTTTTCTCCGCGATTGAGTCCGAGAACTCCAATCCTGAGTTCAACGCCCGTGAGGTCCATCTCATCGAGAGGCGTAAGGTCAAAGCCATTGGTGTATATGGTCGTGCGAAGGCCTTTCTCCTGGTCAATCCGAATCATGTCTGCAAGGCCAGAATGCATCGTAGGCTCTCCTCCTAAGAGTATGACTTTGCTGATCTCAGGGGCATAGTATCTTACCAGTCGGTCGTATTCCTGCAATGGCATCTCGTCGCGTCCCAGACTTTTCTCGTAAAAGCATCCTTTGCACCTCTTGTTGCAACGGTTGGTTATGAACAATTGGAGCGTGCGCACCGGCGTCACGATCCTCTCTTCCCACCTGTCGTTGTCGTATTCCAAGCGTATCTTGGCGATATTCTGCGCGGCTGGAAAAACAGCCTTTAGGCTATGTAGTCGTTCCATCATCTGCTAACCCCCTTGCAAGATTTTATGCATCAGCCCTTCTCATCCACGGAAGGCGCGATGAATCTTCTCCTCGTATCCGTTCTCGTGGAGAAGGCCTATCACTCTATCCTTCTCCTCCCCGTCCTTCAGGAACACGATTGTCGGGATGCTTCTGACCGCGAACTCATCGGCCACTCCCTGGTTGTTGTCTACGTTCACTTTCAGAAATGAGACCTCTGAGTGGAGGGCTTTTAGCTTGTCTAATATCGGCTGGAGACGCTGGCATGGCACGCACCAGTCAGCGTAGAAGTCCAAGACGACCTTTCCCCTCATCATCGTGTCTATAAACGCTTGTGTCTGCATCATCGTCTCCACGTAACTCACCTGTCGCCTAACCTTCTTTTTTTGGGAATCCCAGGAACCCAGCAAACCGGATCTTGGAAAAATAACATAAGTAATAGAGTTGTAGAGTATATGCTTTTTTCGGTCAAAAAAAATGCGTGTAGTTGTATGGGGGAAAATTTAAATAATAAAAGCTACAGACCAT
>JAFGBP010000064.1 GCA_016933095.1 Candidatus Woesearchaeota archaeon | reverse complement strand
CATTATATTACAAATAGTATAATAACTATAAAAATATTACTAATTGTAAATATTTTTTGATGCAAAACTTATATCCTACCAATGCATTACCTTCTCATGGAAAGAAACAAAGGAGATGAACAACATGAACGTACCAGAATATGAAGTGAAGATAGACGACGCGCTCGAAAGCGCGCTTGGAATAAAGTCAAGGATAGCGAACTGCGAAGAGGCTGTCAAGGCCTACGCAAAGAGCTCAGGCACTGTGCTGACATCCAAGGAGATGGCCGAAGCCCGGAACAATGCGAAAAGAGGCACTAGCATCTGGAGGCACGGAAGCTACGTTCGCGAAGGCGTGGTCTGCTTCCCAGGAGTCTCCACAAGATATTTATTTGTCAGAGACTCCCCGGTACTATCAAACGTGGAAGCAGCCTACGAGGCGCACAAGCAGGCCCGGAAATACATCCTGGAAGACAATGAAACGACAGCCATCCTTGAATACGCCACCTTCGGGAACTCTGATGTGCACTGGGAGGTCTCTCCCCGTACCATACCGACAGACAAGTTCGGAAAAGACCCGCTGACCGTCTGGCTCTTCAAGGAAGAAGCGGAAAAATACGGGCTCGAACTCAAGCTGCAGAACATAGATGAAGTCCAGATCGGCCTGGATCCTAAGGAAGTCGTTGACAGGAACGATAAGCCCTACGCGTCCATGCTCTGGATAAGCAACATTCCGAACAAGTGCAGCATCGTCAACTACCACGACCTGGACCCGTACGGCAGCTACATAGTGAGGATGAAGGGATGAGACTCTGGAAACAAGCCGGCTTTCATGGTCGTTGTGATGCATGAAAACTAGCTTCAGAAAGTCTTAGGTAAGATTGGTTCAGAAAATATGAATGACTAGGCCTCGTTCAAGATAAGACTCTCTTCGAAGGAATGAGGCCCAGTTTGATTTTTCAAAAAACTTAAATACTTCCCCACTCCTACAGGATAGATGGTCTACTGGCTCGACTTTGTCAACCTAAGCCCACCGGGCTTCTACGGGAAAGACGTCGCGATAGACATCATCAGCGCGCTCGTCGTCCTCTCAATAGGATTCTTCAGCTTCAAGAACTTCATGCTTGACACCAAGAACAAGAAGCAGTTGCTCCTCTCATCAGCGTTCCTGATGTTGGCGGCCAGCTTCATAGTCAAGATCGCGACGAACATCCTGACGCACACTGAGACTGCATCTGAGTTGTATCATCTTTACCTTGCTGGAGGATTCCTGGCGCACTTGTTCCTGACACTATTCGGGTTCTACATACTATACGCCCTGACGTCAAAGGACGACCTGACCATGAACTACGTCATAATGGCGTACTTCATCCTGATACTCACCTACTTCGCCAGGTTCAACTATCACTGGTTCTACATAACCGCGGTCATCTTCCTGCTAGCAGCCACGAGGAGATACATCCTATCCTACAGGAAGTTCAGGTACAAGAACACAAAGCTTCTCGCCATAAGCTTTGGGATAATCACCCTGAGCCAAATCTTCTTCATATTCACATACGCTGACAGGTGGGTGTACGTGGCAGGAGAAGCGATCCAGCTCATCGGATACTGCTTCCTTCTATACACTTTTGCGATGGTACTGAAAAATGCAAGGAAAAAGAAGTAGGATCGACATAATCTATGACATGGTCTTGACCATCAACAAGCGAGGAGGCAGGATAAAGCCGACTCACCTGATGTACAAGGCCAACCTCTCCCACAACCAGATGAAACAGTACCTCGAAGAGCTCATGGCAAAAGGCCTCGTCGCAGAGGAACAGGCTAAGGAGAGGAAGATGCTCACGATAACTGACAAGGGGATCGCGTTCATCAACCAGTTCAACCAGATGAAAGAGATGGAAAGGACGTTTGGGCTGTGATGAATTTCTTGAACTGCGTTTGCATTCTAAGCACCATTTGCAGAGACATCTCGCACCACTGCGGAGTGGATAAGTATATAAATATCTTCTATTTCCTCCTGGCTCATGAGGGTATCAAAACTTGCAACTACACTGTTATTGACATCAGCGCTCTCTGTTGCACCGGCTGCGCAGAAAGTAGCTGCAGCCACAGACGCGGAGTTTCGTGCCAGCGCTTATGCAGCCCTCAACGCTTCAAGCGGGGCTGGCTACGAGGCTCAGTACAGGCCCGGAGCAAAGATCTCACTCGACAGCTACTTCAACCACGTCGGGCTCTCGCTAGATGCAGGCTTGTCCTCCTTGAGAAAAGAGGGTGCTGAGAGCGGACATACTTACCATGCTTTGGCAGCAGCAAGGTTCTACCAGCGAGTTCATGTGCAATGCCCTGACAAGGTACCCTGCAATATAGACCTTCTCTTCAATTTATTCATTGAGGGAGGGCTTGATTTTGCAGGCTATGAGAGCAGGTTTCCCAGCGGCCAATTATGGAAGAAGGACTCAAGATATCCCTTTGTGGGTGCAGGATTGATGGATCCGCAGTACGATGTTGGCTTGCGGTATTTCTTCCCTGACAATACAGAGAACAAAACCTCAGGAGTATCCCTCCAAGCAAGCGGGGTAATCTATAATCTCAAGAATGACCTTGCCATCAGGATTTTCTTCCGCGGGACGCATATTTGGTTTCAGCAATGGAACTATACTGGGTCGAATCCAGTCCAAGAGAGAAGAACAGGGAATGCGATGAGCCTAGGAGTGGGAGTCTCCTTCAGGCGGTAAGAACGCAAAACTTTCTTTACGACCCGTTCTTTGTGGAACAAGTTTTCACTAAACTTATAAATCATCCTGGCTACTCTTTATACCAATGGCAAAGCCGGAGAAGCAGAGGATCGTAGTCATCGGCGGAGGCACTGGGTCTTATACTGTCCTGAGGGGCCTCAAGAAGCATGACGTTGAGATAACCGCAGTCGTCTCTATGATGGACTCCGGCGGATCCGCAGGCAAGCTTCGCGACGAGTACGGCTATCTTCCTCAGGGAGACATGAGGCGATGCTTGATAGCCTTAAGTGAGGATTCTTCTTTCCTGAGAAAGCTATTCGAGTACAGGTTCGAGAAGGGAGGCGTCGGCGGGCATAGTCTCGGGAACCTGCTCCTCACAGCCATAAGGGACATTGCCGGCAACGAGAAGGATGCGATAATAGAAGCTTCAAGGCTTTTGAGCATCAAGGGAAGGGTGATTCCTGTGACGCTCGTCCACGCCCACATCGGAGCAGTCCTGGAGAACGGGCAGGTCGTCGTGAGCGAGACCAACATCGACATCCCAAAGCACAACCCCGACCTTAAGATAAAGAAGCTTTTCATAGTCCCGAAGCCCAGGGCCAACCCTGACGCAGTCAAGGCGATACTAGAGGCTGACAAGGTCGTGATAGGCCCCGGAGACTTGTATACCAGCGTCTTGGCAAACGTGCTCATCTCAGGAATAAAGAACGCCTTGACAGAGACAAAGGCCAAGAAGATATTCGTCTGCAACATAATGAACAAGTACGGCGAGACCACTAACTTCTCAGCGGATGACTTCCTGAAAGAGGTGGAGAAATACGCTGGAAAAGGGGTCTTGGACTGCGTGCTTCTCAACGACAAGAAGCCTCACGCCAAGACCCTCAAGCCCTACGAGGACGAAGGGTCATCTTTCATAATGCCAGTCCTGCATTCCAAAGCAAAGGGCTCGGGGCCTGTAAAGGTTGTGAAGGCAGACTTATTAGATGAGGGCAACCTTGCAAGGCATGACTCTGACAAGCTGGCAGACGTGATAGTCAGGATATGATTTCCAAAGAGCTGGGGTGATTTGATTGATAAAGATGATGATATTCGACCTGGACAACACGCTCTTTGATACCTACAACCAGCTTAGCAAGCCTGTCCTGGGAGAGATGTTCAGGAGGATGCGCGAGGCCGGCATGACTGAGGAGCAGGAGAACCAGCTTCGTGAAAGGTATGCTTTCACCGGCTTCAAGATATTGGCGAGTCAGCTAGGCCTTAACGCCGACGTCATCCACATCGGCATGGAGGCTTACGAGTTCATGGACATGAGCCACATCAAGCCTTACGATGATGCAAAGCTTCTCCTTAAGCTTCCAGGCAAGAAGATACTCGTGACGTCCGGAGTTCCTAAGGTCCAGCAGGCAAAGGTTGACCTCCTGAAGATAAGGGATTATTTCGAGCAGGTGATAATCGACGACTCGAGCGATCCCAAGAACAAGGAGATGATCTTCAAGACGCTCATGGAGGAATCTTCTCTCCAGCCAAAAGAAGTGATGATAATAGGGGACAACCCGGACTCTGAGATCCTTGGAGGACGGAACCTCGGCATGGTGACGGTGCAGATCCTTAGGCACAAGGGCATGCGGGAAGCAGAGTGCGACTACAAGATCAAAGAGCTTTCAGAACTCAAAGGAATAATTGCCGTCTATGATTGATGCAGACTACAGGCGTGTGGCGCGTTGTGTGATGCGCGCTGTAATTCAAGATGATTGAATATGTGCGGTATAATAGGTGTCGTATCGGGAATCGATTTCAAGGTCAGTTTTCTTCTGGAGAGACTGAAGAGGCTTGAATACCGCGGATATGACTCATATGGATATTCCGACTCAAGGAAGACAGTGAAGAGCCTCGGTGCCATAAAGGCTGAAGGGTTGTCGTTGACGAGGATTGGGATAGCGCACACCCGATGGTCCACTCACGGAGGCGTGACCCGGGCGAATGCTCATCCTCACGAGTCCTGCAACGGAGAGGTTATCATTGCCCACAATGGCATCATAGAGAACTATTGGGAGCTAAAGACCATCCTAGAACGCCAGGGCCACAAGTTCAGGTCAGAGACCGACTCTGAAGTGGTGGCGCACTACTTCGAGGAGAAGATCAAGCAAGGCAAGGGCGTGAAGAAAGCCATCTCAGACTTCCTCAAGGAAGTCTCAGGCACCTTCGCCATCCTCATGATGATCAAGGGAGAAGATAAGATATACGCGATCAAGAGGGATTCCCCTCTCGTGTTAGGGATATGCGAAGGGAAGAAGGCAGGGGCAAAGCAGATACAGAAGCACATCCTGGCCTCAGACATCTATGCGTTCTCAGACATCACAGACAAGGCAGTGTTCTTCGAGAACGACGAGTTCGCAGTGGTAGAGGCGGGCGCATACGAGTTCTACGACGCCAAGGGGTCCCTGATCAAGAAGAAGGTCCAATCCTTTGAATGGAACCAGGAAGAGGGAAAGAAGAAGGACTACAAGCACTTCATGATCAAGGAGATCGAGGAAGAACCCTTGGTTGTGTCGAGAATGCTGTTGTCGCTCGACCACGAGCAGAAGGACCAGTTCAAGAAGCTGGTCTCGCTTGTCAAGAAGTCCAGGAAGATAATCTTCGCGGCGTGCGGCACAAGCTACCACGCCTCGCTCCTGGGAGCGTTCTACCTGCACACGACAGGTATAGAAGCCCAGACCCTCATAGCGTCTGAGTTCAAGCACTACGCGAACGTGGACAAGGATACCTTGGTCATCGCGATCAGCCAGAGCGGAGAGACGATGGACGTCATCGACGCCCTCAAATACGCTCAGGAGAAGAAGGCGACCATAGTCAGCCTTGTGAACGTGCCTTACTCAACGATCCAGAGGATGAGCGCTCTCTCGCTTAACATACTTGCAGGCCAGGAAGTTGCGGTCGCTAGCACAAAGGCTTTCGTCAACCAATCAGTCCTGCTGCTGCGCCTTGCGCAGGAATTCGGATACAAAGTCAACCTCTCGAATCTCGGAGAGAAGATAAAAGGCATATTCTCGCAAAAAGACGATATCAAGAGGATTGCAAAGCAAGTCTCCAGTTCAAGAGACGCGTACGTCCTGGGACGTGGCCAGACCTACCCTGTTGCAAGAGAGATCGCCCTGAAGGTCAAGGAGATAACCTACATGCACGCAGAAGGCATGATGGGCGGCGAGCTCAAGCACGGCACGATTGCGCTGATCGACAAGGGAACCCCGGTCATCAGCCTCATAGGATGCAACGACGAAGACATGGTATCCAACACCAAGGAAGTGGAGGCCCGCGGGGCTGAGATCATCACCATAACCAATAATGCCTCGCAGTGCCGGGGCAGCGCGAAGAACACCGTATTCATCGACACTGACAACGACGGCAAGTTCGGCATACTCGCATGCGTCGCAGGACAGCTCCTGGCTTATTATGTCGCTGAAGCGCTCGGGAGGGAGATTGACAAGCCAAGGAACCTGGCGAAGAGCGTCACGGTGAAGTAATTTCACTTATTCTTCTCAGCTCTATATTGGGGTTATTCTTGCAGGGTCATCTACTTGGGAGCTGCCTGAGCCCAGGCACCATTGCGGTATTGACAATGTCTTGTTTTTGATCTTGTAGATTGGCTTTTGGCAGTAATTCTCGTCCCTGTAAACGTTGAACATGTACGGACCGCTGATGCCATATTCTTTAAGGACACCTGCGATTGCGCAGGACAGTTTCTTCTCGAGCTGCACGCCTAGCTTTGCTTCTTTCATTAGTCTCTCCCGGTATATTCTTCCTTCCAAGCTCATCTTGCATTCCTCCGGTCTTCGCCTTGCCGCATGCCTTGCTTTGCATGCATTCGTCTCTCATATTCTATGCTCTCTTGAATATTAAATACTTTTGAGATAATTATTTGACAATTTTAGAAAAATATATAAATGATTATTATGGAGTAAATATTTGTGGTAGAGAAATTATCTAAGAAAGATATGAGAATCCTGGCCGAACTTGACAAGGACTCTCGCCAGCCAGACTCCCAAATCGCAAAGAAGATCGGACTTAGCAAGCAAGTAGTGAACTATAGGATAAACAACCTGGTAGACAAAGGAGTCATCTCTCAATTCTACACGACATTCGACATATCAAGGATGGGATTCAACTCCTATTATGTGTTCATCCAGCTCGAGAAGATAACCTCCACCAAGGAGAAGGAATACATGAAAAAACTCGAGACCCTGGACTATGTCGGCTGGCTCATGACTGGGATTGGAAGATGGGATGTGTGCCTCCTAATATACGCAGACACCCTGGAGAAATTCGACCATCATCTGACTCAGATAATAGAACTTTTCGGGGATTCCCTGCATGACTATAACTTCACTATGTTGCTTAAGAGCGAACACATAAGCTACAAGTTCGTCTCAAGAAGCACTGACTCCAAGATCTTGCAGGAAGAGAATAAGGAGAAGGTCCAGCTGGACACCACGAGCCTGGCGCTCATCAAGGCCTTATCATCGAATGCAAGGATCAGCCTCACAGATATAGAGAAGACTACGAGGATACCAATGTACGTCGCGTCCTACAGGATAAAGGCCATGAAGAAACAGAATCTCCTCCTGGGGTATAAGGTGAGGCTTGACGTGGCAAGCATGGGATATGAATGGCATCTGCTCCTGCTTAAGCTCCAGCCAGTCTCAGAGCGAAGGAAGAAGGAATTCTTCTCATTCTGCGAAAATCATAAAAACGTTTACTATCTCACCAGGACCATCGGGCTCTATAACCTGATGGTTGACATCCATGTCAGGAGCAACGATGAGTTCCGTCAGATACTGCAGACGTTGAGGGAGTCATACCCTGACGTGATAAAGATTTACGAATCGATCGTCGTGTTCAAGGAGCATAAGATAAGCTATTATCCTGAAGAGCTCACCGGAAGGAACGCAAGATGAAGACAGAAATCTCATCCCTGGACCTGCATTTCCTTGTCAGGGAGCTGAAAGGCTTGGAGGGTGCAAGGGTCGATAAGATCTACGAGCAGGAAGAGGATATTAAGGATTTCCTCTTCATATTCCACAAGACCGGAACGGGAAAGATGATGCTTCGAGTCAAGCTCCCGAGCGCCGCTTACCTTACAGAGTACAAGTCTTCTTTCCCTGAGAGGCCGCCAGGGTTCTGCACGTTCCTCAGGAAATACCTCGGGAATGCAAGGGTCAAGGAGGTGCGTCAGAAGGGCTTTGAGAGGATTCTTGAGATCGTGTTCGAGGTGAAGCAGAAAGATGCGAAGACAGGGGCGGTTGGAAGCGAAGGCGAGATGATGGACCTGACGCTCGTGTGCGAGCTCTTCAGCAAAGGAAACATGATACTCCTCTCTCCCGACGGGAAGATCAAAGGCCTGCTCGAGAGCCAGAGCTGGGAGGCGAGGACTATCCGTGGAGGAGCGAAGTACGAGTATCCTCCTGCCCAGACAGACACGCCTGATCTTTCGTTTGATGATTTCAAGAAGACGCTCGGGAATGCAAAACGGGATTCCATCGTGAAGGTGTTTGCAATGGACCTCAGCCTCGGAGGAGTGTATGCAGAGGAGCTTTGCAGGCGCGCCGGCATCGACAAGAACAAGATTGATCTAGGCGCGGCTGATTCAAAGAAGGCTTATGATAAGCTGAAAGAGATGATTGGTGAGAATATAGAGGCGAACGTCTTTGAGGGCCACGTGCTCCCGATCAAGACAGGGCTCGCTCTCACGAAAGCTTATGATTCTTTCAACAAGGCGCTTGACGACGTCTTGACTGACAAGATGCACTCTGCCAGCGAGGAGCGCGAGGCCAAGGAGAAGAAGGGCAAGGAGGATAAGCTCTCGGTGATCATCCGGAAGCAGGAGGAGCGGCTCGCAGCCCTTGAGAAAGGAGTTGCTGACAACCAGCGCAAAGGAGAACTCATATACGAGCACTACACCGATGTCAAGGAAGCGCTTGACGCGATAAACGCTGACAGGAAGAAGATGGGTTGGGACGAGCTTAAGAAGAAATATAAGGATCATAAGATAATTAAGGATATCGACGGCAAGACCGGAAAGGTAGTGGTGGAACTATGAGCGTTTACGCGGGCATGGCGAGCGAGTATGCTCTGCCAGCAGACTTAACATCGCAAGGATTTAAGGTGCTTATCCAGCCGAGGAGGGTCAACAGGATTGTCAGGGGTCTTGCTCTTGATATTGCCACGGATAACTTCTGGCAAGAATATCCTTATCTTATCGCGATACTTCATGGGGCCAAGCCATTTGCAGAAAGGTTTATTCAGGAAACCAACAAGATAGACCTCTTCCCTGAGATGGAGTACATCAGGGTAAAGAGCTACGAGGCCACTCAGTCATCCGGATTCATAGACCTGCGCGATGACGTGAAAGGAGACCTCCGAGGACGAAAGGTCCTGCTGCTCGAAGACATAGTGGATACCGGTCGGACGATCGCTTTCCTGAAGAGCTATCTTCTGGAGCACAAGGGAGCGTCAGAGGTTAAGGTCGCATCGCTTCTTGACAAGCCCTCCAGAAGGCAGGTGAAAGGCTTGACGCCGGATTACTGTCGACAGCAAATCGACAACCTCTTCGTGATAGGATTCGGGCTTGACCTGGATGGAAAATATAGGGATTTGCCTTGTATCTGCTACAAGGAAGGTTTGTCATGAGTAAGTCGGGCATTTTACCAGAGCGGCTTGTGTTCAAGCAATAATTGTTGGGCTTCCTTCTCTGTTACATGCTCTCGTATAATCAACGGGATCAAGTCCAATATCTGAGTTATTTCTTTCACATATAATTCTGAATTTTCAGGTTTCAGATGAAGATACTCATTGCTATAAGCCCTGTATTCACATAACAGCATATGGAGATGCTTGTTCGAGAAAGAGGAGTTCGTAGGCATTTTCCAGAAGAAATCTCCTGCATAATGCATCTCCCTTGCATGATAGCCTTCGTGATGTATGAGCGCGCATAGGAAGTCATCTTCAAACGGATAGACCTCCTCATGAAATGCCTTGGGATTTACATGTATCGGAGCGAACTGGACCTTAGGGTTTTTGGTATCCATTGAATTTGTGCCCTGACTCTTCTGGAATGCGCGTGTATCCACATACATTCGGCCCTCGCCTTCCAACTGGCTAATGTTATACCTCACCGAACCGACCCAAGGCATAACTCTTTCCCAGCCCAAACTATCCAGATATGCCTGTCGCAAACTTGGCTTTGCCATCGCTTCATCATAGCTAACCCTATGCATCCTGCCGCCAGGAAATAACACATAATTTATATATCCTTCGAAGCTATTTCTTTCCATGAACGAATTCCTTGAACGGTATGACGAGTTAGGCGAGAAGTTCGACCCCAAGAGTATCGAGATAGCGCAGGCCTTAAGGATAAACACTCTCAAGACCGATGATGATTCATTAAAGAAGCGCCTCAACGCGATTCTCATGAAGATTTCATTCCTGCAGCACGGCTACTATTTCAAGTCGCAGTTCACAGTCGGCGCAATGCCTGAGCACTTCCTAGGCCTAATCTACATCCAGGAGGCAGCGAGCCAGATTCCTTCTGAGGTCTTGGATCCGAGGCCGGGAGAGACTGTGCTTGATATGTGCGCCGCCCCGGGCAGCAAGACGACGCAGATGGCCGCCATGATGCAGAACCATGGGCTCATCATAGCCCTTGATGCCAATAATCCAAGGCTTCCTGCTCTCAAGAACAACTTAGAGCGGTGTGGTGTCTCGAACTGCCTTGTCTACAAGAAAGACGCGGTGTATGCAGAGGACATTGAGCATGACTTGGGAAGGAAGTTCGACAAGGTGCTCCTCGATGCTCCTTGCAGCGGCAACTTCGCAACAGACCCTGAATGGTTCAAGAAGCGCCAGGTCGAAGACTTGAAAGAAGTAGTCAAGGTCCAGCGCAAGCTGATAGACGCAGCCTTGGCAGTACTAAATCCACGCGGCGTGCTTGTTTATTCTACATGCTCGCTCGAGCCAGAAGAGAACGAGGAGAACATGGACTGGATGCTCTCAACTTACAAGGACTTGGTCCTTGAGAAAGTCGACCTTGGAGTCGGAGAGCCCGGGTTGACAAAGGTCTTTGGCAGGCAACTCGATCCTGAAATCGCTAAGTGCAGGAGGCTGTGGCCTCACAAGACAGGGACTCAAGGGTTCTTTGTAGCGAAGATAAGAAAGAATTAACACGTAATAATGCCGCATCATTCTTTTTCTTTCCGGAAAATCAGTCGTGCACTATAATAATCCCTTGCTTGTCCGTCTTTGAAAACCGCATTGCCGCAATATTGTTGCGCCGCGCTTCGTCCGCACTTGTTGCCTATCTGCAACCGAGTCTAGTGATGCTCGATGTGTTGACGCAGACTACGCAAGGCGGCGCTACTTGCGGCAATGCTATTGGAGGTATTGAAAATGGGTTTGACAAATAAGAAAGAAAAGCAGCTTAAGACGATGCCGGTCATCCAGAATCGGATAAAGACGAGCAGGAACGGCCGCTTTGTGATACAGCAGACCGTCATCACGAACGTGAAGCCGATAGAGTATTACAAGGCAATCCTGGCCAACACCGTCAAGGTGAGCGAGGAGCCTCTCGGAGAGGACGAGCTCATGATCGAGGACGGCGAGGAGATGCTGAAGAGAGTGAAGGCGACCGCGTAAGCGGTCGCTTCAAATTATTTCTCTAATATCGCTTCTTATCTTGTGTTATAACTAATGTTATAACCAAAAATTATATAAACTGGGCTGCGATGATAAGATGAGACCATCAATTATTCGATACGATAGACACGCCTTGTGGAGGTTTACTCAAAGGTGTTTTCAATTCGGAATGCTCCCCCACGAATCCTTCCTGCGCGTGGAGGAGACAATACGTTGTGGTAAGGTATCAAGAACAAAACATTCCAAGAAGAACAAGATTTACTACAAGTATTTCAGCGACAACCTTTCGTTTTTCGTCGCATGCCGAAGGTACGGATGGTATTTAATAGTAAAAACAGTCATGATCAAACGAGGAAGAGAATAAGATGGAGAAATGCCATAAATGTGGAAAGCCCATGCGGCTCGTCGTCGAAGATTACAAGGGTGTGGTGTCAGAGGCGTATCGCTGCAGGAAATGCAGGGCCGTTATATTCACAGAAGAACAGGCTCTTGCTTTCGGGAAGAAGTATCAGCAGAAACTGCTGAAAGAGAAATACGAAAAGCATCCTGTTAAGATAGGGAATAGTTATGGCATGCTCTTTCCGAGAGAGTTGGTGAAAGCATTGAATCTGGATTCGAAGAAGACGCGTCTTGAGATAGAGATGGACTTGGCAAAATCTAAGATTGAGATAACTGTGATATAGGAAACTGAATTCTCTTCGTTTTTATCACTGTCTAATTACACAATATTTATAAATGGCTTCTTTTTCTTCTAACATCAAGCGACAAAAAAGAGTCTGATTGACGATAAGATAAATCAATCATAAGATAAAGACGGATAAAGACGGTGATAAGATGAAGCTATTATTCGTAGGCGCAGGATACGTAGGCCTCGTAAGCGGAACCTGCTTCTCAGACCTTGGAAACGAGGTCATATGCGCAGACATAGACTCAAAGAAGATAGAAGCCCTAAAACAGGGCCAGATGACGATCTACGAGCCAGGCCTAAAAGACCTCTACGAGAGGAATGCGAAGATAGGAAGGCTCAAGTTCACGACTGACATCGCCAAAGCGATCAAGGAATCCGAGATCATATTCATCTGCGTAGGGACACCCTCGAAGCCTAACGGAGAAGCAGACATGAGATACGTCTACGCGGTCGCAGAAGAGATCGGAAAGAACATCGAGAAGTACACGATCATCGTCGACAAAAGCACCGTGCCTGCAGGCACGGCCGACAAGGTAAGCAAGATAATCGCCGAGGAACTGAAGAAAAGGAAGGCCAAGGTTGAATACGACGTCGTAAGCAACCCAGAATTCCTAAAAGAAGGATCTGCAGTAAAAGACTTCCAGAACCCTGACCGAGTAATCATCGGATCATCAAGCGAGAAAGCGAGCCAGATTATGGGAAGACTCTACAAGCCGCTCGCCAGGACAGAGAGGCCCATCATATTCACGACAGAACGAAATGCCGAGCTTATCAAGTACGCAAGCAACGCGATGCTGGCGACAAGGATAAGCTTCATGAACGAGCTCGCATTCCTGTGCGAAGAGCTAGGCGGAGACATAAAGGTCGTCGCCAAAGGCATGGGATTCGACACGAGGATAGGATCCAGGTTCCTCCACGCAGGATGCGGATACGGCGGAAGCTGCTTCCCAAAAGACGTCAAGGCGCTGGCGCAGATGCTGGAGCACTATGGCCTCTCATCAAACATCATGAGAGCAGTGGACTACGTGAACGAGAGGCAGAAGAAGAGCATCGTGCCGAAGCTCAAGAAGTTCCTGCCAGAACTCGACGGCAAGAAGATCGCCATCTGGGGAGTGTCATTCAAGCCAAGGACAGACGACATAAGGGACTCTCCTGCACTTACAGTCATAGAGCAGCTCCAGAAAGAAGACGCCAAGGTCGTAGTCTACGATCCCGAAGCGATGGAGCTTGCAAAAGCCATGCTGAAGGACAGCGTGGAATACTCTAAAGGGGCATACGAAGCCCTTGAAGGCGCAGACGCGCTCCTCGTCATGACAGAATGGGACGAGTTCCGCGAGCCGGACTTCGACAGGGTAAAGAAGCTCATGAAAGATACTGTCATAATAGATGGCAGGAACGTCTACGACCCAGAAGAGATGAAGAAGCTAGGCATCAAGTACCAAGGGATAGGACGGTAAGGAAGATAGTGTATCAGGAATAGTGTATCAGGAAGAAAGCAGGATAAGATGGAGAACAAGATGAAGAAGGTGAATAAACTGAAGATACTCGTCACCGGCGCGGCCGGATTCATAGGGTTCCACGTAAGCCAAGCCCTCCTTGCAAGAGGAGACGAGGTCGTAGGAATCGACAGCCTGAACGATTACTACGATGTGAGCCTAAAGAAGGCAAGGCTTGCAGAGCTTGAAGGGAAGAAAGGATTCGTCTTTGTCGAGAAGGACCTGGCAGACAAAGCCGAGATGGAGAAGGTCTTCAAAGCATACAGGTTCGACAAGGTATGCCACTTGGCAGCCCAGGCAGGCGTAAGGTACTCGCTCGAGAATCCCTTTGCATACGAGCACACCAACATCCACGGAACCCTTGTGCTTCTCGAGATGTGCAGGCACCACAAAGTTAAGGATTTCATATTTGCATCAAGCAGCTCAGTCTATGGCAACAACAAGAAAGTGCCTTTTGCCGAGAGCGACCCAGTAGATCATCCGATCTCGCTCTACGCCGCTTCGAAGAAGACCTGCGAGCTCATGGCATACACATACCATCACCTCTTCGGACTCAACTGCACAGGCCTGCGGTTCTTCACAGTCTACGGCCCATGGGGGAGGCCTGACATGGCCTTGTTCAAGTTCACCAAAGCGATCTTCGAAGGCAAGCCTATCGACGTGTACAACTATGGAAAGATGAAAAGGGACTTCACTTATATAGATGACATTACTGCGGGCGTGCTTGCAGCCCTGGATAAATCTTATCCATATGAGATATTCAACCTCGGAGGAGACCACCCTGTGGATCTCGAGAAATACATCGAGCACATCGAGAAGGCAGTAGGTAAGAAAGCCATTAGGAACAATATGCCGATGCAACTAGGAGACGTGCCAGTCACTATGGCAGACTTGACAAAGTCCAGGAAGATGCTAGGATTTGACCCAAAGACCCAAGTCTCAGAAGGCATCCCGAAGTTCGTCGAGTGGTACAAGAAGTTCTACAAGGTAGAATAATCTCTTATAATAATCTCTCACATCACATAGTTTTTTATATTACTTCTGAGAGCACGATAAGTATTGAATATTCATCCTAGATATGTGAAGATAACAATCCTATTCCTGATAGTATCCATGCTGCCCTTCCTCCGCTCATGTGGAGACGTCTCATACGGCTTCCCTGCCGTTGCGATAGGCTCGAGCAGCATCATGGACTTCGGAAGCTACAACCCATTAGGCATCGCAGTGAACCTTGCATTCGTGGCCTTGGCAGTCTTCCTCGCAGGCAAGCTCATCTCCAAAAGATCCAGAACGCCTAAGTGGCTGACAAGAGCCTTGTCAGGAGGTATTGCTAAGAACGTCTACTTGAAATCACTTGCTCTGATGGCATTCACATACCACCTAGCATATGCGATAATATACGCGATGTTCATAAGCTCGGACCAGGAGACCAAGCTTTACATCGTCTCCAAAGGCCTGATGCTCCTGCTCTACCCCGCGCTGAAATACTTCCCGATCGGCACCTTGGAATTCACAGTCGAACCGTTCTTCACCGACGTCTGGGACTTCAAGTTCAGGTTGATGTACTTATTCTCCCTGATCATCTATGCTGTGCTGACCTTAGCTATTACGCATGTGTACGATCATCTTGCCCACCCAAACAAATGGGAGCGGTACAGGAAGGAATATGGGAAAGAATATCTGAAAAAGAAAAAAAAGAGGGAGAGGGCTTCCAAGAATCAACGCTTATGATTCAGCTTATATGATTCGTCTTATGAGTCCTCATCTCGCTAACAGGCTTGCCAGGCATGACCATTGGAAGGACGTGCTCGTCAGGATCCACTACTATGTCCAGCAAAAACGGTCCCTTGCTCTTTATCATCTTCTGGAGCGCAGGCTCTACCTGGCTGTACTCAGAGACCCGGAGGGCCTCGATGCCGTACTGCGCATTGGCGCCTGCCGCGAAGTCAGGGAACTTCCAGTCCCCGATCGTCGTCGCGACCCTGTTCTCTTTGAACATGAGATCCTGCCACTGACGGACCATGCCATGAGACCCGTTGTGCAGGATGATAACCTTCACAGGCATCTTGTTCTGGGAATGCGCAGAAGAGTTATCCGACAAGTTGTATTCATACAACGTGCGAAGCTCCTGAGAGTTCATGTTGAAGCTCCCATCCCCGTCGATGCAGATGACAAGTGAATCAGGGTTGGCGAGCTGCGCCCCGATCGCTGCAGGCATGCCAAAGCCCATAGTCCCCGCCCCTCCAGAAGTGATGAACTTCCTGGGGCCTCGTGGATTCAGGTACTGGGCAGCGAACATCTGGTGCTGGCCGACGCCGGTCGTGAAGATCACGTCTCCCTTGTAATCGCGAAGCATCTTGTCGAGGGTTTCAAGCACGTATTGCGGCTTGATAAGTCCCGGCGGATAACCCTT
>JAFGBP010000063.1 GCA_016933095.1 Candidatus Woesearchaeota archaeon | reverse complement strand
CCCATCAATAACGTCTTTTAGCCGAGTCTAGGTTAACCGCTTTCCGATTCTTATGCGCAGCCAGGGGCTACTTTTTGAACAGAGCCCCGCACTTAGAAAGATTTAAATACCTGCTCTGAGATGAGGCCCTGCTTGGTCAAGCATGGCTTGATCGAACAGGTGATCAAAAACCCTTTATTGGTAGATGATACGACTATCTGTTGATGCAGATAAAACAGCTTGAGGCGATTTCTATGCAGACGAACACTATACTAAATAATAGGATGTCTGATCTTAACCGGAAGGTCAAGGTTCTGGAATGGGACTTGTCAAAGATAAAGGACGGCGTCCTGCGGGCACGCAAGCAGGCAGAGCTTGACCGGCTGAGGGAAGACCTTAAGGCGCTGCAAGGGATTGATAATCTCAAGAACCGTGATGTAGAAGGATGGGAGTGAGGCTTTCCAGGCGCAAAGCCTGGAAGGGTGGACATCACAAAAAACTTGTGAGGTGAACAAGGAATGGCTAAGGAACAGGCAAAGGCAAAGAAGAAGTAAGCCCTTAGGCGCTTTTGATGGCCCAATGCTTATAAATTAATTTTATCTTTTTTTATCTTTTTAAGTTTTTTTAACGGTCATGATGGACGCTGGAGGTGCATGGCATGATGAATGTGATTGATTGGAGTGGATCTTTCTTTGAAGAGGACGAAGAAGACGACGATGGGGATTCCAACGACGACTTCGATTGAGGTCTTCTCGAACCGCTGGCTTAGTTGTGCGTGTTCCTGCAGGCTCAAATTATTTCCTTTGTCTTTTGACGGCTTCTGACTTGTTCTCTGAACCTTTAAATTTAGTAAGCTTTTTAAACGTCTTGCTTGTCCTAATGAGATAGAAATAGTTTACTTATTGTGGACGTGCCGGCAGACAAAAACCGCTTCGCGATTTTTGGGCCGACACGACGCACAAATGCAAGCATTGGTGGACGTGCCGGCTAGAAAAAATCTGGCGATTTCATCCAAACCTGGTTTGGATGGACCTGCAAATCAAAGATTTGCAGATTTTTTGAGCCGCACGTAATGACACACAAATTCGTTAACACTCATTTGTGGACGTGCCGGAGTGGTCAAACGGGACAGGTTTAGGTGGCGAGGAACCGGAGGTTCCTGAACTTTTCGGCCTTGCCGAAAAACCCTGTTGGTTTAGTACCTCCGCAGGTTCGAATCCTGCCGTCCACATTCGAAACATGTGGGTTCAGAGGCATACGCCTCTGTTGTCCACAGTGTGCGCAGTGAGCTGTGGGTTCAGAGATGCAGAGTATTTCTGTTATCCACATTTTGCGTAGTGGGATGCGAGCGTCCTCTTGGTCTGGAATTTGGATTTTGGGCTTTTCTGGGATGCAAACCTTAATAAAGGGCTTTTTAATAATGCTTGTATTGCCTTTTGAAATGAGATTGGGGGTGTGTTGTTACTTTCGAATTAAAAGTCACTGATATAGATGAATGGTGCGTTTTTAAGCCTTAAAAACGTAGCTTGTGGGGGTTATAGGCGTTCTGCGCGAAAACTTTATAAACAAAACTTAATCTTAGGGACTCACATTAGGCAACTTCATACAGAGTACGGTGTATGGGGGCTTAAGAATGCGGTTGGAAACAACTGCATGAGGCAAACCCCATATATTGGATGAAGTATGAAACAGAGGTACATGTTAAAGAACATGGTTACCAACGAAAGTTAAACACGGAGGTGTGTTTAAATGGATATGAAGAAGACAGCAAAGAAGATAGCAGCTCTTGTTGCCGGAACGACCATGCTGGGAGCCACCATCATGGGAGCAGCCGCAGATTTGAGCGCCTATCCTGCACCGTTCATTGCAGACGGAGCCTTTAGCGGGAAGATCGTCGTAGGCGAGAAAGCCGCTACATCGGACGTCGTCGGAGCAATCGACCTTGCAGCCAGCCTTCAAGCAGAAGCTGTATCAAGCAGCTTAATTGATGTGCCGGGCGCAGCAGGAAAAGCATCGGTCAGCGGAGACGCAGCTGAGTTTAAGTCAAGCTCAGACGTTCTTGCACTTGGAGAAGCCGTCGGAGATGTCAAGCAGACATTTACTGCAGACGACTTGGCAGCATTGAAGAGCGGAGTCCTACAGACAGGATCCAGTTCAACTCCAGTCAAGCAGTACTTGAAGTTTGAATCGGCAACAATGAACGTTCAGTACAAGAACAGCGGTGACGTTCTGGCAGACTACTTGGTCATTCCAGAGGACTCATCGGTATTCGAGTACATGCTCGAGTTCACTGAGAGCGCAGAGTCGGACCTTGATCAGGTTGGCGCAACCACAACTTATGACCTGACAGATCTTGAGAACGAGGTTATAACCATTCTCGGAGCACCATTCACAGTAGTGGACGCTCAGAAGACGGTAAACGAGCTTAGCCTTACTCTCTTGGGAGGACAGGTTGCTGACGTGCTTAGGGACGGAGAGACCAAGACCTACACCATAGACGGAAACGACTATGAGGTCACGGCAGTCTTCATCGCCGACGACGACAGCGCAAAGTTGAGCGTCAATGGAGTGATGACAAAGTCCCTTGAATCTGGAGAGACCCAGATCCTAGGATCAGACGTCACTGTCGGAGTGCAGTCAGTCTTGACCAACAACAGGGAAGGACTAGTTGAGTTCTACCTGGGAGCTAACAAGCTCGAGCTCATAGACAGCGACTACAACGACGCAGTCTATTCTGACTCAGAGACTATTAAGGTCAAGGGAGAGACTGTTGACAACGCCCAGTTGATCATAAAGGCAACAAACGTCACAGGCGGAACCAGCCTCAAGCTGAACTACATTAAGTATAATGTATCAGCTGATGATGGCTATGACGTCGCTGCTGGCGCTGGTGCAAGGGAGCCTGTCGAGGCGGACAACCCTGGTGCATTCTTAACTGACACCTGGGACATCACCTACGCAGGTATGGTCAAGGTGGCTTCAACCCCAATCGTCATCGCGCCTGATGGTGCAGACGGTTACAAGATTGAATTCACCAACGTCAATGGGGATGAGTTCGACTTCCCATACGTCTCCACTGCAGGTGCAACTTTCAAGTGGGGAAATGAGGACGACGACCTAGTCTTCACAGAATATCTTGTGGCGGCTAACTCGTACTACGCCAACACCACCTTTATCTCAGAGGATGACTACTTCATCGTCTCCGATAAGGCTGACATGAACGACGACAAGGCAGCGACCAAGGTTCTACAGTACAAGTACATCAACACCAACGACAACAAGGTAACCTTTTCGGACTTGTCAGGTGGGGATGTTGTAGTTTCGTACACCCTTACGGCAGGTACGGATGGTTGTGCTGGAGACCTGATTGTTGACGCGGTTTCCCACTCGTTCTGGCTAAACGAGACGACAGAGAACCTCTCAATAGACCTTGACGGAAGCGGCGCAATTTCAAACGGCGACTACGTTAAGATCGTTGCTAAGAACGGTGCAGTGATCGGACTTGGTGCACAAGTTGCAGGAACAGCTCCTGTTGCCATAACTGGTGCTGGAATAACCCTGAACATAACGACAGACGACTCCCATCTAGACGAAGGGTCTGATGAGACTTCAACAGTCTTCATCAACCAGACTGCTGCAGCAGACGAGCTGACAATGGCCTCCTCAGGAGTTGACATTGCCGGAACAACTGCAGACTTGGTCTCTGACCCTGACGACGATGACCTAAGCAAAGGATACTCAACCTACGGTGCGTTATTCACACACGACACCTCGGATGACATACCTGAGCTTACCATCGACTACCCTGTGACGCAGAAGTATGCACAGGCCTTCGTGACTGCAGGAGTTATTGACGTTGTGGAAGGAGCATCCTCTGATGACGGATCGCTCACGACAGAATCTGTCAACCCAATTGCAGTCGGCCTTGCAGTGCTTGACTCGGACGCACCGGCACTCGGATCAACTAACTTGATCGTTGTCGGCGGACCATGTGCAAACACTGTCGCAGCTGAACTGATGGGCAACCCTGCAAACTGTGCTGAAGGATTCACACCTGGCAAAGCGGTAATCAAGCTTTTCCCAAGCAAGAACGCATTGCTGGTTGCTGGATACAGCGCACAGGACACCCTTGGTGCAACATACGTCCTAGCGGACTATGAGGACTACGACCTCTCAGGTAACGAGGTTGAAGTCGTTGTTGCAGACTTAAACACCATCAGCGTCAACGCTGTTGAATAAATAAGTCTACAAGTGAATGGGTAACACAAATTTTTTATTATATTTTTTTTGAGTTTTTTTTTCTTACGCTCATCTTAAGAGTGGCTGTTGGAGGATTCTCTCCTATCTAATCCTTCCTGCAGCGTGATTTTGGGCATTCTTTCCATCGAAAAATTTATATTCCTGGGATGACGAGGGGGTGTTATGAAAAGAGGTGTGTTCTTAGGCTTAGCTTTCTTTCTATTGGCAGCCCTCTTCCTGCCGGTTGCGAGTGCCGACACAACACTGAATGATGCCTGGTACTTCTCAGGTGACACTTACATCGTGGACGGCGAGCTCTTGTCTCCAATCCACATCAACTTTTATGATGAGAAGATAATACTGGGTGTGGATGAGGCTTCTTACGTGATCAACTTGGGAGAGTGCAAGTCGACAGAACGCAGGAGGTACTGCTTTGAAGAGATGTACACTGACATAAACGGCTCAGACAAGGACAGCCACATAAAATTCGTCGGAGGAAAATTTGTTTATGCTGGGTTGAGGATAATTGTGTTGAAGCGAGGCGACGTCGTGGCTGTGACTAGGTCGGTTTCAGGAACCGTTGAGAAGGATAAGGAGATTGAGGTTTCCGTGAAAATAGAGAACCCGACGGACTTCTCAACAGACAGTTTCAGGTACGAGGATGTCTTCCCTGAAGGCGTGAGGATAACTAGCGGCGGGAGCTATCTGGAAAAGAGCCTTCACGGCGTGGTCTTTGAACAAAATATCCCTCCTCAGACCACGAAAAACCTTCTCTACCGCTTCATTATAGACGACTATATCAAATTCTCGAACCACGCGACTTCTGACTACTCTCTAAATGGCAAGAAATTCCAAACCAACACATCGGTGTTCTCGGCAGACCTCTCCTCGGCTATCCCCTACATCCTAACCGCATCCTTATCTCCCAATTCTCTCGAGCTTGGCTCGGCCGACTCCTCAAAGTTATCAATCTCCTTGAAGAACAAGAATTCTGACGAATCATTGACTGTTGAAGAACTGCGTGTAGAAGTTCCCAAGAGAGACGTGACCTTTCTTTATGAGCCAGGCACATTCGAGAAGGATGCCAATATATATTCTTGGTCTGGAACGCTTGCCCCAGAAGAGACTCAGTTGCTCGATGCAAATGCAAGGGCTGTCAAGGCAGGATCATACGACCTCGTGTTGACTCTTCGTATAAAGGAGACTGACGTGAAGTATTACGAGCAGACAAAGAACCTGACGTTCAAGTCGGGTTACAAAGAGCCGGATCTCAAGCTCTCGATTAAAGACGCCGTAGTGACAGAGGGCGGTCTTTATAGGATTGCTTTTTCAGTCACCAACAACAACGCCTATACTGGTTACAAAGGCGTATATGCTTCTGTTAAGAGCAATATAACTACGGAGGCTACAGGAACGGCTGGTGAGATACTCCCGGGCCAGAGCAAGACCCTAATAGTAGAAGAGAACTTGGTGGCGCCAAGCGTTGACGTTGAAACGGACTTCATGATATATGCGAGCGGCCATTATTACACTAATTTCGACGAGCACGGCGAATTCTCTACTTCTGGCAAGCTGACAGTAAAGCCTTCAAATAAGACCATAAGCGTATCCCAAAGCTTTGACAAGCCTGCCGAGCTTAGGATTGGGGACAATCTCACGGTGACTGTTAGGGTTTCTCACATGACTGATGAGATCGTGGTGGTTGATGTCGCGGATTCCTATTCTAACGGACTGAAGATTAAGGGGGGGCTTGCCAAGACAGAACTTCAATATGATGATCAGGGAGAGAAGCAGGCGTATATATACACGCTTTCGATCCCTGACGACTACAACTCGACAGAGCTCTTTGTGAAGACCGAGGCAAGGGTCCGCGGCAGGGCTGGAGTAGTTACCAAGATGCAGGTGTTCCCTGTCAATCTCACGAAGCTCTCAGCTGAAGGCGAGGAGGAAGGATCTTCTTCTGATGCAGGCTCCCAGCAGGCAGACCAATCATCCTCAGACGCGGGCGAGGAGGAAAAGGAGCCGGGCTTATTCACGAAGATCGTGAACGGCGTGACTGACTTCTTCAGAAGATTGTTTGGGATGGATGATAACTAGACTGGGGCGCAGCCAAAGCCTGTTTGCATCACAATATCCATTCCAATATTAATTATTTTATATTAATTCTATCATTCTCTTATTCAGTCTTCATGGAGCTAAGCCATGGCTTCTCATACAAGCTCTTCTGTGCCATAACCAAGGACTTTCTGCTCCCCTCGATCTGGAAGAGTATGCTAATCGTGTTATCCTTCTTGTTGACTTCAGAGTGAATCTTCTTGAGCTTCACCCGCCCGGTTTTTAAGGCTAGCTCGATATCCTTCTCAGGCACGACCTTGTTCGTGACTATCAGAATCCTCTTCTGGTAAGAACCGACTCCCCATTGCTCCAGGACCTTGTCAAAAGCAATCACAAGAATGACGCAGGCGTATAGGAGCAAGGCTATGAAGTACTCTCCAACTCCGATTATCAGGCCGAAGATGGCGAATATCCATATGCTCGCAGCGCTTGAGAATCCGAAGACCTTGTCAGATGTCTTTATCAGGGCGCCTGCGCCGAGGAATCCTATGCCGGAGATGACTGCTGCTAGGAGGGGCAAGGGGTTTTCAGGCGCCAGGATATGCGCCACTATGCCAAGGCTGCATGCTCCGACTGATACGAAGATGTAAGTCCCGAAGCCTATCGGCTTGTGGGCTTTCTGGCGCTCGTATCCGAAAAGCGAGGCCAATGCGAATGTGAGGAATATCTTTCCGACGATGCTCCATTCCATGATGGCCGGCATACGGATATGATGAGTATAAAAATCTTGCTCTTTTATTTGGCTCTGTTCAGAATCTCTCGTAGCCCGCTGCGACCGCTTATCAATAACGTCCTTTAGCCGAGTCTAGTCTAATCGCTTATCATTTCTTAGGCGCAGCAAGAGGATACTCCTGTGGGATCCTTTACTTCGCTATCCCTCGGAACACGTTGTGCTTATCCCTGATGATCTCGATCCTCGCCTCTTTACCGACGGGGATGTGGCCTGCTTTGTCGACGATGATGGCCCTTCCTTTGTAGGATGCTATCTTCTCGTCTGACTCTGGACCCTCGCAGACAATGGGCGCCTTTATGACGTCTTTCTTGTTGAAGGGTTTGGAGAGCTTGGTGTCAGCCTCAATCCCGAAGTCTTCCTTGCAAAGGTGAAGCTTTATCCCTTGCTCCTGCTCGTACTGCTCGAGCATCTTGTAGAACTCCTCCCAGCTCCTCTGCTTTGCAGGGTTGCGTCCTCGCTTGTAGTTGAGGAAGTTCTGGATTCCCATGGTCGGATAGCTTGATTTTATGTGCTTGCCGACGCCTATAAGGCCTTTGACCTGGTCGTCGTTCATGCCAGGGATTATCACGGGCGCTATCAGGACGTTAAGCTTCTTCGACGCGTAATCTATCATCTCAAGCACATACCTTACCTTGTAGGGCCTTCCGGCCATCTGGCAGGCCTTGGTCTCATCCATTGACTGGAGCGAGATGTTAAGCCTTGTCAGCCCTGCCTCAGCGAGTTCGTCGATGAGCTTCCTTGTGAGGAGCGTGCCGTTAGTGTCGATAGACACAACCTTGACTTTCGGGTTCTTCTTCAGGTCGCTCACGAGCTGTACCAGCGGGGCGTATAAGAGCGGCTCTCCCTGAGGTCCTATGTGCGCCTCGACATCGTGCTGCTTTGCATTTGCAAGCTTGTTGAACTCCTCCACCAAGTACTCTTCTTCGACAATGAAGTCCACGTTCTTCCGGGAGCTTGGCCCGGCGTCCACGCTGCAGAACACGCAGTCAAGGTTGCAGCTGGTCAAGGGCTTCACTTCAATGCAGTTGGTGTTGCGGTCTATCAGGCCGAAGACCCCTTCCCCTATTATCGGGATGCCGGAATTGCGATGCACGTAGACAGTCCTCTTGCCGTTGAGAGTGCACACCAGGCTGTCAAAGGCCTTTGAGAGGAGGAGATAGAACTTGTTCTGCGCCTTCTTCTCAGAGGCGTCGAACTCAATCGACTTGCCGTCCTCTCCGATCTTCCACCAGCCTATGCTCGAGAAGTCATCAGATGAGAGGCGGCAAGAATAGATGTTATAGAAAGTCACCCTGACGGATGCTTCTGTCTGGCCGTCCTTGCCTTCCTTTCTCTCCTCCTTGAACCTGAGGTTCTCGAACGTGAACTTCGCTGCCATGGCCCCCTGGAAGCATCGCTTATTTAAAAATAATGTCCTATTATAGTGATGAATAATGATAACGAATTTTTCTGGGGCTGGCTGCGCCGGGGAAAAAGTTATATAAACCCACAACACCTCCTTACAAGCATGGTGGAGATAAGGATCACTTACGAGACCCTGTTCGACCTCTTGAGAAGAGAGAAGAACCGGGAAGAGCTCCAGGAGCTCGACGAGGACTTCTACGAGCAGGTGCTTGCATACCTGAAAGAGAAGGAAGCGATCCTGAACCGCAAGGAAGACACCTCATATTTCTCGGCCGAGAAAGAGAAGATGAAGATCCAGTTCCAGAACATACGTCGGCTCGTCAAGGAATTGTATGAGAGGCGCGAGAAGAAGGTGATCAACATTGCCCTCGTGAAAGCAAGGACTGGCAGCGACGTGATAGACACGTCCGCCTTGCTGCCGTGCGAGCTCGAGTTCTTCTCAGAGATGGTAGACTTATTCGCCAAGTACAAGGGCGACATACTCGACAGCGTGATCCACCTGAAAGAATTCAACGGCGTCATGAAGAAGATCGGCGAGAACAGGCGCCTCAAAGCGATATCAGACGAGGAAGTCTCGTACGAGGCCGAAGACCCTGAAGAGTCCGACTCAGGATACGCGTCCCCAACCGTGCACTTCAACAAGCCATCTGTCGCAGCCGGAAAAAGAGACTCAAATCCTCAAGCAGTGCAGGCGATGCAAGAGAAAGACTCTATTGTGAAGAAGATAAAGATCGTCGAGTACCTGCCGAAGTTCCTGGGACGACAAGGACAGATACTCGGGCCATACGAGAAAGACACGTTCGTAGAGCTCGACGCCACGATCGCAGACCTGCTCGTGAAGAAAGGACGGGCGGAACTGGCGTGAAATTCTGCTGAAGGTTTGAGTGTTTAGCTTCTGCCGCCAGGTTATTCTATCATTTCGAGTTGACGGCGAGATCAGTTTAATGATTAATCTTTCTGGCGTTTCGCCACAAAATCTCGAAATGATTCTTGTAACTCGAAGCTATTTCTTTATTATTAATAATGACAATAAAAGGTTTTTGCATCGCGACATGAATGGCGACTTTATTCCCGAATATGGAGGTGGTGGCCTCGCTTTTCACGTCCAGATATCTAAAATCTATATTCTTGACTTTTGTCATGTCATGATGCTTGAATTTTGAAGACGTGATGACCTTGGCTTTAACCCCTTTCTTTTGCACCTCTTTTGCTATTCTTGGCAGCTCATACAATATGTCATAGGCTCTTCCTGTCGAACCGAAGGAACAAAAGGACTTATGCTTCAGAAGCTCTCTCATAAGGCTTCGCAAACCTTCTCTTCCCTCGTAGACATTTACTTCCTGCTCGATCTCTTTAAGCCTCTCTATGGATTTGAGCTTTGGGATTAAGTCGTTGACAAATACGGTTTTCTCTTTTATTGGGTTAAGGAGGTTCATAGGATTCGAGGCTTCAAAATATTTCCTGTTGGCACGGATTACATGATTTACGAGCCCTTTTTCAATTAGGTGGTTGAGGACGGTGTACGTTAGGGTTCTGTCCATCCCGAGTTTTTTTGAGAGATCATTTGCCGGAATAGAGCCTCTTCTGAGCAATTCGAGATATACTTTGGATTCATTCCCTGTCAAGCCCGCCTTTTGAAGATCCTTCTCCATGTGGCGCTGGATGGGATTAGATTATTTAAATGTTGTTATTTAAGATAACAACATAAATATAAATATCTTGGCTGGTTGGCTGGAGGCATGAAAATAGAAGAGATTATCACCGACGCGGTCACTGAAGGATTGCCTGGGATGCTGACAGGTTTTGCCGCGTGGTTTGCACACTCAGTACAGATGCTGCGGCTGTTGGAGAAAGCAGGCGTTTATGAGATGCTTTACAATCCTACATTTTCAATGCAAGCTATGGAGGCCGCGATGAGCGATTATAACAGGATTATTCTTATGCAAACACTCGCAGGAGCATCTCTATTCTATATGACTGCTTTTATTACTGGAAAGGCAGTCCGTTACATCTCGTCAAAGCCAAAAAGCCAGACTCAAAATGAAGGAAGGAGGCCGTAATCATCTTCGAACGGATGAAATTCCAAAAAATATTTAACGGGGCATTTCTCGCTTTGTATGATGTGAAGTTTATGCATACACGTTTTGTGAGGTGTGAATATGACAGATGATTACAAGGTGGCAGACATTAACTTAGCAGAGGCTGGCAGGAAGCAGATCGAGCTTGCAGAGACAGAGATGCCGGGGCTCATTGCTCTCAGGCAGAAGTATGGCAAGGACAAGCCTCTCCAAGGTGCCAGGATAACCGGCAGCCTCCACATGACAGTGCAGACAGCAGTGCTCATTGAGACCCTTGTTGCGCTCGGCGCTCATGTCAGGTGGGCCAGCTGCAACATCTTCTCGACTCAGGACGAGGCCGCTGCAGCCATTGCAAAGGCGGGAGTGAGCGTATTTGCGTGGAAAGGAGAGACCCTGGAAGAGTATTGGTGGTGCACTAAGAAAGCTCTCACATTCCCGGATGGAAAAGGACCGAACCTCATAATGGATGACGGCGGAGACGCCACTCTCATGGTGCACAAGGGAGTCGAGTCTGAGAAGGACCCGACCCTTCTGGACAAGGACTATTCTTCTGAAGGAGAAGACTTGCGGGAACTCATGAAGATGCTCAAGAAGACATACTCTGAGACAAAAGACATCTGGACGAAGTTTGCCGCCGACATCAAGGGGGTGTCGGAAGAGACCACGACGGGAGTGCACCGCCTATACCAGATGATGGAAGAGAAGAAGCTCTTGTTTCCGGCCATCAACGTGAACGACTCAGTCACCAAGAGCAAGTTCGACAACCTCTACGGCTGCCGCGAGAGCCTGGCAGACGGCATCAAGAGAGGGACTGACATAATGATTGCAGGAAAGACCGTCTTGGTCTGCGGATACGGCGACGTCGGAAAAGGATGCGCGCAGAGCATGAAAGGATTCGGGGCACGCGTGCTCGTGACAGAGATCGACCCGATCTGCGCGTTGCAGGCAGCGATGGAAGGATATGAAGTGGTGACTGTGGAAGACGCTCTGCCAGAAGCCGACATATTTGTCACAGCCACCGGCAACCGCGATGTCATCACCTTGGACCATATGAAGAAGATGAAGAACGAGGCGATAGTCTGCAACATCGGCCACTTCGACAACGAGATACAGGTCGAGAAGATGACAGCCGACAAGACCATCAAGGAAGAGAACATCAAGCCGCAAGTAGACAAGTTCACGTTCCCAGACGGCCACTCGATCATACTCCTCTCGAGAGGAAGGCTCGTCAACCTCGGAAACGCCACAGGACACCCGAGCTTCGTGATGAGCACTAGCTTCACCAACCAGGTGTTGGCGCAGCTAGACTTATGGCAGAACCAGAGAGCGCTTGGAGTTTACATTCTTCCCAAGGAGCTTGACGAGGAAGTCGCACGTCTCCACATAGGAAAGCTAGGAATAAAGCTCACGACGCTTAGGCCAGAACAGGCAGCCTACATCGGCGTAAAGGTCGAAGGGCCTTACAAGCCAGGGCACTACAAGTATTAGATAAATATGAGATCCCAAGCAGAGGGCGCCGCTGCGCTCTTTCTGCATATTCTTTCCTTTTATTCTCTTGATTCTCGATTTATCGTCCTAAGGCTGGGCAGACTTCACTTGGCAGCGGCGCATGATCCAGTGGGCTTTGGCTATAAACTCAGTCTTTGCTTCGGGTTAGCAGCTTCTCGCATCAATCTCCTATTTTGGAAAGCTGACATTCTCCGAGGGAGCCGACCCTCTTGTCAGCTT
>JAFGBP010000062.1 GCA_016933095.1 Candidatus Woesearchaeota archaeon | reverse complement strand
GAAGCTGCCAAGGGTGAGGGTGTTCACCTATCAAAAGGGATCGTGAGCTGGGTTCAGAACGCTGCGAGGCAGTTTGTTTGATATCTATTGGGAGTGTTTAAGTGTCTGAAGGGAAGGATCCTCTAGTACGAGAGGAACGAGGACTCGATGCCACTGGTCGATCGGTTGTCCGACAGGGCAGGCCGAGCAGCTACGCATTAATGGATAAGTGCTGAAAGCATCTAAGCACGAAGCCATCCTTGAAAAGAGACACATGGACGCCTGTAGAAGACAGGGTTGATAGAGCTGGTGTGTACGTGCCAAGGTAACAAGGCATTCAGCACGCAGCCACTAATAAGTCCGAAACCTCTTTTAATTACAATATTATTGAGGTGCATTCGTTTCGAGTCTCTAGCTAACTTGTTAGCTAGTTCAGTGAACTTCGTTCACTGTTTCTGACTGGATTGATTGTCATTTTCCTATGAGCAGCCTTTCTCATATTTTTTATTTCTATCATTTTTCGCAAGCTTTAAATAAGGCTAGAGAGAGTTATATCCTAATGGCATCCAATCCGTATGACGTCTTCGGCGCGCCTTTGAAGATCCGCCACAAGGGAGTGTATGATATGAAGGCGCTCCTTGCGTTCGTCTACCAGTGGTACATGGATAACCAATATATCTATCATGAGAAAAGGTATAAGGATAAGACAGAGACCGCTCTCGGTAACGAGATAGAGATAGAGACGTACGGCGAGAGGAAGGTCAACGAGTATTTCAAGTATTTTATCGAGATCAATACCCATCAGTGGGAGTCCCGCGATATCAAGATCAAGGTCGATGGCAAGGAGATGACTGTCGTGCAGGGAAGGATCGAGGTCCAGATCAACGGCAAGGTGATTACGGACTGGCAAGGCAGGTTCAAGACTCCGTTCTGGATCACCATGCAGAAGTGGATGGAGAAGGTCATCTTGAAGAAGGAGATCGAGTTCAAGCACATCGACCCCATCGACAAGCAGCTTCACGATCTTGCCCAGGAGATAAAAAACTATTTAAAAATAGAATCCTCAAGTTAGGTTGAGAGCTGAAAAATGGCAGAGAAAAGGATAATTTTCACCGACAAGTCCCTAAGGTTCGAGGGACTTTTTGACATTAAGGGGTTGTTCAGGACCATGGTCAAGTGGTTCGATGACCGCTCTTATGACATGTTCGAGAACAAGAACTACGAGGAGGTTTACGAGAAGGACAAGAAGATCACGTTCGAGCTCATCCCTTACAAGAAGATAACTGACTACCACAAGTTCGTGGTAAGGGTTTTCGTCGTGTGCGAGAGCCTGAAAGAGGTGAACCTCGAGCTGAAAGGAGTGAAGCACCGCTTACTCAAGGGCGATGTCAATTTCACGTTCGACGCTACGCTCGTTACTGATTATGAGGGCCGCTGGGAGGGCGGGCCGCAGTACTTCTTCTTCAGGACGCTAATTGATAAGTTCATCTATAAGAGCCAGACCAGGAATTACGAGCAGGAGCTAATCAAAGAGGTCAAGGAGCTGGAAGAGGAGATAAAGGCGTATCTTAACATGTTCAGGTACACTGTGTAAAAGAAGCTTATTTTCTTTAGTCAACCGGCGCTCCATCGAAAGGCATATCTGATAAAGCGCCGCCTGATGGCTTATAAAAAAGATAAACATTTAAAAAAGGTTTGGGATTCTAGAGGCTGATATTGCCACAGTCGCACAGGGTAGGAACTTTTGTTCCTTAGCACGCCCGCGCCATTCAAAAATTGGAAATTTTTTCATGCCACAGTCGCACAGACAAAAACGCTTCGCGTTTTTGAGTGCTGTCATTAGGCATACAAGCATGCCACAGTCGCATAACTCGGTATTGCGCCGGTCTTGAACTGTCCGCAAGGACAAGAGAGAACCGGTTCCTTACGGAATTCTCGGTTCAAATCCGAGCTGTGGCGTCAATTTTTTAAACCCGAATAGTTCTTATAGCTTCATGGTGAGGATTTCAAAGCCTAAACTTAGCGATAAGCGGGAGCACATCGCCTACTTCACAATGGAGGTGGGCATATCGCATCATATTCCGACTTATTCCGGCGGCCTTGGAGTGTTGGCAGGAGACCTTTTAAAGTCTTATGCAGACCTTCACATTCCCATCGTCGGCGTGACTCTTCTAAGCGAGAAGGGTTACTTCTATCAGAAGATCGACGCTGACGGCAACCAGGTCGAGCAGCCCGTCAAGTGGAACCCGTCAGACTTCCTGACACTCCTCCCAAACATCGTAGAGGTGAACATAGAGGGTCGAAGCGTCAAGGTGCGCGCTTGGAAGCTCGTCGTTAAAGGAGGAATTGGAGGGCAGGACATCCCAATCTATTATCTCGACACGAACGTCGATGGCAATTCTGACTATGACAAGACCCTCACATCCTTTCTCTATGGGGGAGACCGCGCTTATCGCCTTGCACAGGAGATTATTCTCGGCATCGGTGGCGTCCGGATGCTCGAGGAGCTGGGTTATTTCATCAACAAGTATCATATGAACGAGGGCCACGCAGCCCTCCTCATAGTTGACTTGGTGAAAAGGGCGAGCGAAGTCATAAAAGGAAGCCAGGTTGGCAATGATGGTTGGAAAGAATCAATAGATGCTGTCAAGGAAAAGTGCATATTCACGACGCATACGCCAGTGGCTGCAGGGCATGACCGGTTTGACTTGGAGCTCTTCAAGAGAATCACGAATAACCAGGTGCCAGCAGATCTTCTAAAAGGCGCGATCCACGACAACCTCGTCAACATGACGTTGTTCGCCCTTAACCACAGCAAGTACGTGAACGGCGTCGCCAAGATGCACGGCGAGGTCACGAAGGAGATGTTTCCAGGATATATCATTAACGCGATCACCAATGGAATTCACTCAGGGACTTGGGCTTCTCCTCCTTTCAAGAAGATGTTTGACAAGTACATCCCTGGCTGGAGCGTCGATCCTTTCAGCCTCAGGTATGCCATGAGCATCCCAAAGGATGAGCTTTGGAGCGCACACTTGGAGGCTAAGAAGATCCTGATGGACGAGATAAACCAGAAGACTAACGTAGGCTTCCAGATATCAAGGTTCACCATAGGATATGCGAGGAGGTTCACTGCTTATAAGAGGCCTGACCTCATCCTGCTCGAGATCGAGAAACTTAAGAAGGTCGCTGAGAAAGTGGGTGACATCCAGATCGTCTTTGCAGGCAAGGCTCACAGCCAGGACACGCAAGGCAAGGAGATAATAAAGAAGGTATTCCAGACAGCAAAGGATGTCAACAGCCAGAACTGCAAGGTCAAGATTGTCTTCATGGAGCACTATGACATGAGGCTTGCAAGCATTCTCGTTGCGGGTTGCGACGTCTGGCTAAACACTCCCCAGAGGCCTTACGAGGCTTCAGGAACGAGCGGCATGAAGGCTGCACTGAACGGCGTGCCTCATTTGTCAACGCTTGATGGGTGGTGGCTCGAGGGCCACATCGAGAACCTGACTGGGTGGAGCCTTGGTCCTAATCCTTCAGATCCCGGATTCAAGGACGACTATGATCCGAGCGACGAGGCCAAGGATTTGTATGAGAAGCTTGAGAAGATCATAATCCCAACGTTCTACGGCAACCAGGAGAAATGGGTAGACATCATGAAGCACTGCATAGCCTTAAACGGCAGCTTCTTCAATACCCATAGGATGGCAGAGCAGTACATAACGAACGCTTACCTGGATTGAATGCTATCTACATCTACTTGTTCATCTTCACGAACACGCAGCCTGCAGTGACTCCCTGGATTATCATGCTGATCCACCATGACAACGTCATGAGAAGCGATATCGAGAAGCTGGTATGGCTCATGAACATCCCAGGAAGGGTGACGAGGCCGTATACAAGCCCGAAGTTCATCGCTCTCTTAACATCATTCTCGCCAAACATTTTCTTCGTCGAGTCCCATATCCAGGCCATTATCATTCCGACGATGAATGGCTGGACGAACATGAATTTCATCAGAGGATCTGCCATTGGCCGGAATATCGCTGCGTTGTTGTATTCTATGGTAATCGACGGAAACACTGATCTCAATGCGAAGTCGATGATCATCGCGGCTATTAGCATGGCCACTCCCGCCACTAAGCCTGATAGGATTATATTCTTTGCATTCTTCATAACATCACCCCTGAAATATCTAAGGTCACTTCAGGAACTCGTGTTTAAAAAGTTATTTGAAAGCTCTTTCTTGTCAGAAAGCTTTATAAAAAATACAACGCCACAGGTAAGCAAGGATGACAACCGCACATGGAGGATGAGTCTAATTGGTGACTGTGAAGTTCAAGAGGCTGGAAGGGAACGAGGACATATCTCTTCCGAAGTATCATACTGAAGGGTCGGCGGCGTTTGACCTGCACGCCGCAGTAAAGGAGGAAACTGTGATAAGGCCTGGCGAGATAAGGCTTATCCCGACTGGGTTCAAGATAGAGTTCCCAGCAGGTTATGTCGCGCAGCTCTCGCCGCGAAGCGGGCTTGCCCTGAAGAAAGGCATCAGCCTCGTGAACACGCCAGGACTTGTAGACTCTGACTACAGAGGAGAAGTAGGGCTCATCATGATAAACCTCGGAAGAGAGGATTTTCTAGTCAATAGGAATGACCGCGTCGCCCAGATGTGCATAAAGAAGGTGGAGCAGGCAGATATTGTCGAGGCAAGAGAGGTCTCAGACAGCAGCAGGGGCTCGGGCGGCTACGGGAGCACTGGGAATTGATCCGGGCCGCGCCTTCATCGGATGGCAGTCCTGGCCAGGCGCGGGAAGAACCACGATCAACAAGACTGGCGTCTTGAGCTTACGGCTTAGAAAATCCGTAAGCTTTATAAACCACTAATTTTTCCAACATCTCATTAGCCCGACGAACCCAATTGCTTCGTCTTCACTACCTCGCGTAGAAGGGCAGATTCGAGTGATTTTCATATGAACAAGGACCAAGTTATTGAAGCGATAAAGAAGCTCAAAAAGGAGTCTCCTAAGAGGAAGTTCAGCCAGTCTGTAGACCTCATAGTGGCTTTGAAGGACTTGGATTTCAAGAAGTCTGAGCAGCAGGTTGATTTCTTCGTCACCTTGCACCACGACACTGGCAAGAAGAGGAAGATTTGCGCGCTCGTAGGGGCTGAGCTAATGGACGAGGCCAAGAAGGTCTTTGACGAGGCAATCATGGTCGATAACTTCGGGCAGTTCACCAAGCAGAAGGCCAAGAAGCTCGCAAATGATAATGATTTCTTCATCGCACAGGCCACCATCATGACCAAGGTCGCGGCTACTTTCGGACGATACCTTGGAGTTAGGGGAAAGATGCCAAACCCAAAGGCAGGATGCGTAGTCCCTCCAAGGGGTGCTAACCTGAAGGCCTTGTACGACAGGCTGCAGAAGACCATCAAGGTCACCGCGAGGAAGGTCCCTCTCATCCAGCTGAGAATCGGCATGGAGTCCATGGATGACGAGCAGGTCGCTGACAACATAATATATCTTTACGATCAATTAATACACCACTTGCCTGGAGAGCAGAACAACATCCAGAACGTGTTCGTCAAGCTTACCATGAGCAAGCCTGTGAAACTTGAGAAGTGAGAGTTGAAGAGAGATGGCTGAGCATAACAAGAAGGGAAGGAAGACGGCGAGCCCATTGAAGGTCAAGCTAGTGACTGAGATGGTCGAGGAGATGGACAAGTTCCCGATCGTCGGTGTCGTCAACCTCAAGAACCTCCCTGCTAAGCAGCTCACCAACATGAGGGCTCAGCTCCGCGGAAGGATCACTCTTTTCATGACTAAGAAGAGGCTCATCAAGCTTGCTATCGAGAAGAGTGAGAAGCCTAACATCAAGGCGCTCGAGCCGTACCTCAAGGGAATGCCTGCACTATTATTGACGGACCAGAACCCGTTCGCATTATACTCGCTGCTTAAGAAGAAGAGGAGCAACGCGCCCATAAAGGGCGGCCAGACCGCGCCTAATGACATAGTCGTCAAGGCAGGTCCGACGAGCTTCGCGCCTGGTCCTGTCATCGGCGAGCTTGGAAGCTTCAAGATTAAGGCAGGTATCGACGCCGGAAAGGTCGTCATAAAGGAAGACTCGATCGTGGCCAAGGAAGGGGACGTTGTAAGCGACAAGCTTGCAGGTCTCTTGACGAGGCTTGGAATCGAGCCTATGGAGATAGGGCTTAACCTCACCGCCGTGTATGAGAAGGGAGATGTAATGCCTGGCAAGGTCTTGGACATAGATGAAGAGGCTTACAAGAAGAACTTCCAGACAGCAGCTGGAGAGGCGTTCAACCTCGCAATCTTTGCTGGCATCGCCAACAAAGACACTGTGGAGCCGCTAATCGCAAAGGCCCACAGGGAAGCAAGGGCTGTTGCCAAGGAGGCTAAGGTCATGACATCTGACAACGTAGGGGAGATCCTCTTGCAGGTCGAGGCTGAGGCTGCTAGCGTAAAGAGCGCAGCAAACTTATAATCACGATATTTTTTCATATGATTAAACAAAAAATTTTGGAGGAGAATCGAAGATGGAATACGTATACGCCGCAATGCTCCTGCACAAGGCAGGACAGAAAGTTACAGAGGATGCTGTAAAGAAGGTTCTTACCGCTGCAGGCGTCAATGTTGACGATGCAAGGGTCAAGGCACTGGTTGCAGCTCTGGAAGGCGTGAACATCGACGAGGCTATCAAGACAGCTGCAGTAGCAGCTCCAGCAGCAGCTGCACCAGCAGCCGCGGGCGGAGAAGCACCAAAGGCTGAGGCTAAGAAGAAGGAAGAGAACAAGCCTACAGCTGAGGAGGCTGCAGCAGGACTTGGCGCTTTGTTCGGCTAAATGAGCACGCCAGCAAATTCTTTTAAAATAAATTTTTATTATGGACACTTAAAACAGTGTTTTGGATGGTTGACAATGGTAGACAACAAGAATCAAAGGTTTTTGGGGTCTTCAAAAAATCAGGTGATTTTTTGTTAGAAGAACATGAAGTAAAAGAGCTTCTTGAGGATCTGAAGAACACCGAAAAAGAGGTTATAGAGCTTAAGAAAAAGCTCAATCAGATCAACAGGAAGAAGGAAGACTTATTCTCGAAGAAGGATTCTGTCAGCGGATCAATCCGTTCCAAGATAGGAGAGCTCTCTGCTGCCAAGCAGGAGCGAAACAAGCTCACCAATGACGTCAAGGTGAAGAAGAAGGAGCGAGACGCCCTTAATGCCGAGATCAACAAGGAAGTGGCTGTCATCAAGAAGCTTAAAGAAGAGTACGAGTCCATGAAATCAAAGCTCGGAGTCAAGGAAGACCCATCTCTTCTGCATAAGAAGATCGAGGCTATGGAGTACAAGCTCCAGACAGAGCCTATGAGCTTTGACAAGGAGCAGAAGTTCACGAAGTCCATGAAGGAGCTCAAGAAGAAGTACGCTGAGGGCAAGGGCTTGGTCGACAAGCATAAGGATATCAAAAATAAGTCCCGAGAGATTGACGTTTTGAAGAAGAAGGCCAATGCCATCCACAAGGAGATCCAGTCAGAGGCCGCCGCTAGCCAGGCTCGCCATGAGAAGCTCATAGAAGAGTACAAGAGCATCGACGAGATCCGGAAGGACGAGGATGGCCTGAAGGAGAAGGCTGACGAGTTCAAGAAGGAGTTCAACGCCGCCAATGACGAGCTCAAGGCAAAGCTTGAAGTCCTTAGGGGCATCAAGAAGAAGCTAGAGGACAACAAGGTTGAGTTCGAGGAGACTGTGCGCGAGAGCGAGAAGAAGAACCTTGAGGAGAAGAAGAAGGAGATCGAGGCCAAGATGAAGGCCGGAAAGACCCTGACGACTGAGGATCTCCTAATACTGCAGGGCAGCATGGGCAGGTAGAATAAAGAAACATTCTGGAAATATTTTTCTTAAAACTTAATCGAAGCCGTCGCTTTGTAAAAACATGCCACGTGCCTGATGTAAATGCTGTTTTTGAATGATATTTTGAAAATGAAAATTTTTGAAAATCATTTGACCTTGCGGATGCTGTAAATCGAGTATGCTCTCACACCGTATACGGAACTTTGTGCCATTACCACGCCTGGCCTGGTATCGGATCGCTTGGAGCCTGTTAGCAATAGCATGCTTGCATCCACGTGACCTTTATTGTCAGGAACCGTGTTAAAAAGATATCCCATAATACTTGTGCCTGGCTTATGGTAAGACAGGCCACCTTGTCCGAATCCCTTATACACTTCCATGTTTGAATGCGGGTCAAACTCTCTTTCAACACCATACTTTAATATGATCTCTAGCCCATCTCCCTTCTGAAACTTGTCTTGTAAGTCGTCTAATGTCAGAAATTTTCTATCTTGTGAAACTCTTTTCATTTTAGCTAACCCCCCGTTTAAAATCAGAAGAACACCGTCTTATTTTATAAGCTTTTTCACTAACTTTAAAAGGGGTTATTGTTTCTTAAGTTCAATGACGCTTTACATGATTGGCATTGGCCTTTGGGATGAGAAGG
>JAFGBP010000061.1 GCA_016933095.1 Candidatus Woesearchaeota archaeon | reverse complement strand
GCTCGACTTCCAACGCCTCGGATACCAGACAAAAGTCCTGCTCTCCCTAGGAGTCGCAAGGCACAAGAGAGAAGCCCTGAAATCCCACCTGATGAGCCACCCGAACGTAAACAACCTGTTCTCAGTCGACGTATCAAACGGCCTGCTCGCCGAAGTGGTCTTCGAAAACCACGCAAAACTCCAGCAGTTCATAGACGCCCTCGACAGCGCATTCAACCTGACAGAACTACGCACATTCAACATATCACAAGAGCTCAAGAGAGAAGAATTCGAACCGAGCATGGATCACATGATCATCAGATAATGGAGGGGAAAAAATGGAATGCAACGGACAAGGATTGGAAAACAAGCTGAAAGGATTCAAAGTATCGAACGTTCTAGAAGAGAAGAGAAGAGACGACAACACGATGATGGAACACACAGAAAGAAACACAGTATACAGATATGTCGTCGCCGAGACACCTGAAGAAGCAACGGCTCTAGTCAGTCAGGAAATCCAAGCCACATACCTTGACAAACCATTCCAGTGCCGAAAGCTACTTCAAGAAGAGTATACAGTAGAAGAGGTCACTCAAATGCTCAAAGGATACTTGTTCCTTGGACCCACAAAATGCGAGTATACCTTCAAAGGAGAGCAAGACGAGCACTCAAAAATATTCTACTTCGCAAAGGCCATCGGACCAAACATCCAGGAAGCAAAGCAGATTGCCGAGGACACCGCCCACGAATATGAGAGGAGAAGGGCAAACAATCCTTGCAATGTAAAATCATTAAGCCCAGAATCATTCAAGCTGCAAGGAGCATTCAGTCTCGAGAGCGAAATGTGGAAGGCGCTACCGCAGGTAGTCTTCCAATACGACCTCACAGGAGCCCTCCGAATACTGAACTAAGACCATATATCAAGCTTAAGGCCCATTTGGGCCATCACAGACGCAGGGGAAGATATCGCTGACTAGCGGTAGCTCTGCTCTGCAGAACCAGAACAATACAGCCAATGCATCGCATGCAGTGACGACAAGAGACGACAGGAAGTACAACCCAACACAGAGAACGAAACAAGAATACAAGTGACGAAGGTGAACAGCATGGCAACTGAACAGAAAGCAGAGATGGGATTCTACGAATCCCTCGTAAAAAAGATCAACAACAGCGATGAATACCTCATCGATAAGCGAACAAAGAATCCTAGTCCTCAAGAATATGTAGCATTAGGTGCCGTCCTTGCAAAGAGGCTCGTGATGAATGCACAGGGAAGACCAGTGACAGTCAGTGTTGGAGGGGACTGCAGGGGCAGCACGCCAGTGTTGAAAGACGCATTCATCCAAGGCCTTCTAACTCAAGACGACGTTGTCGTTCTGGACTTGGGTTACAATCTCAGCACACCCTCGACAGAACACAGCCGTCATCTTGGGGTAGATGCCACTGTGGCGATAACAGCATCTCACCAAGAGCCTGATATCAACGGCCTCAAGATAACCGTTCTGGATGAATATTACAGGAAGCCCGCCGAGGAGATCAAAAGCCGGTTCTCCCAATACCAAGAGAAAGGCAAGAACAGGTACCGCATTAAGAACGCCTACTACCAAGAATACCTTAAGTCCCTGGAAGAAGCTACCGAGGAAAGCCTTGAAGGACTGCTTGTATGCGTCGATGCGATGAATGGAGCAGCCTCGAGAGTCTTCTCCTCCATCACCCGAGGCAAGGGTGCAAAGGTGGATTCCATAAGGGACTATGCTGACGGAGATTTTCCAAGCTGCATGAAATACGCTCCAGACCCTTCTAACCCGACAAACCTAAAGGACATATGCGACCTCGTAAAGAAACACAGCACTGATGTAAAGAACGGGCAGAAAATGATCGGATTCGCATTTGATGGCGACGCTGACAGGATCATTGCAGTGACTGAGGAAGGAAAGGCAGTGCCTCCAGAGTATCTCGGGCTCGTGTTTGCCAAATACATCTCAGATGGTCTTGCAGGCGAAAGCAAACATAAAGGACGCGACATAATCATGGAACGTAAACTCTTGCCTGTAGAGCAGGCCGTGAGGGACATGCGCCTGGCGCCGGTATTCAAGGACACTGGAAGGCCCAACATCATAAAGGCCATGAAAGAGAATGCCGCTCCTCTTGGATACGAGCTCAGCGGCCATATCTTCACAGCAGAATGGATCGATGACGCCATGAAAGACGCGCTCCTCCTCACAGGGATTGTGAAGAAGAGCGGCAAGACCCTCTCAGCACTCGTTGACGAGGCCTGCAGCACTGTCGAGTTCAACGTAGGAGAGGTAAGGTTCGATTACAATAAGGAGAAAGCCAAGGAGATCATCCAAAGCCTTATGCCAAAACAGGAATCCGAGGGACCCAATACTCCGAATCAAGACGGCCTCACAATCACACCGCCAGGAAAAGGAGACTTGTTGATATCAAACGGAACATACAAACTTTATTTCAGGACTTCATCAAACGAAGATAAGGTATCTGCAGTACCATTCGGAGGGGAAGAGGCAGGCCTCAGAGCTTTCGTGGAAAGGACACTGTCAAATGTAGAAGACAAATTCAAGAAACTGGTGCTCGAGAACTTTGACGAGAACCTGAAGCTAAGAGAGGAACTGTATTACCAGCCAGTTTCCTTAAGAAACAGCAATCAAGCAACCTTAAACTAGAGACGCCGAGGGATTACTTATGGAAGAGAAAACAGAGATTACAGAGATGAAACCAGTATTGACACCGACAGGAAGAGGATCAATGTATGACATTCCCAAGATCTGGGTAAGCCAGACAACAGGGGATTATTCTGTGAAACCGACTCAGAGACTGAGGACAAGGATAATTTCCGAGTTCATTGCGGGGGCGTCAAGACTTACTGACTTGTCAGTCTTAACTCACATCCTTGGAATGTGCAAGATCGGATTTGAGAAGATTCTGGAGAAGAAAGATTACGAGATCAAGCTTGATAGCGAGGTATTGTTTGAAGAGATGAAGAGGGCAGTGGATAATTATATCGAGTTTGACTCATGGAGGAAAGCGCTCGGCGGGAGCCCTTCGATATCAGCCCTTGCAGAGATGCACCTGCACTTGGATGAGCTCGTCGGGATATCAGACGCATATTATGACGGCAATATGGTGCAGACAGCCAAGGAGATCATAATGCACGAGTACGACTCCCATGTAAACGTCCAGGATAGGTTCTTGGACAATGCACACACAAATGATCGGCCAGCGACAATATCTTTAGAAGATGTCTGCGGCTCCAGCAAGCTGATGGTTTCATATAATCCAGGCCGCAAGCTAAAAGACCTGAAGGAGAAGGAGTTCTATGACCGGATAAACAAGATACATCATAAGCGAAAGGCTGATACTGCACAGTCGAATCCAAAGATGATCGTGGCCCTTGGCGGCATGAACAAGGGAACTCCGGAAGAATACAAGAATATGATAGACAAAATAATGAGCAGTCATGGAGGCGCAAGAATATTTGTCGGGACCAATTCCTTTAAGGATGAAGAGAATGAAGGAGGAAAGTGCTATAAGCATGTCCTCTGCGAGGCCAACGCAGTCTCTTTCAACGAGAACGAGATACGCTCAGTATATCATGATTTAGGAGGCGATAGGACTGAGGACCTAGCAGATATTGTCCAGAAATTCCATATCCAGGCCGAGAGCAATGGATACATACCGAAAACCGGGCAGATCATCATATGCCACACTGAAGGCGGCGCAATTGCCTACAGGAAACCTATTGAAGACGGAGATGAGAATGAGAACGACTGCGATAAGCAGAAAAAGATGTTCGAAGAAGCCCTTGAAATGGCAGTCGGCGGAGCAAGTTTCCGGTATATGAACGGAAGATTTGGCTCTTCTGAGGAGATAATAGATTTTAGCAAGACCACTTGCCGTGCTTATGATAAATTCAGCCATCTCTTCGGAAGAAGTATCAATGAGCTTCCGGAAGGCATGTGTGGAGCGGTTTCGTATGACCTAACCAAGCCAGGCACTCCTATTCCCCAGGGTAGCATTACTGGAGCCGGAGCCACTTTCGACGGGATACTGGTAAGCTACCTGGCGCCGCTAATATAATGCAATACCTGCTTTAATCGTCCTGAACCCGCGACGAAAAGCAACACATAATGTTTTAGACTGCTGTATCACCGAAAGCCATAAGAAACAGGATGAATTCTCCAAGATGAATATGAGAGAGATCGAGAAGAAGCTGATGTTCATGTTCGACGTAGACGGCGTCCTTGTCGAGACTCCTCATGAAGAATCATGGAAAGACGCGGCTGTCAGCTGGAAGATAATACCCTCCTCGTATGACTTTTCTGAATTCTACGCCGCCAACGTGGCAGGAGAACCAGGCCTTCTGGGAGCCCATAACATCCTGGAAAAGCTTATGGGAAGAGAAGGAGAACGCGGCTACTTTAGAGAGCACCGAATCTACAAGAACAGGGACAAGATGATGCTGGCAAGGAAATTCAGGGAGACAAAGCAAGATATCTTCGACACATACATCGAGAAAGGGAAATTCAAGGTGATAGATGAAATATCAAGGTTTGTCTTTGAACTGTATGATAGGAATATTCCTCGTGCCGTGGTGTCGTCATCTGAAAACGCTGCTAAGATCCTCTCAAGAATAGACGCCAAGGCATTGGCTGACAGGATAGGGCATGATGGCATTACCTCAATTGGCAAGTACTCTGACCTCTTCAACACCCATGCGCTAGGCATGCTCTCCCACTGGAACAATCCCAAGACCCAGAAAAGAGACCATTATGCCATGGCGAGAGGCATGCTTATGAACAGTGTAGGATGGAAGCCTGAAGATGGCGTGCCTGTCACAGTGGTCTTTGAAGATGCCCCAAAAGGGATAAAAGCCGTAAAACCTCTCGGCTTCTACACAATCGGCGTCACGCTGGATTCAGGATCGGGGAAGCCCGTCGAATTTCAACGCCAGCAGATGAAAGCAGGCGCAAACCTGTTGCTGACAAATCAAACCCTAAAGACGTGGACATATGATGAACTCATAAAGGACCTCGAGCGGATATACAAGAGGAATTGAATCTTAACCCTTGCTCCGAAGTTTGGAGGTAGATATTCTTGGTTTTCTATTCTTCAATTTTCTATTCTTCAATGGATAAGTCTTCCCACCAGCAACCAATCCATTCTGCTCCTTATCTCTACCTAAGGATTGATAATCCGGTGCGTCTTGGCTAAGAGTGGCCTTATCAGAAACTTTGACGATAGGCTTTGCCTTACCATACTCCTTCCTGCTGAAGAAATAATATGCTAAAGATAACCCAATGATTACTACCAATGCAGCCCCGTTGATCCAGTTAAAGATCGGATCCTGGCGATAAACCTGCCTTGTCCAAGCCAAAATCCCTCGTTCCCCAACGCGGACAACCTTTTCAAATCGCTGCTTGTCCTGGCCATCTCCCTTCCTGACTTCAAGGACCACCGCATATTCTCCAGAAGGCAAAGCATCACTTGAAGTGTAGCTCTCCATGAGCAGGTCCGTCACGACGACGCTTCGCGCGTCCCGGAATACTTCTTTTCCTTCAGAATCGACGATCCTGAAATCAAGCTCCAGTGACAAAGGGTTTTTCTCATAGTTCTCAAGCATTGCAATGATGCTCAAAAAGCCCTCCTTTGATTGAGGATCAGATGAATCCAGTGTTATCAGGGTCACGTCAAAGGACTTCCTCGGAATATCAACTTCACCCAGCTCATCCTCCAAAGGCTCTGACGTACAATTCCTCTCCACCATCTTGCTTCCGAGCACTTCTTCATGCATGTTGTACTGTATGCACTCCCTGGACTCCACACCATCGACGCAATCGCTCCAGATGCCGCACCTCCAGAAGTCAGAGTAAGTCTCAAAGGACCCGACTGAACTAGGAGTCTCATCATCTTCTATGGGAGGAGGAGTGTACTCCTTGATACTGAACCCGCTGAAAGAGGCCGTCGTGAAGTCAAAGCAATGATTAGCAAGGTCTTGAGAGGCGCTCGAAGTGATGTCATCCCAGCCGCTATTGCAGGTTCTAGAGTCAAAATTATAATTGTCGCACTTGTAGATGTGAAGGTCTGATTCGACAGAATACAATGCCGAGGCCGACAAGTCATCATAGCAGATGGTCACATCAGCCTCTTCAAACAAATGCTCGTTGTCCACGACGTACGTCACTAGGTAGCCTGGATCTGAATTGTGCTTGTCAAGTCCGAATGCAAGACCGTCGCTTGCAGCCACACCGACCTTCTTGAGCTTAGCATAAATTCGGTCACTGAACGACTTAAACTCGAAGTCTAGATCAGTATCAGGCAGCGAGATAACTTCATCACCCTCATAATCATCGGAGTAGATGACCTCGTTCTCATCTTCCTTGTAAAGCGTCATGCCTATGGTCGTCGAGGCGTTCTTGGTCTTCAAGGTATAGTTGACATCTACCTTCGGGAAGACCTCATAAGCGTCTGAAGCATTTGCTGTGTTGCCAAAGCTGTCATTGGCAAAGAACGTGATTAAGTACTCCCCCACCAGATTCGTGTTCCAATAAATCAAAGGCACTCCGGTGCAGGAAATAGAAGATGCATTGATGTTCATATCAGGCATCAATACCTCGATCCAGCAAGAGCCCATGGCCACGTCATCATCAGCCCTGAAAATAATCGGGCTTGATTGGCCTGTGAAAAGCACGCTCCTGATCATGTTAGCTTGAGTTATGGAAGGGGCCGTCATGTCAGCCACGTTGAAATAAGATGACGCTACAGCATACTCACCCAGGGTGCTGTTCGCAGTTATGTTAAAGTCATACCTACCATATATTAAGGGAGCGCTGAAGACAGCACTGTACCAGTCCTGGTTTCCTGACAATAAGAGCGAGAGAGCACTCCCGTTAGGATAGGAAATGACGGCCGATGCAGATGACACAGAATCGTTCGTCTGATTCGCCGTTATGTTGGCTCCTATAGTCACTTGCAAGAGAGGCTCAAAGCCCGAGCCATTCTGAGGCGTCACGCCCCATATTATCAAGCTTGGAAGCGACTCATTCGTTACAGTAACCTTCAACTCCCCGGTCTGATTGTTGCCGAATGTGTCATTCACAATGATTTCCAGCCAATAATCCCCTAATGAAAGAGCGCTCGCATTCGTCAAGACTCCTGAGCAGTCTATCTGGAAATTATCAGTGTCATTGACTTTGAAGCAGGATATGCCATTATCGTCATACGCATCAACATCATAGTATAAGGATTGGCCTGCATAGAGGGTCTGGTTTGCCAGGTTGGTGAACTCTGGAGGTGTGAAATCAACAGTCTCATTATCGTATGTCACGTTGAAATAGAACACATCCCAAGTAACATCGTAATAACCGTTTTCTCCCTGGCCATTATGCTGGCCCTCGGACTTGGCAAGGGCGCCTGAAGCGCTGCTTCCGAAGAAATGAGAGCAGTTCCAGCCTTCTAAGGATGTGACGTTTACGCAGGTCACGCCTCCAGGCTCAGAAATGCCTGGGCAGGATGTATCAATGGCAGTGTAGCTGGCGCCGCCATCGGCATCAACGCTAACGTCGCAATTAGTGATGTTGTCAGTGGCAGACCACCATTTATAGCAGAAAGCCACGTCGACTATAGACTTGCAGTCAAGGACACTGAGGTTAGAGGAGTTTATCCTAAGACCTCCCCAATAGCTGTTTACTCCCACTCTTCTTATAGTATGGACCTCGTATGACTCGTCATCCTGATGTAACACTGTTCCGGGATAAGCATTGTCGCACGCCGTCCCCCAAGTCCCTGCTGATGAAGCAGCGTCCTCTGCAATGCACGAGGCAATCTGGACCTGGTCCAGGCGAGGAGTGGCAATCACGAACACGAGCGACATGACCAGCAGGAATAGTATTATTATAGGAAGCAACGTGATGAAAGTAGATATTCTCGCCTCTTGCATGTAAATCTTCATAATTACTGGCTAATCCCACTTATAAAGGTTATGCCTACGGAGGCTCTGTTCAAAGTCTCTTGTAGCCCGCTGCGCCCGCCCATCAATAACGTCTTTTAGCCGAGTCTAGGTTAACCGCTTTCCGATT
>JAFGBP010000060.1 GCA_016933095.1 Candidatus Woesearchaeota archaeon | reverse complement strand
CGAGTCTGTCTACCAGGCGAGCAGGGTCCAGAAGGTCTGCGATGATCTTGGGCTTTGGTGCTTTAATCCTTTGTGGAAGAAGGATCAGGCTGAGCTTATCAGGGAGGTCATCGATGCAGGCTTTCATGTCATCGTGTCGGGCGTGTTCGCTTATCCTTTAGGTAAGGATTTTGTCGGCCGGAAGCTTGATGGCAAGATGTTTGATGAGCTCCTCAGTCTGAGGGATAAGTATAAAATCAGCCCATCCGGCGAGGGCGGCGAGATCGAGACGACGGTCCTTGACGCTCCTTTCTTCAAAAAAAAGGTTGAGATAATGGATTACGAAACCTTGGATACTGGCGGCTCCTGGGTTTTCTCTGTGAAGAAGGCAAGGCTGACTGACAAAGCATAGCTTGACGGACTATGAAACAACATAGGGAGTCAACGCCACGCACCGACGAGAAGTTTATTCTCTAAATCAAAACATTTATAAGAGAGCAAAGAAAAGGATTAGATAAAAAAGGGTATTATCAAAGGAGGTCTTTGAGATGAACAGGAAAAATGCTTTTCTTACAGGAGTTATTGTCTTGGCTTTAGTTGTGCTGACAGTTGTGGCGACGGGCTGCGAGAAGCAGGCTGTGACTGCGCCAGCATCGGCTGATAATGCGGCTCAGGACGCTTCAAAGCCTGCAGAGAAGGTAAAGCTGACTTACGCCACTCACTGGATCACATATCAGATCAATGGGATTGTGGAGAATGACTCTCAGGGAAATCCAGTCCTGATTTCGAAGGGATTGCAGCAGTACGTTGATGAGTACAATGCCTTGAATCCGAACGTCGAGGTCGAGATCCTCCAAGTCCCTTACGTGGAGTACGCTGATAAGATGAATCTCATGTATGACGCTGGAGTCGCTCCTGACATATACCAGATCTATTCGACGTGGGGAGTATCCTACCAGAAGGAAGGCATGCTTGACCCGCTGCCGGCAGACATATTGGCTGACATCAAGGCCAACTACGTCTCCAGTTCCGGAGCAGTCATCGACGGTGAGCTGAGGGCCATCCCTTCAGAGGTCAACGATCACGCCATGCTCTACAACAAGGAGATATTCAAGAAGGCAGGCATCGTGGATGCAGATGGGAATGCTAAGCCGCCTACGACTTGGGCCGAGCTCGCGGATTATGCCAAGAAGACCACCATAAAGGACGCGAATGGCAACATCGAGCAGTACGGAATCGCGTTCTACAAGGGAATCGACGGATACGTCGTCGACCCATTCCTGTCGCTGCTCTTCTCGAACGGAGGAAAATTCCTCTCTGATGACGAGAAGAAATGCATGCTGAACAACGAGGCAGGCGTAGAGACGCTTACTGCCATGACTGACCTGTTCAAGAGCGGGTCGACTGACTTCACCGGCACGCTGTGGGACTTCGGCAAGGGCAAGGTCGCGATGGTAATCGTGGCTCCTTGGACAGAAGGCAATTACAGGCAGGCTCTTGGAAGCGACTTCGAGAAGGTCGTCGGCATAGCTCCTGTGCCTAAGATGAAGAAGTCGGCGAGCCTGCAGTACAGCTGGATACTAGGCGTCATGTCGAGCAGCCCTCACAAGCAAGAGGCTTGGGACTTCCTGAGATGGTTCACTAGCGAGGTCCAGCCTGACAGGGGAACGACAAGGTATGGTGACTTGCTCGCAAGGACGATTGGCGCCATCCCTAGCAGGAAGATTGACTTGGATGGCAACAAGGACAAGATGGGCGATAGCTTCTTCAAGAAGACTTTCGTAGAGGAGATCCCCAACTCTGTAGCGGAGCCTAACGTCATGAACAGCGCCAAGATCAAGGAGATCATGAGGATTGAGATCGAGGCTTCATGGGCTGGAGAGAAGACCCCTAAGGAGGCTTTGGACTCTGCCTGCGAGAAGATCGACCAGCTCCTCCAGTAGACGGAGATGGAAGGCTGGATTTGAATCCTGATGAAAAAAAGTATTTTATTTTTTTGAAACTTTTTCCTTCATGCTTTTTTGAATTGAGCGCGCATCGCATTTGAGGTGAGAGCATAGGAATTAGCAGGTTGACAGTCAAGATCGGGTTCTTCGCAGTATTCCTCATTATCTTGTCGCTCGCCGTTTTCTCTTTCGTCCTCATCAGGTCTGAGCGCGATAAGATGAGGTCGGACATTGTGGAGAACGGCAAGGTCTTTGCGGAGTTTGCCGCTAACAGCATCTACCAGGACTACGTCATGCTTTATCCTCAAACGGCAGGTCAGGAGTTCTCCACTTTTAAGGAGGCAGTGGAGCATAAGCTCAGCAAGAACAAGGATATCGTGAAGATGTACCTTGTGGGAATAAACGGGAAGATCTTGTTTGATTCTGATGAGCTAGAGTTAGGAGCGTATCAAGGAGAGAGTTACAGGTATGAGCCTGACCTCGTCATCAAGGAGCTTTTGAAGAGTGATAATGTCGAATCCCGCGAGAAGGAGTATAAAGGGGAGGATGTGGCCGTAATCATCGTCCCCATCAGGGAGTCTTCTGGCGGGCATTTCCTCTCGATAGTATATTATGTTTCTTACAACTCGTTAGAGCAGAGGATGAAGGAGATATACAACCAGATATTCATTGTCCTGATCCCAGTGCTGATAATCACATTGCTCGTGGCCATTCCTTTCGCGTTCAGGATCACGAAGCCCATAATATCGCTTACGAATGCCTCGCAGAAGATCTCGTCTGGAGAGCTTAACATTACCATTGATGAGAGCATCAAGAGGGGTCATGATGAGATCAGCGCACTTGCTTTGCAGTTTGACACCATGAGGGAGGCTATCAAGGCCCAGAAGACCCAGTTGATGGATTACAACGAGAACCTCGAGAAGAAGATCGTGCAGAGGACGAAGGAGCTTGAGCGCAAGAACGATGAGCTCAAGAAGATCAACGAGGTCGCCATTGGACGGGAGCTTAAGATGGTAGAGCTTAAGAAGAGGATTACCGAGCTCGAGTCAGGTTCCAAGAAGGGCAGTGCGGGAAAGAAGAAGAAAGCGTGACCATCAAATTCAATCCATCCTAAAAAGTATCCTGCAAGATTGTTTCTGTTTCTTAAGCGCGTTCATGTTCTGAATCGGTTGCTTTATTAATCACGTGTTGTTTTTATGTTCCATGATACTCGTTGTGGACTTGAATGAGCATTCCTTGGGTTATCTAGAGTTCGTGAAGCCCATATTGTCAGTTGTCAGGGGCGCGGGTCTGGATTATATTGTCAGGAAGCCAGGTGAGGTCTCAGAGAAGGACTTGGCTTCTGCAGGGGCAGCAATATTGTCTGGCACGCCACTTAAGGATAACTCTTTCCTGAAGGAAGAGAGCATCGAAAGATTAGCATGGCTTAAAACTTTTAAGCAACCAGTTCTTGGGATATGCGCAGGCATGGAAGTAATCCAAGTCATCTTTGGAGGAAAGCTCAAAGACTCAAAAGAGATAGGAATGACCAAGATAAGAACGACCAGGAAGAACAAGCTGTTTGAAGGGGAATTCGAGGCCTACTGCCTGCACCGAAAAGCCGTCTCAAATGGTTTAAATCAAAATGACGGGCTCAAAGAATTTAACATCCTGGCAGAGTCTGACAATTGCATCGAAGCAATAAGGCACAAGAAGAAAGAGAAAGAGATCTACGGAGTGATGTTCCACCCGGAAGTCAGAAACCAGGACCTCATCAAGAGATTCCTCGAGTTCTGACGCCAGAAACGAGACGCAAAAGGCCTGAGAAGAAGGTTTTTCCGGAATCCTCTGGCCCACTAATATAAACCAACTCTTTCTTCACCCACAAATGGACGAATCAACACTCCTAAAAGCCGCGCTGGCGACAAGCATCATAGGGATAGTCTCGCTTCTTCTCGTGCTATTCCTGTCGCAATCAGACATGGAGACAAGCAGGCTGAGCTCGGTCAAGGCAATGGAAGAAGGCGAGAGCGTACTTGTCAGCGGAAGCGTCATTCAGTCAATCTCAAAAGAGGAATTCTCCATCATAACAATCGAGAAGAGCGAAGAGATGAAGATAATTGCTTTCCAGAACATAAGCCTGAAGAAAGGCGACCGAATCACGGTGCGAGGAAAAATCTCAGAGTACAAAGGCGAGAAAGAGATAATCGCAGACCAGATCATAAAGAACTAGCAGAAACTCCCCTAAGAGACGAGGACATTCATATGTGCACGCCAGACCAGAGGATCATGAGAAAAAAGAATGCCTCCTCTTCATCTCGTACTTTATGGCTTCATTTATTCCAAGGCCGCTTATCCTTGCAGCGTACTTGATCGCCCCAGCAATCTCCTGCTCACCCGCAGAACCATGGGCAATCACCACATTATCAAAGATCGTGCCTGTAAGGAAAGCGCCGCCATAATTCTTGTAGTTAGTCTTGGATTCCATCAGATGCTTAATGCGAGCATAACCCGGGCCAAAGATAGGCACTCTCACAATTGAGTTGAGCTTGTAATATGAAGAGAGAAGCACATGCTTGAACGCAGAAGCAACAGCCTCTGCAAATTTTATTCCGACATTAGCACTTTGAGTGCCAGAGGCAAAACCATCGGCCACGTCTCGCGTCAGGGCATGTATCGGCTCATAGTTCCCAACAAAGTTGATCAGACCCTGGGAATGATAATCCTTGAGCCTGTTGTAAGCCTGTCTATGAAGAAGATCTCCTTTCTTAGGCTCAGTGCCGATGTTGAGCAAGGCGATACGCGGATTATCCAGGCCTTCGGCAATCTTCAAGTAAACAGTCATAAGAATTGCATTGTCTGCAATGGACTTAAAAGTAGGATCCCTTATGGCGCCAGTATCGCAAAGATGCACTGTCTTTCCAGTCTCGAAATTCGGGAGCCTTGCAATAAGCCCTGGCTTGTATTCAAATGACTCTTTCCTCCGGTTGCTCCAAGCATCACGAAATCCTGGCTTTCCATGCTTGTCAATGTGAGTCACGTCATAACTGGCATGCTTGACAGCGGCGCCGCTATTCCCTGGAGTCACAAGTATATCAGCCTCCTTGCTTTGCACAAGCCTCAGGCAAGTCGCGAGGCTGCTCCTGCGGTCCTTAAGGCTCTCAGTCGGGTCGTCATCCATGCCGATGCGCGTCTCTGCATGCCTTATGAGATTCTCAAAATCATAACTTAATCCTGCAGCGGAAGGCTCAAATGAACGCTTCAGATCCTTATCCTCAGACATCACCCTATCAAACCCCTTAAGCAGATCATCCCTGTGACCCACAAAGAGCACGTCCAAAGAGGTATCCTCAACAAGCGCCATCAACCCACCTTTTAT
>JAFGBP010000059.1 GCA_016933095.1 Candidatus Woesearchaeota archaeon | reverse complement strand
TCACGCGAGTCTCCTGGTTGAAGGAGGCCGAGGCTCAGGCAGATCTTTCGGACAAGGTCTCTTCTGCTTTTGCCGCTTGGCTTCTCATACTTCCTTAAAGTGATCTCTGCAAGTGGAGTGTCTATGCTGATCCTCTTGTTCAAAATTAATTCCCCCCCATAAATCACTAGAGTCCACACCTATAACAGTTCATAGACGTGAAAACAGCAAAATCTTAACAATCTCCCCAAATAATGATTGTTGATAGAAAACTTTAAGCAATATGAAGTATATAAAGCTTTCTGTAAGTCTCTGTGAGAATCCTGTGCTGTCGAAGATTAGAATACGGCCAGAAACTTACCCGATAGAACCGCTAAAGAACTATTTCTTGACTATGAACCTGAACTCCTTATCACGGATCTTGGCAGACGCCTCAAACTTAGCCTTCGGCTCATCAGACTCTTTGACCAGTAAGAGATCCTTCGCCCCGACTTTCTCCTTAAGGTCATCAAGCATCTTGGAATCAAGAGATACCTCACCCACGATGATCACATCGACCTTGTCATTCTTCTGAAGACCCGCATTCTTACGGAGAGCCTGGACCCTGCGCGCAATCTCGCGAGCAAACCCTTCAGCCTCCAAGCTAGGAGTCAGGTGAATGTCAAGCTCCACCTTAAGGACATCCCCCTTCTTAATGAGAAGCTTCTTGATGTTAGTCTGCTTCATGATGAGAGCCTCAGTCTTCTTAAAGATCACGGGATTGTCAACGACAATCTCCGCCCTGGCAAGAGGCCATCTGACTCCAACCTTCTCTTCCTCTCTCTTCGCCAGTATGAGAGTGATGACCTGCTTTGTCACCCTCATCTCCTCCTCAAGAGCAGGGTTGATAAGTTTCTTATCATAACCAGGCCACTCAGACAAGTGCACAGACTCTGCATCCAAGCCATAAGAGCCCTTTATTGAAGCCTTAAGGTTCTGATAGATAGACTCGGAAATGAAAGGCATGCTAGGAGCCATCATCTTCATGATGTTAACAAGCGAAGCGTATAGAGTATCCACAACTTTCTGCTTATCCTCCTTGTCCCGGATGAACTGGATGTAATCCCTTGACAAGTCAAGGAAAGCACCCTCTATGGACTGGGTAATCTCGTTCAAGAAATACATTTCATGCATCTCCGACACAACCTTGATAGTTGAGTGGATTCTTGAAAGCAGATAAGACTCTTCCAAGTCGAGCTTGTCAGCATCCACCGGGTCGATCTTCCGCGGAGACAGGCCGTAATTATGGCACAAATCAACAAGGTAATTCTGCACATTCCACAACACCTGCAAGTTCTTGAACTTGAGCTTCACATCATCCCATGAAAAGTTGATGTCAAGCCCGGGCTTGGTTTCGCACATATAATACCTGAGAGTATCAGCGCCGTGCTTGTCAATAAGCTCGTAAGGGCTGATCACATTGCCCAAAGACTTGCTCATCTTCTGGCCCTCGACATCCGTAAGCATGCCATGCATGTAGACAGTGCTGAAGCTCGGACGCTTGAAAGCGATCATGCTAGCAACCATCAGCATGTTAAACCATCCGCGAACCTGCTCCTTAGCCTCTAAGATGAAGTCAGCAGGGAAGAACCTCTCAAACAAGTCCTGTCTCGTAGGATAATAAAGGCAACTCCAACTGGCAGTTCCCGCGTCGATCCACACGTCGAGGATATCAGGAACCCTCTTCATGGTGCCGCCGCACTCGCACTTCAAAGTCACGTTGTCGATCCAAGGCTTATGAAGGTTCTGAGGCAACACGCCTGCCCTCTTCTCCAGCTCCGCAATGCTCCCTATGACCTCATAGTTAGTACACTTGGGACTCGTGCACTTCCAGATAGGCACAGGAGTACCCCAATACCTCTGCTTTGAGATGCTGTTATCACGCAGGTTCTCAAGCCAAGAGTTAAAAGCGTTCTGGCCCGCCTTTGGAATCCAATAAACGTCCTGGTTATGCTTTACCATGGAATCCTTCAGGTCTTCAACCTTGAAGAACCACTGCTTGGTCTTCCTGAAGATAGCAGGAGTATGGCAGCGCTCACAATGAGGATAGTCATGCTCCACAGCACTCACAGCAATGAGATTCCCGTCCTTCTTCAAAGCCTCAATGAACTTCTTGTCATCCTTCTTAGCAACGAGGCCAGCGAACTCGCCCGCATCCTTAGGAAATACCCCATACTCATCTAAGGTATTGAAAGGCGGAAGGTTGTTCCTATAACCAACCTCGTAGTCCTCAGGACCACAGCCTGGCGCGCAGTGAACAAGTCCAGAGCCAGCGCTCGTATCGACGTATTCTTCGGAGAGCACGACGGTGTGAGCCTTGGGATGCTTCTTCTTGATCTCCTTGTAAGCAGCTATCCTGTTAAACCAAGGATGCTCATACTCAGTTCCCTCAAGCTTGGCGCCCTTCATCTCTTCCAAGATATCATATGTCTTGCCTGCCACTGCGCCGATGAACACGTTGGCAAGCGGCTTGGCTATTATCCAAACCTCGTCACCGACCTTGCACTTCTGGTAATCAATCTCAGGATTCACCATAATGGCCAGGTTAAACATGATGGTCCAAGGCGTCGTCGTCCAGATTATCAGGAACTCATTCTTCTTAGCCTTGACCTTGAACTTAAGGAAAATGCTCTCCTCGCGCACGTTCTTGTACTCGCACTCATGCTTAGCCATGGCAGTAGCGCACACAGGGCACCACGTAAGAGTCTTGTCGCCCTCATAAAGCCTGTTCTGCTCATGAGCCCTCTTGACAAGCAGCCACTCGCCATCTATGAAGTCATTCTCGATAGGCATGTAAGCGTTCTCATAATCCATCCAGATGCCTATCCTAGCCAGGTCCTCGTTCATCATCTTAGCCTTCTCGATGCTCCAAACCATGCACTCTTTGATGAACTTCTCAACCCCAAACTTCTCTATATCCTCCTTGGCCTTAATCTTGTGCTTCTCCATGACCTTGCGCTCAGTCGGAAGGCCGTGCATGTCATAGCCTGCCCTGTCCCAGACATCAAAACCCTTCATACGCTTGAAGCGCATAGCAACATCTTTTAGGCTGTTGTTCCAAGCATGCCCCATGTGAAGCTTGCCGCTAGTGTAAGGAGGACCCTGCAAGAAGTAGAAAGGCTCTCCGTTCTTGTTCTTCTCCTTGGATTTCTCATAGATCTTATGGTCCTTCCAGAACTTCAGGACAGACTCTTCCACTTCCTTGAAAAGATAAGGCTTACCCATGATTAAGAGGGTAAATTAAGGGGAGATTTATAAAACTTACTATAAAAAGAGAGAACACAAAGAAAGCAAAAAGAAATCACAAAGAGAGCCCGTGACGAGGCTGAAAAGAGCAGAAAACCGGAACCGTCCAAGATTTTTTGTGCCGCGCTCCGTTCGTCTCGACCCGTGATTGTTGTCCGAGCCTAGAGTTCTCGCTTGTTTAGTCATCATACTTCGCAATGCGGCACTTCTTGAACGGTTTCGCAGAAAACCAGCACAATTAAATACTTGCATTACAATATACTTCCTGTGAGTGATAATAATAGGGCAGCGACGCGCGTATTCAATCCAAGTTACCAGCCACTAAGCCCAGACCCACGTTTAAACGTCATCACAGAGACAGTCAATCAATTCTTAAAAAGAAACCTGGCTGGTCTGCTCACCGACTATGAATACCTGAATGCGCAAGGGATACACCACGCAATATATCATGACCCTTATGCCTTCGTAATCCAGAACACCTACCTGCCAGACCTCATCCTTTCCCTCCCTGAAGCAAAAAACGATCAGGAAAGAGCCGCTTTAGTAACAGAATACTCATATTTTTTAACATACCTGAACCTGAATCATCTCAGGGAACAACTAGAATACGCATACATACAATCCATAACAGAAGGAAGAATCAAGGAGAAGGCACCGATGACAAAAGCCCTTTGCCTTGAGAACAGCCCAAGAGTCAACTTAGGCGATGGAAAGCCCAACACACACCCCCTATCGAACATAGAAGGAGCCCTGAAGCTCATGCCCGAATTAGTCCTGATCACGAAAAAGAGCATAGAATCGCCAAGGATACTCGCCAATCCCTATACTTTGCTCTGCTTCCAAGACAGGATATCAGACGAAAAACCGAATTGAACGGCAGTGCACCGCAAGGGCACTTTTTCTACAGAGCCTACGCCACAACAAAATATATAAATCAAAGCTTGTTTGGAAAATCTAGTTTTCATACATATCGGGAACAACAAGTCCAATTCGAAATCGTTTGGACGAAAGCAGATTTTTATGATTGTCAAGCGGGGTGGAAAGGTCTTTGGAAGGATCATATGACGTTATCATCATAGGGGCTGGATTTGCAGGCTACACTGCAGCAATCTATTCGGCAAGGTACAAGCTAAAGACACTCCTAATAGGCAAGGAGCCAGGCGGCTTGATAACAGAAGCGCATCAAGTCGAGAACTATCCTGGCTACAAAAAGATATCAGGCCTTGAGCTAATGCAAAAGTTCGAGGAGCAAGCAAGAGAGTGCGGAGCAAAAATAATCATTGATGAAGTCGTAGGCCTAGACCACCTAACAAAAGAAGGAAAGGCATCCAATTTCATCATCCACACTTCAAGCACAAAGCTTTACGAAAGCAAAGCAGTGATATTCGCCTCAGGCACCAAGAAGAGGAAGCTTGACATCCCAGGCCAGAAAGAGTTCGAAAGTAAAGGAGTGCATTACTGCGCAACGTGCGACGCTCCTTTCTACAAGAACAAGACCGTCGGGGTAGTGGGCGGCAGCAACGCGGCGGCGTTCGCAGCAGACCTTCTCAGGCAATACGCAAAAAAAGTATACTTGATCTACAGAAAGGAAGAGCTAAGATGCGAGCCCATGCTGGCCGACGCTCTCAAAGCAGACCCTAAGATCGAGATAATCTACAGCACAAACTTGACAGAGTACAAGGGCTCAAAGTTCCTGGAGAAAGTCATGCTGGACAAAGAGCACAACGACTCCAAGGAGCTCGCGGTCGACGGCATCTTCGTCGAGATAGGAGGGCTTCCAGCCAGCATCCACGCCGCGAAGCTAGGGGCAGAGCTTGGGCCTATCAAAGAGATCATAGTCAACTCTAAGTGCGAAACAAAAGTTCCGGGACTCTTTGCAGCAGGCGACGTCACGAATACACCGCTAAGGCAGGGTATCGTAGCAGCCGGCCAGGGGTCTATTGCAGCGACCAGCGCTTACAAGTACGTCAGCGGCAAGAGCATGGGAAGCGGATGGTAAGGCAGAAAGGCAAGACAAGCATTTGCCAAGGCCGCCAACCCAGCGCACATTAACATCATGATGAAAATGAAATATATAGAGATAAAGGTGAGATGAATAAATGGTTGTGAGCCTAAAAGACAACGAGTTTGAAGCGAAGACAAAGAAAGGAAGTGTAATCATAGACTTCTACGCAGACTGGTGCGGACCTTGCAAGATGATGAGCCCGATATTCGAGAAAGTCGCGGGCGAGACAAAAGACGTGAGCTTCTTCAAACTTGACGTGGACAGCAACCCGGAGAGCGCAGACAAGGCAGGCGTGAGAAGCATCCCGACCCTGCTCTTCTTGAAAGACGGGGAAGAGGTTGACAGGATAACCGGAGTGTTGCCAGAACCTGCTTTCAAGGAGAAAGTCTCCAGCGCATTCAAGTGAGCCTGTGAACTAGAACCAGACAAGCAAGGCCATTATCAAGCATGATAGGCGAACATGATGTTTGAGCAGATGATCAACCCGGTGTTTCTGGAGCTTGGCCCGCTGCAGATAAGGTATTACGGCCTCGTTTACGCCATAGGATTCCTGGTAGCATACTTCCTTCTCTACAGGATTGCAAAGCAGGGGAAGATAAAGAACCTTGACGAGGAAAGGGCTGACCAGCTCATCCTCTACATGATAATAGGAGGGATCGTCGGCGGGCGGCTCGCCCATTTCCTGTTCTACAACTTTCAGCTCCTGATATCTCATCCTCTCGAGATATTCCTGATATGGCACGGAGGCATGAGCTTCCACGGAGGAATAATAGGGATGGCTCTTGCCATCTGGCTCTTTGCCAGGAGGAACCATATCAAGTTCTACAAGATAGCAGACATCGTTGTCCTCCCCGCAGCCTTCTTCCTGATATTCGGGAGGATCGCTAATTTCATCAATTCAGAGCTTGTAGGAGTTGTGGCAGACCCTGCCAGAGTACCGTGGTGCGTCAAGTTTCCGGTTGTTGATGACAATTGCCGCCACCCAAGCCAGCTCTACGAGGCAGGAAAGAACGCAGTCATATTCACAATGCTCCTGCTGATGTCTGTCAAGGGGAAGTTCAAGGACGGAGTCTTGTTCTGGACGTTCGTCCTCATGTATGGAAGCCTCAGGTTCATAATTAACTTCTGGAGGCAAGACGACATTCTCTTCCTCGGAATAAGCACAGGGCAGTTCTTGTCCATCATCATGGTGCCTGTCGCTGCATATTTCCTGTGGAAGCTGCACGGCAAGGAAAAGAAATAAAAACCAGCAGCACAATAGGAATATACCCATAATAACAAAAAGAAAACAGTGAGCGTGAGATGACCAAGCAGAAGCCAGTGATCGTCGTGAACTTCAAGGCCTATAAGGAGACTATCGGAGACAACGCACTCCACCTGGCAAAGGCCTGCGAGAAGGTAAGCGTAGAGACTGGTGTTGACATAAGGATAGCCGTCCCAGCCACAGACCTTCATGAGATCTCAGAATCCATATCCATCCCAGTCTATTCAGAGCACGTCGACGAATACCCGCTTGGAAAGCACACAGGAGCAATACTCCCTGAGATGATCAAGTCGGCCGGTGCGCACGGGACAATCCTCAACCACTCAGAGCACAAGGTGCCACTGAAGAAGCTCGAGGAGACCATCCAGCGATCAAAGGCACTTGGCCTCACCCTGGTAGTGTGCGCAGAGAACGTCGACGAAGAGCGTGAGATTTTAAGGTTCAAGTACAAGCCAGAGTTCATAGCCATCGAGCCGCCTGAGCTGATAGGAGGGGACATAAGCGTAAGCACAGCACACCCCGAAGTCATAACCGGAGGGGTTAAGGAGCTGAAAGACGGGGTCAAGCTGTTAGTCGGGGCAGGCATCAAGACCAAGGCTGACGTAGAGACTGCCCTGCGGTTGGGCGCAGATGGCGTCCTCATAGCATCAGGGATCGACCTGGCAAAAGACCCTGTGAAAGCCCTGAAAGATATCATACCAGAATAATGCCAGAATAAGCCATCGGCCCAGGCAAGGATTCTTTTTATGGCAAAGCCTTGACAGTCATCATTTTCTTCTCGAAAGGATTATAAAACCAGACGCATTCCCCAGCCCTAACATGGAAGGAAACATAACTGAATACAGGATACTTTTGGATAATGATCCAATGAAAGGCATCCGGGCCAAGCTGCCAATATTAGGGACGAGAGTTGAAGTTGAATATGATCAACTCCTGGAAAGGAGCTCGGAACCACCCACTTTGGATTGCAGACTGACGGCTGACACACAAGAATTCAGGCCTGTAGGGATCTGCCTGAGATCATTAGCCCCGGCTTCTAAAGAATGGCACCATACTGCAAATCAAGATGGGTATGAACATATCGAACGGATCGGTACTGGTCACATAATGAGATACATAATATATTTCCGACCAAAGAAAGACTAGAAGAATAGCGAGAAAAAGCGTTTAAAGCATTAAGAGTTATGAGACAATCTTTAATCTGAGATCATCTCGCGTGCAAGATTATCTTCTGCATGTCGCCATAAGCATTCTCCTTATCCTGACTGCTGACTGCAGGGCAGGCAAGGCTCTGCCCTTCCTTGTAGACGCACACGTTGAAGATGTAACTCTCCTTGTTACCATCAGGCGCCAAGGTGATCTTCACAGGAGTGAAGCCAGGCTGGTTATTGGAAATCGATATCTTATCAGAAAAGTACAATACCTTATTATTCAAATCCATCGTGGAAGCAGGCTGCTTGACGACAACCCTGAACTTTCCCTCAACTCCAAGCTCGTTATTTATGCCTACCGTGAACAATGCGCCTTTTCCGCGCTGCACCGTCTCAGTACCAGGATAGACAAAAACCAGTTGGCCAGTCTTTGCAAGAGAAGTGCGGATCTGAGACTCGTGATAAGCCTGCATCTTCGCATCATAATCCGCCCAGGCATTCGCACCCTGACTCACGAGATAAAAACCCATGCCAAGCAAGATTATGGAGATTATCATGACAACTATGAAGTTCACGCCGAGCTCCAAAGCCGCCTTCCTCTCTCTCATCATTAGACCCACCATATTTAGACTCATTAAATCCACACTCTCATCCTGCCACCGGCAGCCCATAATACCAATCAATCAGGCTTTATCACGAACACCTTCCCTGCGCTGGTGATCGTCATCTGCTGGGAATCCCTTTTCACAGGAATCACTTCTCCGCGGGAATCGATCGGCAGATAGCTGTAATCCACGCTCAAGGTCAGGGTCGTCTCCTCCTCCACAAGTGTCTGGGCCGACGTCAACGAGAAAGTCGCCTCGAACAGGTCGCCGACCTTGTTGAGCTGCTTTGAGAGAAGCTTCTCTCCCATGACATAGTTCTTGTTAAGAACCTGGAGCTTAGTTATGGTAAGCCCGCCGCTCACCTTCTCAGGATTCAAGTCCTCAAGCCTAAGCCTCACAGCATAATCATCCTTAGCAACGTTGAAAGGGCTGTTGAAAGTGCTCAGCACATCAATCCTGAAGAGATTCCTCTCCTCAACCGTACCCGTAAGCTTAAGCTCGTTGGCATCGCTCTCTGAGACTCCTATGACACACTGGTCAGCATCACAAACGTAACGGGCATACTTCGACTCTATAGTCTTAACTCCTCTCGTCGTGGTAACATTGTACTTAACCAAGCCCTGAGACTCACAAGGCTTACAGTCATCGCAATTGCAGCCATTCTCACCAGCCTTGTCCTCGCAGAGATTATTTCCGCAGCAGTTCGGCTTCACGTTCTTCTTGCAAGTCTGGTCAGCAGTGCAGGTATAAGTGATGCATTTCGAGTTGGTGCCGCAGTCCTTGGCGACCTCACACTCAGCCTTTGAACAGGCAGAGAGCAAGAACATCATCATGACTATCAGCGCGCACACGCCCATAAATCCAAAACGTCTCAGTCTCATTTTCAAAAACAACCTCTCCTCTTTCAAAATTTTACCTTGTTATATCTGACCGCTTGCTTCTGCCAGCCTCACTTATTGGACAAAAAGTTGTATTCCCTCATCAATATCGCGATAAATATTATAAGCACGATCGCCCCTGCGCCAAGGATCATCAGGCCGTAAGTCAAGTCATTGCTCACAGTGATCAGCTGGTAGAAGCCAAAAGCCATTATAGCCACTCCCAACCAAAGGAACTTGTCCAATACAAGCGTCAATATCTTGAACTCCTCATCATGCGTCATATGCCTCTTCTGTTTTGCCATCAAAAACCACCTCTCTTACACTAAATCACAAGTAAAAAAAACTTAACCAGCCCGCTACATCAAGTAGCCACATCAAGGCTACTTGACCTCGATCGAGACCTGCCTTGAATGGAAAGGAAGGTCAGTAACAATTAAACCAGTGTCTGTGTTTGGTATGCCTGCCTGGAGGGTGCACACGTACTTGCCGGGCATGACATCCTTCGCCACCTTGACGATCGCAAGGTAACCCAAGTCCTCCTGACGCTCAATCATCTGAGGGATTGACTTCAGAGTTATCCCCTGCTCACCATAGCCGTCCTCGCTCGCGCACATGTCGAACGCCAGCACAATCTCCTCATCAG
>JAFGBP010000058.1 GCA_016933095.1 Candidatus Woesearchaeota archaeon | reverse complement strand
GACCAGTGCTTTGCTGGGATGACGAAAATAGATGGATCCTCTGCCACTTGGATCGGCCAGTTGCCTGTCTGTACTGGAGGATACTTGTACATCTCGAAGGAGGGTTATGGCTCGAAGCGGGTCCAGCTCTCCACGGCGGCTGGCGTCCATGCATGGGTCCCTACCCAGAACCTTAAGAAGGTCAGGAATTTCACTGCCACTATCAAGAAGAGGGAGATCTTGAAGCTCTTCTTGCAGGATGGCGATAGGGAATGGACTGCTGGAACTGCCAGTATCGGACCTGTCCAGGATCTTGATTTCCTGTCAGAGCAAGTAGTCCTATCCATTACTGAAGTGGGCGCGGACGTGGGTGACAGACCTATCAGCAACAATCTCATAATAGGCAAAGAAGGTGTTGCTAGCGCTCCTATAAAGCTGGTGCCTGGAAGGTACCAGATAACTGCCACTCTCATAGACGAGAATGGAGTGTATATACCTGCTAATTGCAGTGAGGCTGGCGGCGTCGAGTACCCTTCAGCTCCTATTGACATGAAGCCTGCGATGTGGGGCGGGCTTGACATGAGGGATGATCCTGATTCTGGCGGGACTATCATGTTCACTGCAGACGATCTTGACAGCGGCAGCAATATTGAGTTCTACGCTATCAAGCTGCCTGACGTGACTAGAAGCGTGCCTAGAGGCGCTTGCATTATCGCCTTGGATGAGATGAACTACATCGGCCAGTATAGTCGCCAGTTCAAGACCGAGCTCTTGCCAGTCATATCTTAGACTGCTAGAATCAATCGTTAAACTTTTGGCTTTTTATTATCTTAATCTTAGAAGGGTTTAGGTTTATTATCGGCAGGGAATTTCTCTAGAAAAGGATTCGCTCATGCAGATTCTTCAGGGATGATCTCTTCGGGCGTCTCTGGTTCAGGGATGGATGCAAGTGTCGCTTGCGCCTGCAAGTTCTGGGTCATGCCTGAGAACTGCTTTAGCTGCGCGCACGTCTGGAGGCTATCCTTGAGAGTTAGCTTGTCGCACACAGTGTAGTCTCCTTCCATGAAGAACGGATAGTAGCATAAGTCGCGGTCGTTGTCTGATATTATCATATCGCAGTACTTGCTTTCCTTGCTCGTCTGGGCTACTGACTTGATGCAGTTGTCCCTGATAGATTCATCAGTGAAACCCACACAGCCCTGATAAGCCCCTTCTGGGTCTGACTTAGCCTTCATCCTTATATCCATAAGCTGGGCACCCGTGCTCTTGACAGAGGTAAGGACTGCCTCCTTAGCCTCAGGCTTCGGCGATGTGTGGCATTCCAGGTCATACCAGTACCCGCCGCAAGTGCCGCCGCAATCTATTCCTGTCTCGTCCTGGTTCTTGACTCCATCAGAGCAGCTCTCCTTAGCTGGTTCGTCCTCTGCGTTCCTCGCATCGCGCTCTTCCTCGGTAATGGCATTGCACCTGTTATCATACCAGTATCCGCCGCACTTGCCCCCACAGTCGATGCCATCCTCGTCCTGGTTCTTGACTCCGTCATTGCACGTCTCTTTTGTGGTTGTTCCAGAAGACGAATCAGATGACGATCCAGAAGTCTCATCAGGCGTCGTTGTCTCGCCTGCCCCGCTCTTCTCTGCGACTAGGAAGGTGAACGAGCTGGATGCAATCTTGTCATCGTAATTGGCAAACACCTTCATCTCATACCTGCCTGGCTTTGCAGACGAAGGGAGATCAATGCTCTTATGATAGCTTTCAGACGTGCTGATGACCTCGCTCCCTTCCTCGCTGGCGATGAGGTTCTCGTTCTCATCAAACACCCTGTACGCGAGCGTGACTCCTTTGTTGCTGAAGCCCTGGCCAAAGATGTCGAGGTCAAAACCCACTTCGTCCCCTGGGGTGAAAGACTCCTTGTCAGGGGTCGCCCTCATGTCGAGATCCGCTCCTCCCTTGAAGAGCCCGAGAAGCAAGAAAATACCGCCGCCGACTATTACAAGGACGACGACAGCAAGGATTATCATGACAGTCTTCGAGCCAGGCCTCTGGCTTGGAGATGAAGAGTAAGCGGAATAATCCTTGCCAGCATACCCTTGGTTCGGAGTTCCTACAGCCTTGGATGGAGAGCCCATCTTGTTCCTCAGAGCAGAGTCCATGACGCCATCGACAATGGCTGGAGAATAGCCTTGCCTTATGAGAACGCTCCTGATCTGCTCTGCAGAATAGCCTTTCTTAAGCTGGTCCGAGACATACTTCAATAGGGCATCTGCCAAAGGCTCACCTCACAACAACCATGAGTTCCGGGTTATATAAAGTTAACTTTTTTAAACACTCAGCAGATAGGCCGCCTTGCGTAGTTTGCCGCTCTAAGGGACGGAATCTCTAGACTCGGCTAAACAAGAGGATTCTGGTTGAGAACGGAGCGCGGCCTATCACGCCTGATCAAATACCCTTTAAAAGCCTCAACGAAAGATTTAAATGCTAGGCATGGCAAGGAAGAAACCAGGAAAGATGGTTGATAATCATTATCAAAGATTATCAAAGGGTTAGATCCATCAACAATAAGTAAAATAAACATAAAAATCAACACAAGGTGATGAGTTATGGGCGGAATTGAAGATATGATTAACGATTACATGAATCACGCATCCCACAATGACCACGCAGAACACGCGGCAAAGATGCAGCAGTACATCGAGGACATCAGGATACCTATTCTTCTGAAGCATTTCAAGGATAGCCTTGATGATAAGGCTAGAGAGGAATTTGGAAAGAAGGACATTGGAGACCAGATCAAAGCATTGCAGGACAAAGAGTACAAGCTTCCTGCGGATTATGCTGAGAGGTTCATGAATGACGTCGCTTTGCATGCTGCAAAGAAGATTGATGAAGGAATAAAGCTGATACATGGGAAGGATTCTCATGAGATAGCTCCTCTGCTGGAGAAGCCCTTGAAGGTTCTGGCGGATCCGAAAGCCGATGCTAAGGCTAAGGCGGCGGCTAAGATGCAGATTGATCATTATAAGCTGATTGTTCAGAGCTACGGAGTCAACTTGGATGAGATGATGAAAACAGGCCTAAACCAGGGTTTCACGAAGCAGGTCTTTGATGCGCACGTCAAGAATTTCGGGAACACTTATCATTCGAAAGTCCAGCATTCCTTCATGGACCAGATTTCTGAGGATAACATAAATAAATACCTCAAGGGACTGGCTGATGAGATAAAGAAGGATGAGGAAGGAAAGCATGACCTTAAGGGTTTCAGGTATGACATCTTGGAGAAGGGACCTGCGCCATTGAAGAAGCAGTTTGCCATATCATATGTGAATGCAAAGAAGGACAAGGAGAAGGGCGGCATCAAAGCGTTCAGGAAGGACTTTAGCGAGTATTTCAAATAAGTCTCCGTTGGCAAGAATCCTTGGTGCAGATTATTAAATTCTTTTTGAAGCATTTTTCATATCTTGACAATAGTCTTTCTGTGGCAAAACCTTTATAAACATCCTTTCTTTCTTCTCCTTTTAGAAGAGGCTATTAGTCATATTCAAGAATCGAGGGGTGATTTTTCTTGGCTAAGAAGTTGAATGCGAAGAAGATTCAGAGTGTCAGCAGCGATGATGTTAATGTTAATTTGGGTAAGGGTGTAGGCGGACAGGATGCGCCTGCGGGCGGCAATTATTCTGCGCCTCCGGCTCCTGCTTCTGGTTTGAGCAATGAGCTTGACCGGCTTGCTGGCCAGATCCCTGATGATGCCAAGAAGAAGCTTGAGGAGATCAAGGACAGGCTTGAGGAGCTGAAGAAGAGGCTTCTGGCCAAGTTCGAGGGTTATATCATGGGCGTCGCTCTCTTGCCTCCTGACAAGGAGGAGGAGAGGAAGGATAAGGTTAACGTCCTCGTCCTCGTCGATGATACTGACAGCCAGAAGATGACTAAGGATGAGTTGAAGGATAGGCTTAGCGGCGTCATCTCGCAGACTGCTGAGATGGTCGATAAGAACTTGGCTGTCCAGACGGTCTTGTTGACTGAGGTGTGGCAGGCTTGTTATGATGGCAGGTATGAGATGCTCCAGATGTTCGCCTTGTGCGCTCCTGTGCATGACACTGGTATGCTCGCGGCTTTGAAGATCTCTGAGATCCACAAGACCATGGTCTTGAAGAAGTTCGAGAAGTACATCGTCTCGTATATCTTGGCGGGCTCTCTTGTCCAGGGAAAGGCTACTCCGCAGTCTGATATCGACGTATGCATAATCATCGATGATACTGATGTCAAGAAGATGACCAGGGCTGAGTTGAAGGACAAGCTTCGCGCGATCATAATCGGCATGGGTATCGACGCCGGCAAGATGACTGGAATCGAGAATAAGATCAACATCCAGGTCTGGATCCTGACTGACTTCTGGGAGGGTATCAAGGAGGCTAATCCTGTCTTCTTCACCTTCCTCCGCGATGGTATCCCGCTCTATGACAGGGGTATTTTCATGCCTTGGAAGCTGCTCTTGCAGATGGGCCGCATCAAGCCAAGCCCTGAGGCCATTGACATGTTCATGAGCACCGGAGACCAGATCCTTGACCGTGTTAAGCTTAAGCTTAAGGATATTGCCATGGAGGACACGTTCTACGCGATACTCACTCCAAGCCAGGCCGCCCTTATGATGTACGGGGTCCCTCCGCCCACTCCTAAGGAGACTCCTTCTGTAATGGAGGAGATTTTCGTCAAGAAGGAGAAGCTTCTCGAGAAGGAGTACATTACAATTCTTCGGAACAACATTAACGTGCGTAAGGAGCTTGAGCACGGCACCCAGAAGAACATCAACGGCACTGACATAGACAAGTTGATAGTGGATGCTGAGAAGTATCTGAAGAGGCTGACCGAGCTCTTCAAGGAGATCGAGACTAGGAAGGAGAAGGACAGCATCAAGAACATCTATGAGAACATGGTGACTGTAGTGCGCGACGTCCTGAGGTTCGAGGGCGTCAAGCAGGCCAAGGACAGTGACCTGTTGAAGCTCTTTGAGAAGGACATAGTCCACAAGGGAGTGCTCCCGGAGAAATTCCTGGGTATACTGAAGAGCATCTACAAGGGCAAGGCTGATTATGACAAGGGCAAGCTCTCAAAGACTGAAGTCCAGAACATCCAAAAAGATTCAAGAGAACTGCTCCGGGTGCTCGTCGAACACATACAGCGAAAGCGCGGCTTTGAGCTTGAGAGGACTAAGATTCATGTTAAGTACGGCGAAAAGTACGGTGAGGTCATATTGCTCGGCAATACCGCCTTCGTGGTCCACGACCTTGATTCTGAGCAGAAGGAGATCAGCAGGGCTGACTTGTCAAAAGAAGGCTCGCTCACCCACATAAGGGGTAGTTCTCTTGAGGAGTACGAGAAGGTCTTGGCTGACATCGAGATGCCTGAGAGGACTTTCATCAAAGAGCCCATCTTCGAGGACTTGAAAGCGATATTCGGGAAGGACGTCGAGATACTCATCAACTCGTAATCATGCCCAGTTCTTCATGGCGTGTCTGCTTTGCTTTCCAGTGATCTTATGCGCTCCTGGCTTCTCTTCAGGAATGAAGTGTATTTCTCTATGTGCTCTGCAGAGTATTGCCTCCATTCAAGCCTTCCCGAAGAGTCGAATGACGCTGAAATCATGTGTTCGTTAGTGTATGACAAGATTATCTTGTTGAATCTCTTTATCTCCTTGTTTATTCTTGCAGGCCAATCCCTTGCGAGTTCGTATTTCCATCCTCCTTCTGAGGCTGCAAATCTTTTGAAAGCGCCCATCATCTCATGGTGAGGGTATACGGTCTTGTCTTTCTCAAGGACTTGCTGGGCGAGCAGCAGGTCTAAAGGGCCGTCAATATCTATGATCAAAGGCGCGTATTTGCATGCTTTCACCCTCGACCTTGCCTTGTAGTCAATTACGTGGTCTATGAGCGTCTCTGCGACGTCTGAGAGCACGATAGGAGGGTCTATCTTGTCATCTGTCCCTCTTGATTGCATGTATCTTATCGCTTGCTGGAGCTGGTTGACACCATAAAATCCCATGATGAATAGTGACTTTGTCCCTTTCTTCATGGATTTAGCCCAAGTGATGGGAGAATACGCAGATCCTCTAGTGTCGACTGCGAGAAGGGTTATCATGAGGAGCGGCATCTTGAGCCTTGCAAGGTTCTTCTTCCTTGAGGAGTAGAAGCCGTCAGTCACGTATCCTGACAAGGCCTTGTTGCTTCTTATCAGGTTTTGGTCAAGGGCCATCACCTGCATCTCTTTCACGTGGAGCAGGCCGTCTTCTCTTACGTCTTCCAGGAGCCCGTCCAGGTCTTTTATCAGCTGGCTGTTTGCGTGGTCTTGGAGCAGTGCGTGGTATCCTCGCTGGATGAATTGGCCTGCGACTTCTTTCGCGTTCAGGAAGAGCATTATCCCGTATCCCTGCCTTGTCTCTGGATCCATTATGAAACTTCTCGTGCAAGGTATGGGTGTGTCTGTCGGCACCTCAAGGTATAGGGGGCTGCCTTTCTGGCTGAATGCACTTGCTATCTGCAATAGAGTGGTGGCTCTTGTTCCATGCTTCTCTTCGTTGATAAACTTGAGCTCGAGTTCGCTTGGCATGATGCCTTTTTCATTGTATCTCTCTGTCAGGATGCGTTGGAACTCATCTGTCTGGGTGAAGCGTCTCATCTGGTCAACGTAGGTCTCTGTGTCCTTGTTTCCGACGATAGCTATCTCCTTGGCGCCTGAGAGGACTGCGTCCAGGAGGCCGTAGGATCCTATGGGAGCGTTGTCCAGCAAGAAGTTGGTTTTGAGCATCTCCGGCCTTGCTTCTGACCTGAAGAAGCAGGGGTCTGGATCTATTCCTGCCTTTAATGCGTATTTTATCTGCCTTCTTATATTCCTGCTTACGGCGTACTCGCTTTTCAATTGGTTCTGGCCACCTGCTAGGCCTATTTTTGTTATCGGTTCTTCCATGGTGTTTCTTAGAAGGGCATTAGAGGATAATTTATAAATCTTATTCTAGACACCACTCACGAGTAACATTTATAAATGAGGCATTCATGCTGAATGGCATGCCAGGAAAAAATATGCGTTTGCCTTTAAAGAAGCTTATCGAAGATATAATCCGAGGAGATAAGATCGATGGCTTCCGGGGAGCGAAAACAATAGCTGCCATCTCAGCTTACGCTAAGAAAGACCCAATATTCAAAGCAGTGCTTCAGAACAATGCTTCTTATGAGGAGCTCGTCCAGCCGGTGCTCGAGAGGTACGGCACGTTCCTTCGCAGGATCAAACCGACTGAGAAAGTAGACCCTGACTTCGACCAATACATTGAAGGCATCGTGGGTTCCTTGAATGGCGTCGGCGCTGCGCAAAGAACCTTAGATGTTTGTGAATATACTACCGTGGAGAGGGATAAGATGCTGCTCGCAAGGGCTAATCATACAATATCTGTCGTCGGATACATCTATCCTGTCTCAGCAGCAGGCCTGGCTATTTATCTTAGGAACCATGGGATAATGCAGATCGGAATGGAATACCTTGCTGGAGCAGTGGCACTTCCAATTCCCATCCTGCTGACACGGGAAATCTTTCACGAGCACATATTCCGAAAAAAGCTAAGAGCACTTGAGGAAGCAGCCCAGGATACTGACCAGTATGTAAAAAGGACTTGCAAGGAAATATATCTTAATCTTACACGGCTGCGTCCAGAATCTCCTGGCCGCGCTCCGTGCTGATCCGGAATAATTCTGTTTAGCCGAGTCTAGTGCCTTCGCCTGTTCAATTGTCATACTGCGCCGTGCGGTCTTTCTGGACGCACCCCCAATTACACATTAACTTTTTAAACCCCCACACACTACCATTTTCTGTAAGATTTACGAGACTATTTTTGAGGTGAGGGGTGAATTCCGGGTGAAGACAGGATATAGAGTCGCAGATTGCATGACTATCCGTCCCATTACTGTCGACAAGGCTCTTTCTCTGGTTGATGCTGCCAAGTTCATGCACGAGAAGCATGTGGGAAGCCTGATCGTAGTCGAGAACGGCAAGCTGCATGGTCTTGTGACTGAGCAGGATCTTGTGAGGAAGGCAATGGCTGTCGAGAAGGACCCTGCAACGACGAGGCTTGATGAGATCATGAACAGGGAGCTGATTACGATCTCGCCGGACAAGGACATCTACGAAGCGTTGACTATCATGCGCGACTACAATATAAGGCACATTCCTGTCCTTGATAAGGGCCAGATGGTCGGATTCCTGACTATAAAAGATATCTTGAAGATACAGCCGCAGCTGTTCGATATCGTCGTCGAGAAGTTTGAGATAAAGGAGCGGGCAAGAAAGCCCGTGATAACGAACATCGTCGAGGACGACAAGGGTTTCATATGCGAGCAGTGCAAGAACTACTCTGACGACCTGTTGGAGACTGATGGATTATATCTTTGCGAGTCGTGCAGGAACGACGAGGGAGAGGAAGAAGAGTAAAAGTTACGCGTTCATATCTTACAAGTTCATATCTATTGGATCATTGGTAAATTTGGTAAATCTATTGGTTACAGGGAGGTTAGCAGAAGATGAGATTAGCGGATACGAGAGCCGAGAGGCTTGCAGCGCTTGTTTTGGATTATTCTATAGGAATAAAGCCTAATGATCGGTTATTGATAAGAGGGGGTCCTGTATTTGCGAATTACGCGATCCTGCTGCAAGAGAAATCCTTCCAGCGAGGAGCGCAATCAAGATATGATCTCTTATCATGGAGTTATGACCATGTCAGGGGGCTCGTAGAGCGTAATAAGATGAAGGAATGGCAACGCGAGTTTGAGAGGCGCGCTGAAGTCTATACGTGGTGCAATGCAGTAATCACTTTGAACTGTGAATCTTATAACACTTACCACGAGGGTATCCCTGACGGATTGAAGAGAGTGGCTGAGTTCGAGAAGACAGTCGAGAAGCCTGCAAAGAGCATGATGTATCGTGACCATCCCTTCAAAGGGATTGTCCCGAAGTGGAACCTGGTCGCATTCCCTTACGCCAGGGGCGCTCGCAGGCTCGGGATGACGATGTCTGAGTTCAAGGATTTCATCTACGGATGCACGATCGGAGAGGATTGGCAGGCGATGAGCAGGAAGATGAGGGTTGTCAAGGATGCGTTGGACGGCGCAAAAGACGTCCATTTATTGGTCGGGAATCCAAAGGATGGCATCCGCACCGACCTCCACCTGAGCCTCAAGGGACGCGGAGGAGAGATCTGCGCTGGCAAGTACAACATGCCTGACGGTGAAGTCTATTGGGGTCCTGTAGAGGATGGAATTAACGGGCAGATATACTTCCAGGCACCGACGCTTGGCGGCTGCGGCGGAAATCTGATACAAGGGATTTCTTTCAAGGTCAAGGACGGCAGGATCGTAGAGCACGATGCCAGGATCAACCCTCAAGGGCTCAAGACCACCCTGGACGTTGATGAAGGTTCCAAGGGCTTCGGCGAGTTCGCCTGCGGCTTCAACTCAAAGATCACGAGGCCCATGAAAGACGTTTTGTTCGACGAAAAGATCGGAGGGACCATCCACATGGCCGTCGGGGCTTCGTACGAGGGTAGGCCTTTATCCAGCGGAGGGGGCAAGAACAGGTCTGACAACCACTGGGACCTAGTCTGCGATATGAGACCTGATCTGAAGAACCTTTCGGAATACCCTGGCGGCGAGATTAGGGTCGATGGCAAGGTGATCCAGAAGGATGGTGAGTGGCTGATCTGAAGAGTGAGATTCGGCGGTTATCTTCATATATATTCTTTATATCTATTCTTTACTATTCTTTAGATTCTTTTGCTTTTTCTTTGTCTTCTGGGAGGTCAAATCCGCAAAATATATAAATAAGTTCGTTCTAACCAACCTCAACGTCGTTGATTTTAAGTCAACGAGAGAGTGAGGCCAATATAAACCAAAGAGGTGATTTGGAAATGGCAGGAGAAAAAAACGAGAAGGAAACCAAAGACGCGCCAGCAGCGCCGACGACCCAATCACAGGAATCACTGACACAGAAAGGAAGGGATGTCACAGTATACGATGTCTTCCGAAGAATGGATGAATTCATGGACGAGATGAGCCAAAGCTTCTTCGGCACGGCAATGCCAAGGTTCTATGGTGGATTGGAAAAGAGAATCGAGCCTGCCTTTGATATCGACAAGGTGAATATCGAGAAGAAAGCCGACAGCTACGTCGTATCATTCCCATTATCTGAGAAGATGAAACCAGAAGAGTTAAGGATTGATTATGGCAGGAACACCCTGCTTGTATCAAGCCGGATCAAAAGCCAGGATGAAGTAAGGCATTCGGCTTTTGAGAGCTATCTTCCGGGCGTGGACAGGAATGGTATAAAAGCCAAGTATGAGAACAAAGTCCTCACCATAAACCTCCCGTTCTATCAGCCGAAGAAGATAGAGGTCGAGGTCAAATAAAATTCTTTTATAATTTTTCATATTCTTTTATTTTTTCAACCATCGGAGGATAAGAGATGACAGCAAAGGAAGACCAGAAAGGACCCGCGCACAAGGACAACGCGCAGAAGAAGGATGCGGATAAGAAGCATCCGAAGCATGATCATAAACAAGACACTGAGAAGCTGCTCAAAGAGGCCGACGAACTGAAAGACACGCTTCAGCGTTTGCAGGCTGAATTTGAGAATTATAGGAAGCGTTGTGATCGCGAGAACGCAAGCTTTGTCAAGCACGCCAACGAGAGCCTCATCAAGAGTCTTCTTCCTATCCTTGATAATTTCGGGCTTGCACTTGCGCATCACGACGCCGATGATGAGTTCCACAAGGGAGTCAAGCTGATTTTCTCCCAGCTGTCTGACACGCTGGAAGAGAACGGCCTAAAGCCTATAGATTGCAAGGGCCAGAAGTTTGACCCGAGGCTGCACGAGGCATTGATTGCGGAAGCATCCGACCTGCCAAAGGATATGATAATAGAGGAGCTCCAGAAGGGCTACTTGTTCAGCGACAAGGTGCTCAGGCATTCAAAAGTCAAGATCTCCAAGGGAAAAGGGGAGGGCGCACCTCCTTCAGGAGAGCCTGTCAAAGACGCAAGCCCTGATGAATCAGATGATAATGGCAATCATAGCGATAATGATCTTACGCCGCCGGATCTGGATGATAAATCCGGCCAGGCGGCGCCTGATAAAATGAAGAAACAAAATATTGAAGATGATAAAGTGAATGGGAACAAAGAGGAATCTAAGGATAACGCCCAATAAGGAGGTTATGCAATATGGCAAAGGAAAAAATTATAGGAATTGATCTTGGTACAACGTTCAGCGCCGTGGCTGTCCTTGAGGGGGGAAAGCCAGTTATCATCCCTTCTAGCGAGGGAGAGAGGACTACGCCTAGCGTGGTCTCTATGACGCGGGAGGGAGAGAGGCTTGTAGGCCGCTTGGCCAGGAACCAGGCGATCTCAAACCCTGAGCACACAGTCTACTCCATCAAGAGGCACATGGGTGAGGATCACAAGGTTAAGATCTGGGATAAGGAGTACGCCCCTCAGGAGATCAGCGCGATGATATTGCAGAAGCTGAAGGCTGATGCTGAGGCTTTCCTGGGCCAGAAGGTCGAGAAGGCTGTCATTACGGTCCCTGCTTATTTCGAGGACGCGCAGAGGCAGGCGACCAAGGATGCCGGCAAGATCGCGGGCCTTGACGTAGTCCGAATCATTAACGAACCGACGGCGGCGAGCCTTGCGTATGGGCTTGACAGGACTGATGCGCACACGATCATGGTGTTCGATTTCGGCGGCGGTACGTTCGACGTTTCTATTCTCGAACTCGGCGATGGTGTCTTCGAGGTCAAGGCGACCAACGGAGACAACCACCTGGGGGGAGACGACATCGACAAGATCCTCGTCGACTGGATGGCTGATGAGTTCAAGAAGAGCGATGGCATCGACCTTAGGAATGACAAGGTAAGCCATCAAAGATTAAAAGAGGCTGCTGAAAAGGCCAAGATTGAGCTATCTTCAAAGCTCAAGACGACTGTCAACCTGCCGTTCATCACTGCTGACCAGGCAGGTCCTAAGCACTTGAACATTGAGCTTTCAAGGGCTAAGTTCGAGAGCATGATATCAGATATCTTGGAGAAGCTGAAGGTGCCGACCCAGCTCGCGATGAAGGATGCGAAGATCACGAGTGACAAGATCAACAAGGTCATCCTTGTAGGCGGAAGCACAAGGATACCTTCTGTGCAGGCGCTTGTGAAGAGCATTGCCGGCCGCGATGGTGACAAGTCTGTCAACCCTGACGAGGCTGTGGCTCTTGGGGCTGCTATTCAGGGAGGAATCCTGGCCGGCGAGGTCAAGGACGTCCTGCTCTTGGATGTGACTCCGCTAAGCCTTGGAATCGAGACTCTCGGCGGAGTATTCACCAAGCTCATCGAGAGGAACACTACTATCCCTACGAAGAAGAGCCAGGTGTTCTCGACTGCTGCTGACAACCAGACCGCGGTCACTATCAGAGTCTTCCAGGGTGAGAGGAGCATGGCTGCTGACAACAAGCTGCTCGGCCAGTTCGATCTCATGGGATTGCCGCCTGCGCCGAGAGGAGTGCCTCAGGTAGAAGTCACTTTTGATATCGACGCTAACGGCATCGTGCACGTGCATGCAAAGGACCTCGGAACCGGCAAGGAGACCAGCATAAAGATAACTGCCTCCACAAACCTGTCAAAGGATGACGTGGAGAAGATGGCTAAGGACGCTGAGAAGTTCGCTGAGGATGACAAGAAGAGGCGTGAGGAGGCTGAGATAATCAACTCTGCAGACACTCTTGTCTACACGAGCGACAAGCTCTTCAAGGACTTTGAGGGCAAAGTCGATGCCAAGGAGGTCGAGGCTGTCAAGAAGGAGATTGAGGCGCTGAAGAAGCTCTTGGAACCCGAAAAGAAGGATACCTCTGCCATCAAGGCGAAGTATGATGAGATCAACAAGAAGATCCAGGACTTGTCGACTGAGCTCTACAAGAAGGCTGCCGAGGCACAGGCAAAGGCCCAAGGCTCTGCAGGCGGATCTCCGGGGGGAGAGGCTGGCGAGGAGCCAGAAGCCCATTCCCATGGAAAGAAGGGTAAGGAGAAGGTCGTCGACGCAGAGTTCGAGGAAGTCAAGGACGACGAGAAGAAGAAGTGATCCCTATGAGCTACGAACCGTTATCAGCAAGGCTTTCGGATTATGCTAGAAGGACGCCGTCATCCTACATCGCGATATATGACTCAGGAATGTCTGCCTCGCGATGCGGGGGCGGCTGCAATTCAAGCCCAGGAGGCCATTACAGGATCTAGTTGATGACGCAAGTCACCACATATTCTTTGCATACTTTTTATTCATGCTCATAAAAGAGGAAGATTTATAATCATTGTCCGTTGGCTTGATAGGAAAGATGGAGAAAGACTATTATAAGGTCCTTGGCGTGGAGAAGAGCGCTTCTAAGGAGGAGATCAAGTCCGCCTATAAGAGGCTTGCAAAGAAGTACCACCCTGACCTGAACAAGGATGACCCGAACGCGGCTGACAAGTTCAAGGAGTTGAACGAGGCAGCGAGCGTGCTGGGTGATGACCAGAAGAGGCAGCAGTACGACCAGTTCGGGGCTGACGCTTTCAAGTACGGCGGTGCCGGCGCAGGGCATGGAGGATTCGGCGCCGGCGACTTCTCAGGATTTGACTTCTCTGGATTCGGTTCTGGCGGAGGGTTTGATTTCGACAGCATATTCGACACGTTCTTCGGAGGGGGCGGAATGGGAGGCAGCCGCAGGAGAAGAACTCGCTCCAACCGCGGAAACGACCTGATATACGAGATGAGCATCACCTTGGAGGATGTCAATAAGGGTCTCAAGAAGAAGATCAAGGTCACTAAGAATTCTGTTTGCGAGAAGTGTGAGGGCAAGGGAGGCCATGGCGAGGAGAATTGCTCGACATGCCACGGTTCTGGCATGGTTCGGGAGACCAGAAGGACTCCTTTCGGCATATTCCAGACTACGACGAGCTGCAGGGCTTGCCAGGGCAACGGAGTGAATTTCAAGGACGTGTGCGACGAGTGCCAGGGCACTGGGAGGAACAGGGCTTCCAAGACCATTGAGGTCTCTATCCCTGCCGGCATCATGGACAACGCCCGTCTCAGGGTGAATGGAGAAGGAGAGGCTGGATACCGCGGAGGCCCGTCAGGAGACTTGTACATCCTGATACACGTAGAGCCTCATGAGGTGTTCGAGCGCGACGACGATGACTTGCTGATGAAGATCGACATCAACTTCGCACAGGCGGCATTGGGCGACAAGATAAAGATTCCTACCCTTGATGGTAAGGCAAATCTCAAGATACCCGCAGGCACCCAGCCAGGAGACGTCCTTAAGATGAAGGGCGAGGGTCTCAAGCACCTGCATGGCTTCGGACACGGCGACCTTCTCGTGCACATCAACGTCGAAGTGCCTACAAAGCTCAGCAAGAAGCAGGAGAAGCTGTTGAAGGAGCTTCAAAGCCTTTGGCTGAAGGAAGAGTCATAGATTTAATAGGACTTCTAAGCCTTAAATTCTCTGTTTTGTCTCTACTCTAGAATGGGCCTGATAGAAATATTTATATATGGAACCCATATCATTCCAGTAGAAAATCTTAGATTTTAAGGAAAATTGAGGGGTTATGCAAAATGAGGAAAGATGCGTTATTGATTTTGCTCGTTCTAGGAGCAATGCTCGTTGCAGGCTGCCAGCAGGTGCCGCAAGAGCAGAATGAGACCCTTCTCCCGGTGGAGATAGCACAGATCACGCCGACTGGAGAAGTCATCGAGAGCCCTACAGATGGAACTGTAGAGGAGACAGTCGTGTTGGATAACGACGCTGCAATGCCTGAGAACGGCTTCGTAGTCGAAGCGACAGCAGGCGACCTGGTCACTCTTAAGCCAGAAGCTGTCGACCCTGACAACGACGTCATAACTTACTACTTCACGCCTCCTTTCAGCGGTGCCGGTAAGTGGCAGACTAAGGAAGGGGATGAAGGCAAGTACTCAGTGATGGTCACGGCCAGCGACGGCAAGGCTAACACCACAGAGGAAGTCACAGTCATAATACACAAGGCAAAGCAGGCGCCTGTGATCGAGTGCCCAGAGTCACTCACCGTGAATGAGGGAGACCTGATCAACCTCAACTGCAACATATACGACCCAGAGGGCGAACAGACGATAGTAGAGTTCTCAGGATTCATGAAGGAAGCGACTTACCAGACGACATTTGAAGATGCAGGCGAGTACACGACCCTCATAAAGGCCAGGAACAAGTACAAGGAAGCATCAAAGGTCATTGAGATAACAGTCCTTAACAAGAACAGGGCTCCAAGCGTGGATCTAGAGTCCGACTCAGTCTCGGCAATGGAGACTGACATCGTGACCCTTTCGCCTCAGGTCAGCGACCCGGACGGCGACAGCGTATCAGTCACGTACTCAGAGCCTTTCAATGATGACGGGACCTGGAAGACCCAGATCGGCGACGCAGGCACCCACACGGTCAGCGTAGTGGCTACCGACGGCAAGCTCGTCGAGAAGAAGGAAGTCACAGTAGTCATCAAGATGAAGAACACTGCGCCTACCATCAAGACGATCGCAGACATAACCGTCTACGAGGGCGAGACCATCGACCTCCCTATCGACGTCTATGACAGGGAAGGGGACAAGGTCAAGGTCACTGTCAAGGGATGGATGAACAGCGCAACCTACAGGACGACCTACGAGGACGCTGGCGAGTACACAGTCACTGTCGTCGCAAACGACGGACAGCTCGAGACGAGCCAGACCTTCAACGTAGTCGTTGTTGACAGGAACAGGCCTCCGGTCTTCAAGGTGCCAGCATAAGCGCTGACATCAAATTATTTTTATCAAACTCTTTCATCTTTCCTCGTTCTTCTTTTTTTCTCATTCTCGCAGCCGATGTAGAAATCCATTTAAAGGAGAGCGGTTTCTTAAAGGATATGCCACAGTCGCACAGGGTAGGAACGTTCGTTCCTTAGCACGCCCGCGCCATTCAAAAATTGGAAATTTTTTAATGCCACGGTCGCATTGACAAAAACGCTTCGCGTTTTTGAGTGCTGTCCTTAGGCATGCAAGCATGCCACAGTCGCATAACTCGGTATTGCGCCGGTCTCGAACAGAAATCGAGTTAACCGGTTCCTTACGGAATTCTCGGTTCAAATCCGAGCTGTGGCGTAGCGTATCGAAGACGCGAGTCGGATCAAGGAATCCGCGAGGATTCCTACTATCCGGGTCGCGGCGTTTATCTTTTCTTTTGTGAAAACATTTATATATCATCATCGACATTTCTGGTTTTTAGAGAGTAAAAAAAGAGGTGTATTCGGGTGTTTGACTTTTCGAAGCTGATGAAGCGCTCGTCTGGAAAGCTTGGTCTTCCTCCAGGTAGCGTCGTCTTCACAGGAGTGCAGTATGCTGAGACTCCGACGTTCAGGCTCATTGATTATACTCCTCAGTCTGTCACGATAAAGCGGCTCCAGAAGGTGGATGACGCGTTTCCTTTCAAGAGGAAGAAGAGCGTGACCTGGCTTGACATCGCGGGCCTGCACCAAACTGACGTGATCGAAAAGATTGGCAACTACTTCGGCCTACACCCGTTGACTCAGGAAGACATCGCGAGCACTGGCAAGAGGGCTGACTTCGAAAGTTTCGACAAGTACTTGTTCATCGTCGTCAAGATCCTTTCATACAATGACAACACTAATGAGGTCGTGGCTGACCACGTGAGCTTCGTCGTCGGGAATAATTTCGTGCTTAGCTTCCAGGAGCGTGACGGAGACCTTCTGAACGGCATAAGGGAGCGCATCAGGACTGGCAAGGGAAGGGTTCGCAGGATGGGAGCCGACTTCCTGGCATACGTTCTTCTTGACAACATCATCGACCGCTACTTCGGAGTCCTTGAGAAGATAGGGGATCGTATCGTCAGCATCGAGGAGGATTTGAATGATGATCCTCAACAGAGCACATTAAACAACATCCATAAGCTGAAGAGAGAGCTCATATACCTAAGGAGGACAATCTGGCCTCTGCGGGACATGGTTAATCGCATGATCAAGAGCGATTCCAGGATCTGGAAGAAGCAGACAAAAGTTTACCTGAACGACTTATACGACCACGCCATCCAGGCCATGGATACTGCTGAGAGCTTCAGGGACATGTCTGCCAACATGTTGGACATATACTTATCCATGATGAGCCACCGCATGAACGAGATCATGAAGGTCCTCACAATATTCTCGTCGATATTCATTCCCTTGACGTTCGTCACAGGAGTTTACGGGATGAACTTTGACTTCATGCCAGAACTGGCCTGGAAGTATGGTTATCTCTTCATCTGGGGCATATTCCTGTCGATTGCAGGAGGTATGCTTTATTACTTCAAGAGAAAAGATTGGCTATAGCCCAGAGGATCAAGAAGATATTGATTTCTTCCCTTCTGTTAAAGCTACAAGGTCATCCAGGCTTATCGCGTCATGTATTATTGCGTAGTTTGCCCCTCCGCATCTTGGCACGCATTCAAATACGAAGTGAACCTGACCCTCAAGACCTGATCTCTTGAGCTCAAAGCGGATAGGATGCCCTTCCTCAGTCTTCCCAACACTTAAACCTTTAGTTCTCAGCTCCTCTATTGAGTTCCTGATCTTTTCCTGTTTCATGGAGAAATCGTAAACATCATATTCATCGTCTTGCGGGTCATAGCTCTCGTTTGTATATACTATCTTTCCTTCATTAAGGCTCCAATCCACTTTGGCCATTAAAGGATGAATGATAATGTGATATTTATGATTATCCAATATTGAAAATATAGCAATACAACATAGTATAGAGTACAATCTTTTAGAAAAATTGCTTTAGACCTGTCTGTTGCGGCTTCTCTGAGACAGCTTCTTTTTCGTCCGCGCCCTCACTGGATGATGCTTTGGATCTGGGCGCGCTCGATGAATTTGGTTTTGCCTTTGAAATGCCCTCAAGCTCTAACGTGCCGTACTCCCCGTCGTATCCTGGGTTGACTGTGAGTTCTCCCTTCCTGTTCTTGAGGATTAGGTCTGCCATCTCTTTTGAAGTGACTCTCAGAAGATCCTCTTCGCTTGCATTGAGAAGGATGTCGTACTCGTTCTTGCCTGCTTTGAGTATCGTGTAGTATTCTGCCCAGGCTTTCTTAGTCGCCATGCCTATCCCTCGCAGGGCCGCGATCAGTTCGTGAAGCGGGATTAGCTTGTAGGACTTGTCGTTCTTTTCAGCGAGCGCTCTTCCTTCCTCTTCCTTCCTGTCAGCCAATTCCTCAACCCTGTTGAGGACTCCTATTGTCAATGGCCGCTTGCACTTAGGGCATATCTTACCTATCTTGTTCGATTCTTCAGGCATCATAGAGACGTTGCACGCCCGGTGGCCATCGACGTGGTACTTTCCGTATCCAGGGTCGACCTCTATAGTCCCCACAAGCCCGTCTCCAGTCCTTAGGGCCTTTATCACTCCGGCATACGTCAATTCTTCCATGTCAAATATAGTGGCTTCCCTTCCAAGCCTCCACGGCCAGTAGCTGTGAGAGTCTGAGGAGCTGACGATCTTCACGCTGTCAAGCCTCGAAAGCCTCCTGTTCATCTCAGGGTCTGATGAGAGCCCAGACTCTATCGCGTGGATGTACTTAGCCTGGTCTCCGAACGCTTCTTCGAGCGTGTCAAAGCCTGTCTTGCTCCCAAACACGCCGAACCACGGAGTCCAGGCGTGCGCCGGTATGATCTCGATGTCTTCGCTTATCATCCTCATCTCGCGCACAAGCTCGATGCATGAGATGTTGAATATCGGCCTTCCGTCGTAGTCGACGCGGCCCTTAGTCTTCAAATACCCTGTTATCTTGTCAACAACCTCAAAAGAAGGCGCCAGCACTACCAAGTGAATCCTCCTTCCCTTCCCTCCCTGGGTGTAGATCAGCGAGATCTCGTTCTGCAGTATGAAAGGAAAGCCGCTCTTGGTCCTGAATACCCCTGTGCCGTCGTCAGACAAGCTCGATTTCAGCTCCTCGATCCACTTCGGGTGGCAGAAGTCGCCAGTCCCCATCAATCCGACGCCCTTGACCTTAGCCCACTTCTCGATGTTCGCTATCGTCAGGTCAGTAGAGCAAGCCCTTGAGAAGCGGGAATGGATGTGAAGGTCAGCAATAAGTCTCAATAAGATCACCCAGTATAGATGAATCAGGAATGGCTTTTATTTAAATCTTATTGCGAGAAAGCTTCAATCAGGGTACAATGACCTGCATGGCGGGCTTGACGATTCAGGAATGTCATACGGAAGGTGTTCAAGCTCCTTCAAGTCTTCTTCAAAGCGAGGCCCTTTGTACTTGAGGAGCACATCCCTTATCAGCTGCCACCCGAAGAAGGTGGTGAGGAAGGTCCCTGAGATGTACGGCGAGCCTATTACGTTGTTTCTTCCACCCCAGAGGTTATTATCGGTTATCACTGGCTCTGCACCCGGAGGCCACTTAGCGGGGTCGGTCAGGCTGCATCCTTTAGTGAGCTGTTCTTCCCGTTCCTGCTTTGGAAGCCACAATCCTGATGTTGAATCCTGGAGGAAAGCATCGGATGTCCGATACTCATCGGCGGTCAATACTGACTTCTTCTCTGGCAGGCATATCTTTGATTCAAGACGGTTCAGCTCTTCAGCAGCTCCTAGCAGGTCCCAGTCCACGTCATCCTCCGCTTTTGCCGCTGAGATGATCATGCCTTCGTGTCCGTTCTGCCGCATCATGATGACCACTAGCTTGTTCAGGTCTGGATGGTCTTTCTTGTGCCTGAAGAGCCATCCCCGGGCTTCCATGCCTGCATCTGATATCATGATCCAACCGTCGCCCTGATCGAGAACTTTGTAGTCTATGTCTGGAGGGATTGTCTTTGCCCTGCCGACCGTCTGGTCTGGTAATCCAAGCAGCTCATCGAGTCTCCAGTGGACTTCCTTCATCATATCCATGTAATCCTTGGCATCCATGCTCTCAAGCCATCCTTTCTTGCGCGCCAAGGAGTAGGGTTCATACACCCAATATTGCCTCATGTTCCGAACTGCGAATGGATCATAGTTATATGAACCGTTTGTCTTGTCTTTATGGTTCTCCATCTCCACGAATTCAGCGAGATTAGCAGGGGTCCTTTGCCTCTCGAATAGGTAGTATCGCCTGAAGAGGTAGTCGGCCAGCATACCATCCTGGTCGAGCGATCGGTTGTGCCTCAGGATTACTTTCAAGTCATGGTGATCTGGCCTGTAACGGCGGAGCTTCTTTGCTTTGATGAAATCCTTGACCTGCGCGGCCGTGCAGTCTGTTATAGTGCCGTCGACTCCTGCGTGGTGGTTGAAATTGCTGTAAGGGCCGCCTGGCTCATAGTCATGGGCTGTTGGATCCAGGCATGATCCGTCAAGCCAGATGGAATAGTTCGGGAACCGCCCGTCACGGTGTTCAGACCAACGGATCTCCTCCTCTAAATTTATACTGCTGATTATCTCATCTGCCACGGATATCGACTCCCAGAAATATATCTTATCGGGTTTTGAAGATTTAGTTCTTTTGTTGTGGTGTTAGTTGTTGTCAATGCTTTAAGCATTCATGCATCATCTTGTCTTCGACAGCTAATGTGTGTTCCCTGTGCGTCTCTACTGCAGAGGTCATGTGGTTCCTGTTTATAAAACTATCTCCGCAAAGGGACATAAAAATCACGGAAATATGACATTGTATGAGGGCTTTTTACCGTCGAGAAAAGGTCGGATCCCGAGGAAGAAGGCAGGGACTGTTTCCAAGGCCAGCCAGCACATAGAAAGCCTTCTGAGAAGCCTCTCCTTAGGCCTTCGGATCAGGCTTTTGAGAGCTCCAATAGCAGGAACTTGAGCTCTGTTACAAAGTCTTCCTGCTCCTCTGTCGGGATGAAGATGTCCCTAGAGAGGATTGTAGAGCGCCTGTAGAATCCGACGAGCAATACCTTGATGAAGGGAGATACCTTGACCGACCTTATCCTCCTATAGAACATCGCGTCGTCGAAGTCAGCAGGCAGGCTGAGCATGTCGCTGAGCACTTTTATGATCAGTTCATACAGATCATTGTTCGAAAATGCCTCCTTTGAAACAAGGCTCATTATTTGGTCCTTGTAAAAGGCATAGTCTTCCTTTGAAATGAAACCTCTCCTACCTATCAAGCGCCTGCATACCCTGCTGAAATGATGCAACTCTGTAAGCAGCACGAATATCACGTTGTTGCCATAAAGCCGCTCTGCCTCTTCAGGGCTGTAGAGCAGGTAAAAAAAGTATCCTATGACAAATATGAAAGCCGCCGCCAATACGGCAAAGAATCCTATGAACCAGAAGAAGTAGGTAGAGAAGATTTCAGACATGCTGCATCTTGGGCATGATCCTCCGCAGTCCACAAGCCACTCATCACCGTTCTTTACACCGTCGCCGCAGTTCGGGCAAGGCTTGCAAGGGCCTCCGCAGTCAACTCCAAGCTCGTTCCCGTTCTTCAAGCCGTCGCTGCAATTGCTGCAAACCGCCTCGCAAGGGCCTCCGCAGTCTACCCCTCCCTCTCCCTGGTTCCTTATGAGGTCAAAGCATGACGCAAACCCGCACACGAGGTAAGTGCAGTTGAGGCTTATGCAGTCAGTCCTCTTAAGACAAGCCTTGTCTCCATCGCAAGGAGGGCAGGACGGCCCGCCGCAGTCAACGTCAGTCTCGTTCCCGTCTTTCTTTCCGTTCTCGCATTGCTCGCATCTCTTCTCGCAAGGGCCTCCGCAGTCAACTCCTCCCTCTCCCTGGTTCATGATGCCGTCATAACAGGTTGGGCAGGGCTCGCAAGGGCCTCCGCAATCCACACCTTCCTCAAACCCAGTTTGGAGCCCGTCGGTGCAGTTGCCGATGTATTCGCATTCTCTCTCAGTATCAGGCATGGAGCGGTCATCGCCGCAGTTGTGGATGTCATTGCAGCTCCTGTTCTGCTTTCCTTCAGGCGTGCAAGGAATCCATTCAGTGCAGTTCCACTGGGAGAGGCATCCTTGGATGTCCCCCTTGTCGCAGAAGCCGCAGTCAAAAGGGCAAGTCGTGCAGTTCTCCTCCGCGTTGCAGCTGTAATCTCCGCAGAAATAGGATTTCTGCGTGGAGTTTATCTGGTAGACTGGCTGCTCATTCAGGACATCTACTCTTACGATGTTGCTCTCAGTAGTGAGATCCTGGTCGTCGGTTGCGCTGAAAATGAAATACGCATATCCCGTGCTGTTAGTCTCGGGATAATAAGTAATATACCCTATGGAATCAATGTTGACGCTGACGTTAGCATAGGTAATATTGCTGTATTGAGGCAAAACCTTCTTGTAATAGAAACTCATGCTCCCATATTCAGGATCATAGAAGTAATCCCTAAGGTTGTAGGCCCCCATCAGGGTGTTCTTGTAGAGCGTCACGCCAGGAATCTCTTTGAGCTGCACTGGAGAAAGGTCTACTTTGCGTATGTGAAGCGTCCAGTCCTGGTCAGTGAACAAGCCCTGCGAATCAATCACTCTCCCCGTCAATTCATGGTCTCCATGAAGCGTATAACCCGTTGCGAGGACAAATTCCGGGAATCCTTCAGACACCTTTTGGCCGTCAAGCAGCCACTCGTACGTCAGGGTCTTGTCCTGCGCATTCGATTCTGCAGTGATGGAGAAAGTCATGTTCTGGGTGAGGTTCATGTCGACGTAATAGTTTGACGGCGAGAATTGCGTTATCATCGGCCCTGACGAGACTTGAAAGGTAAGGATGGCTGTGTCTGCGCATTCCCCTTTCACAGCGATGAGGGCCAGTATGGTCGTCCCTGTCTCCGCAGGGTTTGGGAGCAGCTCGAGGATTCCTCCTTGTGAGAGTTGGAGTCCTGACAAGTATCCTTGGATGAACGAGTACGCGTATTGTACTCCTGTCTCTGGCTGCCCGGTAAGGTTGAAGTCATGCTTGAACCGGGTGTCTGCGTGGAGGTAAAACTTGGTGAGGGACTTATCTATGGTTATGGCCTGCGCAGGGTCGCATGCTGCCAAGGAGAAAGCTGAAAAAAGGATGATAAGAAGCACGGCGATGAGAAGATGAGAGAGCTTTAGAGCCAGGCCTAAGCGGATTAAAGATAGATTTACCTCTGCTAGTCTCCCTCTTTTCACTTTTCCACCGAATAGTTTGCTTTCTTCAACTCTTGAGCTTAATAGTATAAAAATGTAACGGCAATGAGGGGCTGCGTTGAAAGTCTCTAGTGCGCGGCGCTCATCGCGCATTAGAAAGAATCATTTGCAGAGTCTAGATTACCAGTATAAGTTTCTTGAAGGAGCGCCCATGCGCAGCAGAGTATGGCTCTGCGCATAAGTAAGCTATGCTTACTCCGTGCACTTTTTCAACGCAGCCGGTAATGAGGCTTCGAGGCTTTGGCTATAATGCAGGTTAGCAGCCTCGTTACTAGACTTTAAACAGGACCGACAAAATAGGGTGCGTCCAGAAAGGCCGCACTGCGCAGTCTGACTGACCTGCACGCGAAGGTTCTAGACTCGGTCATCATTAAGCGTGGGACTAAGCGAACGATAGTGAGCGCATGCCGGGAGGCGAAGCCTCTGGCACCGGGCAAGCCGGTGCTTGCTGGTGCGAATGGCAAGAGCCATTCTG